>CAZGHJ010000060.1:0-13555 GCA_964525355.1 uncultured Roseicyclus sp.
AGAAGACCATCGCGACGGCCT
Organism: uncultured Roseicyclus sp.; assembly: GCA_964525355.1. GTDB lineage: Bacteria > Pseudomonadota > Alphaproteobacteria > Rhodobacterales > Rhodobacteraceae > Roseibacterium. Next base: position 22 of record CAZGHJ010000060.1, read on the forward strand.
GGAACTGGCACCGGACGCATCCCGACGGCTACCGTCCCGGCGCCTGAGAGCGCGCCGGGGTCTCCTCTAAGGGACAGTTGATCGCATTCGGCGGAGAACCAGGACGGTCACGACCCTCAAAAGCCAGGGCCCCGGCCATGGCGTCTTCGTCGGTCGACCAGCCGAGCAAGCCTGCCGCGAGTGTGGTCTCGAGGACGCGCGTCATCTCGGCCTGGCGCCGAGATCCGAGGCGTGCCGCCTTGCCTGGCTGCGACGGCATTCGTAGGGATGTGCCATGACCGGTCGAGTTCCTTCCCTGATCGACGCCATCGCGAACGAGTCCGACGCTGCCGTGCAGGCAAGAATGCTGCGTGCGGGCGCCGAGAACTTGCTGGCTAACCCAAGCGATATCACCGCTGTGGCCGATGCGATGCTGGAGTGTGGCGAAACCGATACCACAAGGGCTGCAGAGATGCTTCTGGCCGCGGCTCTCGACGAAGCGCGAATGGGGACTGAGAACGGAACACCCGAAGGCTCGGTGCTGATGGAGACACTGGCAGAAGCGATGAGCGCACGCGACGCGGCCGAACCTCTCCTGCCTGTGCAGCGTCTGCGGCTTTCGCAGTGTTACGCCCGCGCAGGCCTCACCCCGCCGCCCTTCGCGCTTCTGTCGCCCGAAGCGATGACGGAGAGCGCCCCGGCGGAAACGCCCGATCTCGACGCGCTCCTCGGCCCGCTGATGGAGGAAATCGGCGACAATTCACTGCAGATCCACGCCGCCCTGAGCGAGCTTCTGGCCGGGCTCCCGCTTGATCCCGCAGCTTATCTCGTATCGATGATCGTCGCCCGGCCCGGAACCATGGAGGCACGGCTGGGGTTGCACTGGCTCTTGGATCCACGACCCGCAGTTCGCCTCGCGGCAGCAACCGCACTGATGACGCGGGCCATGGCGGGTACACTTGCGGACGTGTTTGCAAACCTTCTGCCAGGCATCCGCAAGGTGATGCCCGCCGACCCAGCTCGTGATGCCCTCGACGGTGTAATCCGCTCGCAGATGGGCCGGAACACCGCGGCTTCACCCACGGTGAAGATCCATCGCGCCGCTGGTAGCCTGCCCGACGGCGCCGGCGCGCAAAACCTTGTGGCGGGGGTCCAGATCGGCAGTCGGCGCGTCGTGGCCATAGCGATGCTGAAACAAGGCCATGGGCTGAAGGACGCCTTCATCGTCCCTTGCAACAGCGCGACAGAGCAGAAACGCATCTTCGCTCACGCCACAGACGAGATCGAAACCTTCGACCTGCCATCCGAGACGTTGACTGCACTCCTGGCTCTCAGCCTGGGCGAAGGGGCCGCGATGGGGAGAATGCCTGCACCCGGGCTCGTGGATCTTCTGGAGCTGTTCGGCTCCCAAAGTCTCACACCCCGAGCAAGCGGTACGCCCGACATTCTCGACAGCCTAGGCGCGAAGCAGGTCCTGGAAGAGCTCCCGGCCGCACAACGCAAAACCCTGATGCAGGCCAGCGACGCACTGATCTCCCGGTTCGAGCACGCCGATAGCTGGTTCGAGGACACACGCGACTTACGCGATGCCATCGCCCGCGCACGCAGCGACACCGGTCGCGCGGAGGCGGTCTGGACGCATCTGAGCACCCGCCGGGCCTGGTGGGCGCGGCATTTCGCTCTCTGCGCTGCCGTTCTGAAATCCGCGGATGTGCCATCGGATCTCTGGCTCACCTGTGCCGACGTGGCCCTGACGCTGCTGGGCGAGGGAACACTCAAGCGGATCCCCGTGATGGCTGCCATCGTCGAGATGACGCTTGCGGCGGATGCCGCACGCAACCGGGGATTCCGCCCCAATGACAGCGCCAGCCAGCAGATTGACATCCGTAGCATGCTTGCCACGGAAGGCATTCCACCGGCAATGCTGGAAGGATACCTGACGGCTCTGGTGATTGCCCCGCACGAGCCAACACCGGAGGCCTGGCTGATGCCGCTCATCGGCGGAATCGAATTCCAGGGCGAGGGGAGCCTCGACCGCGTGCTCAAGCTGATCCAGGCCGATATCGACCAGATCGACGATGCTACCGGGAATGCCAAAGTCAGCGCCAGCAGGCTTGCTGCGCTCGATGACGACGCCTTTTGCGACTGGGCCAGCGGCTTCAGCGATCTTGTAGAGGCCACGCCAAAATGCTGGTCCGGACGGCAGCTGGCTGCCGACGACAAGCGTGTCCTGCGGATGATTGCCGAGGTCGCTGACGGCGCCAACGGCAGCGCTCTGCGCGCTATTCTCCCGGCGTGGCTGGCGCAACGGCATGCCCAACTTGGATGACAGTCGCCACTGCCACGAGCCACCGACACCCGACAATCGCCGGCGCGACGGTCAACATGCCCTGTCAGACCGACGGTGACCCGCAATCAGCGAAGCTGAACTCCAGATGATCCCCTTGATCCTGTTGCGGCCACGGCGGGGTCGGCAAGAGATGGGACGACCACTCTCCGATGCCCGGTGGACGGGGCGGCCATGTTTCGACGGAAGCTTTGGCGTACACAGTTCCAGAAACGCCTGGGCGAGTTACCCGCCCTCAAGTTCTCGCCGCCCCAGGGCCACGACTGGCCGAACATCCGTCAGGTAGGCGTGCAACTCCCCGGCTGGCATCGGCCTGGCAAAAGCAAATCCCTGCAAAACGTCGCAGCCAAGCTCCATTAGACAGCTCGCCTGTTCCTCGCTTTCGACGCCTTCCGCGATTACCGTGAGCTCAAGGCTGTCCGCGATCCCGACCACGTTTCGGACAATTTCGCGGTAGACAGAGTGTTCGACGACGCCGAGCGTGAGGCGGCGATCTATCTTCATCGCATCGGGCTTGAGCTGCATCAGGGCAATCACGGACGCATGACCTGACCCGAAATCGTCGACTTCAATCGAGATACCTGCCTCCCGCAAGGTATCCACACCCAGATTGAAGTGGTCCGATTGCTCTTCTACAAGCACGGACTCGAGAACTTCAAACGCGATATTCAATCCTTTGGGCCGGGCTTCCGATACGGTCTTGACGATATTTGGATCGAGTATGCGGGGCGCCGTCACGTTGAAAGCAAGTTTTTCGATGCCCAAACCGGCTTCATGAAGGACTGAGATCTCCGTGATCGCCTTCCTGAACACGATATCGTCGATCTCTTCCACGATGGAGAGCTTTTCGGCGATCGGAAGAAACTGATGCGGTTGCAACAAGCCCAACTGCGTCGATGGCCATCTCACGAGCGTTTCGACGCCGACGATGCGGCGTGATTGCGCATCAAACTGGGGCTGGAAGTAAGGAACAAACTCTTCGTTTGCGACAGCTTTCTTCAGTTCACGAGTCAGGTCGCGCCTATTCAGGATTTTCGCATGCAAGGCCGGGGTGTAGAGCTCTATCGTGTTTCGGCCCTGTTCCTTCGCCTCATACAATGCAGCATCTGCACCGATGGCAAGTTCGTCGAGGCTCAACAGGGCATCTCTGGAGTCGGCGATGCCAAAACTTGCACCGATCTGCATGGATTTTCCATCGAACTCCATGGGAACCCGAATTTTTTCAAGCAGCCGTTCTGTAATCGGTGTTGCCTCTTCCAGATCGACGTCGGGCGATAGAAGAATTACAAATTCATCTCCTCCGACACGAGCGGGAAAGTCTCCACTCCGCAGTTCCGTGCGCAGAATATCGGCCACGTTCCGCAGGACGAGATCGCCGGCGGCATGACCGAGTGTATCGTTCACATACTTGAAGTGATCGAGATCGATGCGGATGAGAGTTGCCTCCTCGCCACCCTCCATGCGCGCCTGCATCACATCATCAAGGTAGCGTCGGTTGGGCAGACCGGTGAGTGGATCGTGAAGCGCCTGATACTCCGTCGCCTTGCGCGCTTCTTCGAGAGCAGTCCGCTGCTCCACGCGATCGGTAATCTCGGAACTTATGGCGACAAAGCCGCAATGCTTGCCGGCCTCGTCATACAGGGGCGAGATGCTGAGCTCGATCCAGTACGCAACGTCGGCCTCTCTGTAATTGAGAATTTCGCACTTGATCGGTTTCACCTGCTGCAAGGCGTCCGATATCTTTTTCCGGACCGTTGGGTCGGTGTCAGGCCCCTGAAGCAGATCTGCCGGTCTTTTTCCCAGAACCTCTTCAGCAGGATATCCTGTCAAACGCTCGAAGGTGGCATTCGCCCAAAGCGCCAGACCCTGCGTGTCGGAAATGACCATGGCATCATTTGCATTCTCGACAGCCGCCGCGAGCTTGGCAAGCTCCTCCGTCTGCGCGGCCTGTCGCCGGATGGACTTTGCGAGACGCACTGCCAGCACGGCAAACACAAAGGCGAGTGCGACCGAGGTGAACGCGGTTCCAACGCTCACGAAGCGCTGAATGCGCCTCTCCATCACAGACACGTAAGGTTGGAACGCGCGGCTGTCTTCCAGCATGAGGGCCGCTTGCTCCTCGACCTTGCGACCCATGAAATAGAGCGAAGCCGGATCCGTCCGCCTTGCACCATCGGGATCGGCCATCTCGTCGATGATGCTCAGCGCAGCTTCCGCGTTATCGATGGCCTGACGGCAGATGGCCAATCCTTCACTTGCACCAAGCCAACGAAACACGCGCGTCTCGACAGCCGTAAGGTTGTCGAGGCACCAGGTGGCCTGAGCCTTAGCCATGCGTGCATGCTCACGCGCCACAGCGGCATCATGGCCACTCAGAACCGGCGACACCTCAAGCAGCTCTGCGAGGGCATGCACCTCGCTCAGATGAACGAAGTTCCGGTTCCGATATTCACTTGAGAGAAGAAGGTATCGATACCCGACGAAGGAGACCGTCGTGGCGATCGCGAGCAGAAGCGCGAAAAGCTGTATGATCCTTGTGGTGGTCACGCCTGGCTAGCCGATGCTGAACAAGGTCAACAGCCGAGCGATTCCCCGCCTGTTCTACAATCCCGGTCTCGCATCAGTTGTTTAAGGCTCGGTTGCCGCCGGACAGACGTCGCCTGTCCACGCACTGGCCACGTCACCGATCTTCTTGCCGAGGCCCCCGAGTTGCTCGAGGCCATCGTCTACAACGATGACACCCTGAGATGCGGAGGAAGCTCCCGCCCCGACGGCACCTCGTCTGCCATGATGGATTTTCGCAACCCGGGGGCAGGCACATCGATGAGCCTCCGATCAGCCTGCCAAGGATCGATGTGGCGACGTTACACTGCCACCGAACACGATGCTCTCGCGCGGGCGTTCGTCCAGCGCCAGGCGTTTTCAAGGCACCGATTCCGGGTGAGACGTCGTTGCTGATCACACGCCAAGAGGCGTCAGGAGCTTTTCACGCTACGATCAGTAACCATGAAAAAAAGACGATCCTTGACTTGAAGACCCGGTATTTTTAACACTGCTCAAAATTTAGATAAATGCCGGAAGGGTCTCATGAATTTCATCCTCGGCTCAGTATGTGGACTGGCGCTTGCCGGCGCCCTGGCCTCCGCTGCATCGGCCAGCACGGTCACCCTCGAGCGGCTTGGCTTGCAGAACTCGGCACGGGTTTCCCCCACGATCGACGGTGGTCTCGTCGAGCCTCAAGGGCCTTTCGATGCCGGTTCGCTGATCATGCGAGACACCGCCACCCGGAATGAATTCCTTGCGTGGTGCGTGGAGATCGCCCGACTGATTGCGTCGCCGGCGGATTATAACGTTTCGCTGGAACCGCCTGAGGCTGGTCTGGACTCGGGCCCTGGCCCGAACCCCAGCGACACGGTCTTCATCACCCCGGAAAAGGAGTTGAACCTCAGCAGGCTCTTCACGGGATATCTCGACCAGACGAACACCGATGTGGGCGCGGCTGCCTTTCAGCTCGCCATATGGGAGATCGTCGAAGAATCCTCGGACAACCTGAGCCTGACCGCGGCAACAGGTGAGCGATTTGCGTCAACGGCCTCAGACCCCACTGTCATCACGACGGCTAATGGTTTCCTCGCCGGATTGGGCAACTTCAGCGCAAACTACAGGATCACCTATTTCCAGAACGCGAACAGTCAGGACCTGATCACAGCGACACCGATCCCGCTTCCGGCAAGTGTTCTGTTGCTGGGTGCGGGCGTCGGAGCGCTGGCCTATGCCGGGCGCCGCAGGCGGTCGAAGGCGGTCAATGCGTGATGCTGGCATGCGATAAGTCGGTCAGGTGCAGCGGCGACTGATCCGATCATGAACACGCCGGCGGGAAGGTCGGCATAAATACCCGCCCGGGGCGGCAGCATGGATCTGGCTACAAGGGCACAATACCGACTTTTCTACCGGTAATTTGGATAGCTCGGATCTCCAGCGTCTGCTCGTCGGCACTGATGTAGATCTTGCGCCACAGGCAGCATTTCGCGCCCCGATGCTGGCGCGCGGGCCTTGCGCCCCCGGCCTCGATGGCGGCGCTGTTGAGCGACAGGTTCAGCGGCGCTACGCGGAGATGTGCGCCGCGGCAAAGCAAAAGGCACGTTGTGATGTACGAGGACTTCGATTGAACATGATATCTCTTCCCTGCCCAGGTTTCGGAACATGACACGCGCGACGTCCCTTGCATGGTCGGCACTCCTGACGGCAGGAGCCTTGTCGGTCGCGGCATCCGGCCCGGCGATTTCACAGGCCGAGGATCCGGGCCTGATCGACCGGGATCTTCAGGGCCAGCTGGATTTCAGGGACGTGGCCTTTGCCGAATGTTTGGGCCAGTCCCAGTGCTCGGTCAACGGCATCACGGTCACGGCAGAGCGTCGCGACCTCGATGGTGAGAGCTGGGTATCGGCTCAGATCTACTGGGATCCCGTGGATGGTTTCGGAGTGATGGGCGGCGGGCAGAACGACGAGATCGATTTCGATGAACGGCTTCTGATCACCTTCGAGGGCACGAAGGGCGCGACCGTGAACATCGAGCGCATCTGGCTGAGCGACATCTTCATAGGTGAGGACGAACGCTACGCCAACAGCGACCCGGCCGGACCTGAGGATGTCGAGGTTGCCGTGATACAGTCGTTCTTCGCGGGCACGATGGTCAACGAAGCGCTCGCTGACGGGGCGAACGTCCTTCCTCCCGATCCCTTCAACGAAGACGTGGCGGCGCGTTTCTTGGAAGCCGGAGACCTGTTGCGCCGCGTGGTGATCCAGGGCGAGACGATCCTCGTTGCGGTTCCCAGCGACAACGATGGCCCGGCGACGGAGTTCCTGTCGTTCCCGATCACTGCAGTGGACGAAGAAAAGCTCGATCTCTTCGAAGGGATCGAAACGGTCGAGATCGATCTCGTGGACATCCTGGCCGGCTTCAACGACGTGCCCTTCAACCTTGCGGGCACCACCAATGCGGATTTCGTGCAGGAGACCCTCGACGATCTCGCGCAGCTTCAGGAGATCCGGGCGCGCGCAGAGGAAAACCGCCTCGTCAGTTCGGTTTCGAACGGCGAGCTCGGGGTCGACATGGACGCGTCGATCGATGTGGACATGCTGATCTTCATGGCAGTGCTCGGAGGCAGCAACGATTACTCCGTCGCCGGCATCGTCCAGCCATAGGTGCGGATCTGTCGGCGCCCGGAGTAGAGGTGGCAACATGGCAATGGTAACAAGCGGGAGTTCGACATGATGTCCAGGATGCCCCTGCGCCATCTCGGCCGTTTCTTGAAACTGTTCGTGATCGGCTCGTTCGTCGCAACCCGTACCGCGTCAGGTGCGGCGACACCGGGAGAAGCGCTACAGCACGAGATGGCGTGGATGTCGGTCCGCGATGACCTCGCCACGGGTACGGCGAAAAGCATCCAGCTCCCCGCGGAAGTGAGCCGGCTCGCGGGCCAGGACTTCGACGGCGACTTCGAGGCGCGGGTCAAGAAGAGCTATCTTGCGACCGCACCAGCCGATATTGCGCAACTCGACCTGCTCTGGATGATCAGTTTCGAGGAGCGCGCTGCAGATATCAGGACCGTTGACCGGTTCCTGCTCGCCCGGTCTTCTGCCTTGGGTCAGATGATGCAGGACACCTCCGCAGAGATGAACAGCCCGGAAAAGGTGCGGAGCTTCGTTCGGAACTTCAAGCGGGAACCCTACTCGGGCTAGAGCCAGCCGGAAGCTGCCAGACACTGGCATCGCAGAGGGATCCCGGCCGCCGGTGATGCGTGACCGGTGCTCGGGATCCCTCCGATCGTGGCTCAGCCTTCGGTGATATTGGCGAATTGGTATGCGAGGCTCTGCTCGCCCTTTCCCGATGCCACAAGGCACGACAGGCCACGGTCCGGCAGGGTGACGAGGATCGTCCAGGTCTCGTTCGAAGCGCTGGAGTAGATTTCGAGCACCTCGCCCGTCCGGGATACAGCGTTGCCGAAAAGCGCCTCACCGAAGCGCTCGGTCAATGCGTTCACGACCTGCGTGCGATCCGCGCATGTGGCTGCGTGGGCTGAGGGAGCGAGAGAGAAAAAAGCTGCGCATGCGGCGGCGAGCGGAATGAGCATTTTCATGGCAAACCTTACAAACCTAATCGTGACCAACCGGGGCTTCCGAACGCGGGTGGAACACCCGGAAACCGTACCGACCAAACGGAAGTGCTTCGGTCATCTGTATCGCGCGGCACCGGGTCGGATGCGTGAAAAAAAAGGGGAATTGTCAAGGCACGTGCCGTGGCGATCGTCACGGGTCTCGGTCAAACCGTATGAGCCCGAACCGAAGGACACGCCATTTCCGCCACGGGTTGCAGGACTGGTTCCGCGCAGCCATCCTGTCGCTGGCGCAGACCATCGATGCGCAGGATCTTGGACATGAGCATCACGAGGATTGCAGCGATTTGATACAGGACCTGGCCAAGACGCAGCACGACATTTTCACGTCGGACACGATCCCGAAAATGACATCGGAGCGGGATAGTGAGCTCGTCATGCGCATGGCGCAGGACCTGCCGCCAGATCCGACCATCGTCGAGATCGGACCATGGCTCGGCGGCCTGACGGAACTGCTTGCCCGCCACGGGCCGGTGCAGGTCGTGGATTGCTTCATCTGGACGGAAAATCACGACAAACGTGTGCCCGGCCTGCTGACGCCCGGCGACAGCTTCCGCCCTGTCTTCGAGGGGCTGATGCAAGCCCGCGGCTTGGCTGTCGAGGTGCATGACACCGATATCGAAGCTTTCAGATGGTCGGGCGCACGGATCGATCTGTGCGTGATCGATGCACCGAAAAAACCGATACTCATGCGCGATGCGCTTGTGTCAGTCGCATCAGGTTTGGCAGAGGGCACGCGTCTTCTGATCAAGAATGCGAACCATTCCGGCTATTTCGAGATGCTGGCCTATCTACACGCACTGGTCGATCAGGGCATGCTGGACATCGTCGAAGCGGACGCCGAAGGCGCGTGCAACACGATTGCGTTCGAGGTTCGCATGAGCCCGAACGATATCGCGAACGTGCTGGAGCAGACGCCGCTGGAGCACCGCGCGCGCTGGCAAATGGTGGAAGACGGTCTTGGCCGTCTGGGGCCCTTTCAGCTCGCACTGATCTGCGAACTGATCAGGGCCGGCGCCTGGAATGCGGCCTATGAGGTGGCAGGCAGGATGGCGGCGAGCCGCCGGATCCTGAGGGACTGGGACCGGAGGGAGCTCGAACTTGCCAACGCGGGAACCGATGTGGAGCGACTGGCCTGGTTTGCCGAGATCATGTCGCTGCAACACGCGAAAGGCGGTCTGCCGGCGCGGCCCAAGTCCTTTCGCACATCGGCTGCGATGACGCGGCGGGCCTTCTGGACGAACAATCTTGACAAGCCGTGGCGGGCCCGCGCCTTCCATCCGGACGTGATGGAGCGCGCTTACCAGTACGGGTACATGAATTGGGCCAACACGATACAAGATCACGTGAGGGGCCAATCCGTCCTCGATGTCGGGTGTGGCCCCGGCCTGCACGGTTTCGGATACCTGGCAGCTGGCGCCAAAAGCTATCTCGGGCTCGATCCCATCATCAAGCTGGACCGTGACCGCGTGAAGAACACCGCGGCCGGGTCCAAGAAGATGCCCTTCGGCTGGACGCCGGCTGAACTCTCGGAGCTCTTCGAGCCGTGGGACGTCCGGCCAACCGCCATCGAGGATCTGCCACGGGAGCGGGTTTTCGACCTGGCCGTCATGCATAATGTGACGGAGCACCTGCACGACATCGCGAGCGTGTTTGAAGAGATCGCCGCCCGTCTGAAACCGGGTGGAAAGCTTCTCTACAACCATCACAATTTCTATGCGTGGAACGGACATCATCTCGCGCCCAAGGTCGTCAGCAACATCGATCACTCGGATCCGGCGCAGGCGGAAATGCTGGATTGGGGGCATGTGGAATACGATCCCAGCCCCGATCACTACATCGCGCGGGGATTGAACCGGATCCGTCTCGATGACCTGATCGAGCTGACCAGGCGTTTCTTCGACATCGAGGTTCTCGAAGAAAAGCTGTCGCAGCCCGAGACCGGGCTTGGCAGGCTGACCGAGGAGATCCGCCAGAGATACCCCTATCTTGAGGACCGCGATTTCGAGACACAGAACCTGTTCTGCATCGCGACGGTCAGGACCTAGCCGTTCGTCTTTTCCACGATCAGCGCGCCCGTCCCGAGTGACCTGATCTCGCTCGCGCCATAGCGGCCGTGAAGCCTGCCCATGACCTCGGCAGGCGGACGGCGGCCGATGACTTCGACGATGAAGCCATAGCGGGCCAGAAGCGGCACCGCCTCATGCCCCGAGCACAGGAATATCAGACGCGCGAACGGGGCGCGGTACTGGGTCTTGAAAAGGCCCAGCAACGCGGCTGCGAGCCGCGATCCGGTCAATCCGTCGTCATGGACGGCGATCACCGGCAGATCGTCTCCGGGCGTGCTGGCGAAAGCGGTCCCCATGGGTACTGGAAGCCTTGGCAACATGGCGTCCTCGATCTCCGGTATCGTCAGGGTCTCTGGAGGGGGCTCTGGACGTGGATCGGATGTGGTGAGCACATCGAGCCGAAAGGGGCGAGCGGATGTCAGTTCGCGTTCCAGCTGCCGAAACTCGTGCCGCGCAAGCTTCTGACGCAGTGCGCTGTTCTCCTCCTCGAGTTGCTGAACGGTCCCGTAGAGATGGGGATGCTTGCCAGGATCGGTCATGTGGTCGTGTCCCCGTCCTCGATCAATCGGTTCAAGGTGCGCGCGATCTCGGCCGCACCGTCTCGCCATACGGACCGCAGGCCGGGCCGTTTTCCCGCCCGCAGGTCGGCCAGGAAGGCCGTGATGGTCGCGTATTCGCTTTCGCCCGGCGGCAAGGTTTCCGCCCAGCCCCGAGATGCGGCGTAGCTGGCGCGCATGGGTTGATCGTCGAGCGCGGAGTGGAGCTTCGGCACCAGAAGGACAGGGCCCTCGAAGAGCTGCATGTACTCGTGAAAGCTGTTGTAGCCCGCGGCCGACACGATGCCGTCGAAAGCGGCGATATAAGGGGCAAGCGGGTAGACACTCAGCGTCGCGATCCGAGGATCGGCGAGGATTTCGGGATCGGGCGAGGCCAATGGGGAATGCGCCCAGACCAGCTTGACCCTGGAAGTTTCCGCCGCATCGGCAAGATGCCGCAGAAACAGGCTTCGGTCGCCGAGCATGTCGCCCCCCAGCGACACGAGGCAATGGCGGCCGCGTCCGAGCCCCAGGGCCTTGCGCGCCCGGCGGGGATCGAGGATCTCGTCGGGCCGTGTCAGCGTCACCGGTGCAGAGCCCGTGAATGTCGCGAAGGTGCCTGTCCGCCGAGCGCGCCCGCGCGTGACGCCACGGTCTGCCGATGCCGCCAGATCGCCCGGCTCCAGAACCAGATCGACCAGTTCCTCGGAGGCCAGCGCTTCGGCGGAGAGGTGGTGTGGCTGCCACATCCCTCGCCGAACGAGGGCGATCCGGGCGGCACCCGTGCCCGGCCGCGCCAGCGCGTCGAGGATGAAAAGCGCGAGCGCATGTGAATCCTGGATCACCAGATCGGGTTGGAGATCTGCCAGAAGGGCCGCGAATTCCTCGGTTTCCCACGCCTGCCAATCGTCCGCATCCGCGCCGGTGTGACGTGCCGTATGGCGCAGGACAGTCTCGAAACCGTAATGCGAGATGATGCCGACCGCGCGGGAGAAGCTCCAGAAGACCACGCGCGCGCCACGCTCTGCACGCAGGTGCCGCGCCACGGCCAGCATGCGCGTGACATGGCCAAGGCCCACGCCGTTGGGCACCACGACGACGACCACGGGCTGCCGCGTGGCGGGGACGACACGCATCTCGGAGCTGCCATTGGCAAAAGCCGCGAGATCCGAAAGATCCAGATCCCCGCCATCCGCCCCGATCACGGCACGCCTGCGCAGGCGTGCGAGGTTGTATTGTCGGGCCGGACGGACCTGGGTGCCGTTCCAGCCGATTTTCACGATGCCGTCGTCTCGCGACAGCGTCAGGTGCCGCGCACCGGCGTACCGACGCGGCAGGGCCGGCAGGACCGCCACAGGCTGCTGCATCTCTGCCCCAAGCGCCTCAGCGGCGTCGTCGCTCAGTGCAAACAGCCGAATGTTCCTTCCCGAGGCGGCGATCAGGTGGCTCGACATGGCGAGGTGGTCGCGCCACTCGTCCTCGTCTTCGGAACCCGCGCGCCGAAGCACGACCGAGATCCGTCCGGCGGCTTTCTCGATGGTCGGCCAATGAACAAGCGCCGCCCTTTGCGACAGCACCAGCAGGTCGTCCTCATGGGGCAGGTCCGGGTGATCGGCAATGAGCTGTGGCAGGGGGTCATCGAGGTCCGCAAGCCAGCGTCGTGGCAGGGTCATTGCGGCGCTCCGTAAAGTCCGAGGAGTCGGCGCGCGAGGCTGTACATGGAGTAATGCTCACGGATGAACTCGACGCGCGGCCCCGGGTCTGCCGCCAATGCGGCCGGCAACCATCGTGCGATCGCAGCCGCTGCGACCGGAGCGTCGATCTCGGCCTCCAGCAGCAATCCGCCGCTCGGCCCTCCACGATGCAGCGCATTCGCTACCCCTCCGACGCGGCATGCCGCAACCGGCAGACCACAACCCTGCGCTTCGAGAACCACGTTAGGCGTTCCTTCGACCCGAGACATCAGCAGAAGTACGTCGCTTTGCCGGTAGATTTCGGAGGGGTCCTGCACGGGCGGGTCCATGTGCAGATCGCCCAGGCCCAGCCGGTCGGCATGCCGTCGAACCTTTTCCGCGAGGGGGCCCGCACCGACGATCCTGGGTGCGAGATCGATATTGTGATCATGGCGCAAGGCTGCGACCGTCTCCAGCCAGAGCAGGGGGCGCTTGTTTTCGGCAAGGCGGAAGACGCCCACAAGGCGCAATGGTCCGTCTTGGCGCCGGGGGCTGGTTGGCCCGGCATTCGGCTGCGCGATAAACGCGTCATCGACCGCGTTGGGCAGGATCGAAATCGCCCCCTCCGACAGCCCCAGCCAGTCCTCGTAATCCCTCGCCGCCTCCTCCGCATTCGCCGTGATCGCCACTGACGGCGCCGCGAGTGCTTCCCGGTAGACGGAGTGCACGATCCAGTCCGCGTCCTCGCCACGCG
>CAZGHJ010000061.1:0-13519 GCA_964525355.1 uncultured Roseicyclus sp.
CGGTGGACGGGCTGAACACGCTGATCGATTTCCGCTACCAGCAGCATTTCTTCGCGAAAAACGGCCAGCCCGGCATGGGCCGGCAGCGCACCGGCAAGGATGGCGACGATATCGTGCTGCGGGTGCCGGCGGGCACCGAGATCCTCGAGGAGGACCAGGAGACCGTCATCGCCGATCTGGCCGAGGTGGGCGATCGCGTGTGCCTTGCGCGCGGGGGCAATGGCGGCTGGGGCAACCTGCGGTTCAAGTCCTCGACCAACCAGGCGCCGCGCAACGCCAATCCCGGTCAGCCGGGGGTGGAGCGCACGATCTGGCTGCGGCTGAAGCTGATTGCCGATGTGGGGCTTCTGGGCCTGCCCAATGCGGGCAAGTCGACCTTTCTTGCCGCCACCTCCAACGCGCGGCCCAAGATCGCGGACTATCCCTTCACCACGTTGCATCCCAATCTCGGGGTCGTGGGCGTGGACGGGGCGGAATTCGTCGTGGCCGACATTCCGGGCCTGATCGAGGGCGCCCACGAGGGCAGGGGTCTTGGGGATCTGTTCCTGGGCCATGTGGAGCGTTGCGCGGTTCTGCTGCATCTGGTGGACGGCACCGCCGAGGATGTCGCGGCGGATTACCGGACCATCATCGACGAGCTCGAAGCCTATGGCGGCGGGCTGGCGGAGAAGCCGCGGGTGACGGTCCTGAACAAGATCGACGCCCTGACCGAGGAGGAGATCGCCGAGAAGCGTGCGGCCCTCGAGGCGGCCTCGGGCGAGCGGGTGCACACGATGTCGGGGGTCGCGCGCACGGGCGTTCCGGAGGTTCTGCGCCTTTTGCGGGCGCAGATCGACGCCGGGCGCGCGGCCGAGCGCGACGCGCGGGAAGAACCGGCGCCATGGCGTCCGTGACCGCAGGTGTGACAGTGCCGGTGCTGGCCTCGGCGGCGCGTCTCGTCGTCAAGATCGGCTCCTCGCTGCTGGTGGGCCGGGACGGAGCGGGGCTGCGCGCGGACTGGCTCGAGGCGCTTGCGGCGGACATCGCGCGGATCCGGGCGCGCGGGACGGACGTGATCGTGGTCTCCTCGGGCTCCATCGCGCTGGGGCGCGGGGTGCTGGGGCTGGGCGAGGGTGCGCTGTCGCTCGACGAGGCGCAGGCGGCGGCGGCGGTGGGCCAGATCCGGCTGGCGCGCGCCTGGGAGGCGGCGCTTGCGCCCCACGGCATCACCACGGCGCAGATCCTGCTGACGCTGGAGGATTCCGGCGACCGGCGGCGCTATCTCAACACGCGGGCGACGCTGGCGGCGCTGCTGACGCGGGGCGTGGTGCCGATCGTGAACGAGAACGACACGATCGCGACCGACGAGATCCGGTACGGCGACAACGACCGGCTCGCGGCGCAGGTGGCGGCGATGGCGGGGGCGGATGTCTGCGTGCTTCTCTCCGACGTGGACGGGCTTTACACGGCCAATCCCGGCAGTGACCCGGACGCGCGGCACCTGCCGCTGATCACGGCGATCACGCCGGAGATCGAGGCCATGGCCGGCGATGCGGGCTCGGGCCTGTCCAAGGGGGGCATGAAGACCAAGGTGATGGCCGCGCGGACGGCGACGGCGGCGGGCTGCGCCATGGCCATCGCGGAAGGCGCGCGGCTGAGCCCGCTTCTGGCGCTGGAGGAGGGTGCGCGCGCGACCTGGTTCACCGCCACGCTGGACCCGCAGGCCGCGCGCAAGCGCTGGATCTCGGCGATGAAGCCGAAGGGGGCCTTGCAGCTCGACGCCGGCGCGGCGGGCGCGCTGGGGCGGGGCAAGTCGCTTCTGCCGGCGGGGGTGACGGCGGTGACGGGCAGCTTCCGGCGCGGCGATCCGGTGACGTTGAAGGGCCCGGACGGGAGTGTTCTGGGGCTCGGCCTGTCGCGCTACACGGCCGCGGAGGCGGCGGCGATCGCCGGGCACCGCTCGGACGAGATCGAGGCGATCCTGGGCTATCCGGGACGCGCGGCGCTGGTGCATCGGGACGACATGGCGCTGTGACGCGCGGGCGGTGGACAGGGGCAGGGCGATTGCCTAACGAGATCGGCACGGAGGCGAGATCATGGACGAGACGACCGATATCGGCGCGATGATGATGGCCATGGGTGCTGCGGCGCGGGACGCGGCGGCGGAGCTTGCCTGCGCGCCGGCGGCGGCGAAACGCCAGGCGCTCGAGGCGGCGGCGGACGCCGTCGAGGCGCGCGTGGCGGAGATCGTCGCGGCCAACGAGAAGGACATGGCCTTTGGGCGCGAAAAGGGGCTGTCGGACGCGATGCTCGACCGCCTGATGCTGGACGAGGGCCGCGTCGGCGCCATCGTGGCCGGGCTGCGCGCCGTCGCGGCGCAGGAGGACCCCGTGGGCGCGGTGATCGCGGAATGGGACATGCCTTCGGGCCTGCACATCGCGCGCGTGCGCACGCCGATCGGCGTGATCGGCGTGATCTACGAGAGCCGGCCCAACGTGACGGCGGATGCGGGCGCCCTGTGCCTGAAGTCCGGCAACGCGGTGATCCTGCGCGGAGGATCGGAGAGCCTGCATTCCTCGGGCGTGCTCGTGGACTGCCTGAAGGTGGGGTTGCGGGCGGCGGGTCTGCCCGTGGACGCGGTCCAGCTCGTGCCGACGCGGGACCGGGCGGCGGTGCGCGCGCTTCTGACGATGACGGAGCACGTGGACGTGATCGTGCCGCGCGGGGGCAAGGGGCTTGTCGGGCTGGTGCAGGCCGAGGCGCGGGTCCCGGTTTTCGCGCATCTGGAGGGGATCTGCCACGTCTATATCGACGCGGCCGCCGATCCGGAGATGGCGCTGAAGGTGACGCTGAACGCCAAGACGCGGCGCACGGGCATCTGCGGCGCGGCGGAGTGCCTGCTGATCCATCGCGACGTGGTGGACACGATCGGGCAGGGCGTGGTGCGCGCGCTGATCGAGGCGGGCGTGGAGGTGCGCGGCGACGACATGCTGCAGAAGATCGAGGGCGTCGTGCCGGCCGCCCCGGAGGATTGGGGGCGCGAGTTCCTCGACATGATCATCGCGGCGCGCGTGGTGGACGACGTGGACGGCGCGATCGCGCATATCCGGACCCATGGCTCGTCCCACACGGAAAGCATTCTGACAGAGGACGACGCGGCGGCCGCGCGGTTCTTCTCGCGGCTCGACAGCGCGATCCTGATGCGCAACGCCTCGACCCAGTTCGCCGACGGGGGCGAGTTCGGGATGGGGGCGGAGATCGGCATCGCGACGGGCAAGCTGCATGCGCGCGGGCCGGTGGGCGCGGAGCAGCTGACCTCGTTCAAGTATCTGGTGACGGGGCAGGGGAGCGTTCGGCCCTGAGTTGCGCGGGACGCCAATGCGATTATTCGTACGAATAATCGGCGGCGCCGCGCCCGGCCGCGGCGGGCATCTGCCTGCGAACGCGTGGGGCGAGGCTTTTCAGCAGTGGAATGGGGATGGCGGGCGGTTGGCCCCGGGGCAAGGAGACAGGCATGGAAAATGATCGCCGCAACGACAGGCCGGGCACTTTGGTGCGCCGGACGGCGCTTGTGGAGGGGGTCAGCCGTCCCGTCGTGACGCCGATCCAGCCCTCGGTGGTCTACGCCTCGCCCTCCATCGACATGCTTCACGCCCAGTACGAGGGGCGCGAGATCGGCTATACCTATGCGCGCGAGGGGCATCCCAACGCCACGCTGCTGGCAGGAAAGATCGACGCGCTCGAAGGGCTGTCCGAGGGCCCCGGCGGGATCGTCACGGGATCGGGCATGGCGGCGGTGACCGCCGCGCTGATGGGCGTGCTGGGCGCGGGCGACCACGTGATCGGGGCGAACCAGCTCTATGGCCGGTCGCTGAGGCTGATGAACCAGGATCTCGCGCGCTTCGGCATCGCCACGAGCCTGGCCGATCCGACCGATGCCGACGCGGTGCGCGCCGCGATCCGGCCCGAGACGCGGATGATCCTGGTGGAGGTGGTCTCGAACCCGACGCTGCGCGTGGCGGACATGGAGGGCATCACCGCGGTGGCGCGCGAGGCGGGGGTGCTTCTGGCGGTCGACAACACCTTCACGACGCCGCGCGGCTGGCAGGCCTTCGGGCAGGGGGCGGATATCGTGATCCACTCGATCACCAAGCTTCTGGCGGGCCATTCGGACGTGACGCTGGGCTATGTGGCGGCGCGGGACGCCGCCATTGCACGGGCGATCTACGATTTCGCCGTGACGGTGGGCGTGACGCCCTCGCCCTACGAGTGCTGGCTGGCCGAGCGCGGGCTTTACACCTTCGCGCTGCGCTACGACCGGGCCGAGGAGAACGCCGCGGCGCTCGCCGAGCATCTGGGGCGCCATCCGAAGGTGGCGCGGGTGCTCTACCCGGGGCGGCCCGACCACCCCGATGCGGGCCGCGCGGCGGCGCTTCTGGGCGCGCGGACGGGCAACATGGTGAGCTTCGAGATCGCGGGCGACGGGCAGGCGGCCGACCGGCTGGTGCGCGCGGCGCCGCAGCTGCCCTTCGCACCCACCCTGGGCGATGTGGGCACGACGCTGAGCCACCCGGCCTCCTCCTCGCATCGCGGCCTGACGCCCGAAGGGCGCGCCGCGCTCGGCATTTCGGACGGGTTCTTCCGGGTTTCGGTCGGGATCGAGGAGATCGACCTCCTCCTGTCCGATTTCGACGAGGCGCTGGCGGCGGTCTGAGACCCGGTCGTGGTCGCGCTTGCTGGCCCGGCTCAGGGGCAGCGGGCCCAGACCACCACCGACGCGTCGCGCACGAGGCCCCCGTCGTCAAGCGGCACCAGCAGCACGCGGCCGCCATCGTGGGTCAGCCCCTCGCCCGTGCAGGCAAGGTCGAAGGCCATCGCGTCGAGCCCTGGGATCGCGAAGGGGTTTTCAAGCCTGCAACTGTTCTCGACGCCGACCAGCGACTGGCCGTGGATGCCGACCGCGCCGCCATCCATGCCCAGCGTGGCGCATGTCCAGCGATCCGGCTGATTGGCGGGATAGTAGAGCCCCTGGACCCGGTCGAGAAGGTTTTGCGCACCCGCCGGGAGGGCCGAGGTCAGGGCCAGGCTGGCCGCCAGCAGCCTAAAGCGAGTGCAGCGGCGACGAGCCATCGAGCACGACCACGTCGAAGTTCAGATCCGGCGACTGCGCCTCGACCTCGTTGCGGATCAGGTTGGCGGAGGGCAGGCGATCGACCAGCGCGAGATACCGGCCGCGATAGCCCCGCTGGCTGAGATACCGCGCGAGGTCGATGGCATCGAACACCGGCGTCAAAAGCGGGGACAGGACCAGGGCCGGCGCCTTGGTGCCGGAAAAGGAGATGGAATCCAGCTCGTCATACGTGACGCTGGCGATGTAGGAATGGGGCTCGAGGACGTTGCGCGGCAACAGGTCGAGGGCCGTCCGCGCCAGCGACACGGCAAGCACCGTCTTGGACTGCACGTCCCCGTCCGGCCCGTCCGGAGCGCGATCGATCGAGCCGGACGATATCCTCTTGTCGCGGCCGTCCATCATGGTTCAGCCCTGTTCCGCGCGGCGTTGGTCAGTCGCGGCGCCGGAGGTCTCTCGTCTCCGGCACCGACAGGTCCGGCCGCAGCGTCCCTGATATCCTTCAATGTAGCAAAAACATGCCCGGTCGCAATCGAAAGATTGTCGCTGCAAGCAATTCCCGGCCTCTGCGCCCCCAGGTGGCGAGGGCGGGAGGCTGGGGCGCGGGCCCGGCCAAAATGACCGGGGCCGCCGGGCGCCGCCTTCGTTGCCAGCCCGGCAGAATCACCCCAATGGATGAGGTCGTCCTAATACGGATCGGGAGACGGCCCATGAGTGTCGATCAATTGACGACCGTGATCGAGGCTGTGCCCGAACCGATGCTGCATCTCGACGAACGCGGCGTGATCGATGCCACGAACGCCGCCGCGCGGACGCTTCTGGGCGACTGGATCCTTGGCCGCAGCTACGCCGCCGTCCTGCGGCAACCCGCGATCCTGGGGCGCATCGAAACGGTGCAGAGCAACGGGGGCGCGGGCGAGGCGCGTTTCGACCTTGCCGACAGCGCAGGCGGTACGCAGTATCGTGTGCGGATCTCGGCGCTTTCCCCTGAAGACGGGAGCGCGGGGGCGGGGCGTCCGCTGCTTCTGCATTTCACCGACATCACCCATCTGCGCGAGGCGGAGGAGATGCGGCGCGACTTCGTGGCCAATGTCAGCCACGAGCTGCGCACGCCGCTGACGGCGGTTCTGGGCTTCATCGAGACCTTGCGGGGCCCGGCGCGCAATGACGCGGAGGCGCAGGACCGGTTCCTGTCGATCATGGAGGACGAGGCGCGGCGGATGAACCGGCTTGTCTCGGATCTTCTGTCGCTCAGCCGCGTCGAGGCGGCCGAGCGGATGCGGCCCTCCGAGCCGGTCGACCTTGCGGCGGTGATCGACGGAACGGTTGCGGCGATGCGGCCGGCCGCCGAGGACAGTGGCAACACGCTGGTGGTGCGCAACGAGCTGTCGCGCGAGCCCGGCGCGCCGGCCGGGCGGGCGCAGATCCTCGGCGACAGGGACCAGTTGATGCAGGTCTTCCTCAACCTGGCGGAAAACGCGTTGAAATATGGCGGGCCGAACAAGCCCGTCACGATCACGCTGAGCCGTGACCACGGCAGCGGCAGTGTGATGGGGCGCGCGATCCGCGTCGATGTCACGGATTGCGGTGATGGGATCGACCCGCTGCATCTGCCGCGTCTGACCGAGCGGTTCTACCGCGTCGACACGCACCGGAGCCGCGCCATGGGCGGCACGGGGCTGGGCCTTGCGATCGTCAAGCATATCGTGAACCGCCACCGCGGACGGCTGCGGATCAGCAGCGAAAAGGGGGCGGGCAGCACGTTCAGCGTTCTTTTTCCGGAAGCCTGACCTTGGGATGCGCCCTATGCTGAATGGCCGATAATCATGATTATGTAAAACAAGGTTCATGGGTGTGATCCGGCAGGCCGCCGATGCCGTCGCGTGAAGATCGCGCTTCAAGATGCCGAAAACACGGGTATTTCGCGGCGTCGTCTGCCGGAGTGTTGCATCTGGATGCTCCGTGGTGCCGACGGTCCGATCACCTCTTTCCCTCGCGCGTTCCGGAAATATAATGCGCCACCAAGGGGAATGCGCGACATGAAATTACTCGTTTTGAACGGGCCGAACCTGAACCTTCTCGGCACGCGGGAGCCCGGCATATACGGCGCAAAGACGATGGCCGAGATCGAGGCCGAGTGCCGCGATCTCGCGGAGACGCTCGGTGCAAGCGTCCAGTTCACGCAATCCAACCACGAAGGCGGCCTTGTCGACGCGCTGCACGCGGCGCGTGGCGATGTGGATGGCGTGATCCTGAATGCGGGCGCCTATACGCACACGTCGATCGCGCTGCGCGACGCCATCGCCGCGACGGAACTCGACGTGCTGGAGTTGCACCTGTCCAACACCCATGCCCGCGAGGCCTTCCGGCACGTGTCGATGATCGCTGCGGTCTGTGTGGGCGTCATCCAGGGCTTCGGGCCGGCGGGATACCCGCTTGCGATCCGGGCGATGGTCGACCGCGCGAGGTGACGGCGATGGAACCGCTCGTGCCCTATCTGTCGATGACCTCCATGGACGATCTCTGGGCACATCATACGGCGGTGATGGCCGATTACGGGTTCGACCGGCTGTTCTACGCCTTCAATGCCTTTCGCGGCGCCGGGCTCTACGACAATCCCGAGGATGCGCTGCTTCTCACCAACATGCCGACGCCCTATGTCGAGGCTTATGTGAACGGCGGGCTGTTCCGCCACGGTGTGATGATGCGCTGGGCCGTCGAGAATACCGGCGTGGCAAGCTGGCGCGAGGTCTACGAGACGATGCAGCCGGCCGCGCTGAGCGAGGGCGAACAGGCGCTTCGCGACCTCAACCTGCGCCACGATCTGGTGGCGGGCTACACGATCAGCTTTCCCATGGCGATCCGCAATGCCAAAGCGGGCATCGGCCTGGCAGCGCGCAAGGGCATGAGCCAGGACGAGGCCGACGCGATCTGGGCGGAGCATGGCGAGACGATCGGCATCCTCAACCACGTCGCGCATCTGTGCATCCTGCAGCTGCCCGCGACCGGCCAGCGCCGCCTGCTGACGCCGCGGCAGACGGAGGTGCTGGAACTGGTGGCCGATGGCAAGACGATGCAGGACATCGCCCTTGTGCTGAACCGGAACGTGGCGACTGTGGAAAAGCATCTGCGCGGCGCGCGCGAGACGCTGGGGGTCGAGACTACCGCGCAGGCGGTACGCAAGGCCTCCATGCTCAACCAGATCTTCCGCCTCGACGCATCTGCACCAGGCGCGGCGCGTCGCGCGCAACTGGTCGGGAGCGCCTCGCAACCGGAGTGATCGGGCGTTGTGGCCCCGCGGTCACGGGTAAGGATTCCCGCAGTAACGCTAAAGCTGACAAACTGGCAAAAGTTCGCCTGTTCCGTGAGTGATGGCAATTGTGCCTGGAACACCCGGTGGCGCGGCGCCTTTTTCCCGTCGCAATGCCGGCATCCGGTTTCGGGTGGGTGGCGCACCGTCAGGCAGTATTTCGTCGGCGGTGTCGCCGTTACAACGTTTGGCCGGTGCGCGGAGGTCCCCAAAGCCTCATCCGTGCATCCGACCACACAGATGGCGTCGTCCCGATCCGGGGTGACGCCATCTTCATGTTCGGACATGTCGAAGGTTGGAGGACCGTGGCGCAGCCGCCGGATGCGCGAGGCAAGCATCCCTGCCCCGCGTCACGGCCGGCACGACGCCTTGTCGGCCGTCAGCCCTTGGCGGCTTTCGCAACCTCGGCGGCGAAGTCTTCCTTCTCGACCTCGATCCCTTCGCCGACCTCCAGCCGGACGAAGCCCGTCAGTTCGACACCCGCGTCCTTGGCGGCGGCACCGACTGTCAGGTCGGGATTGACCACGAATTGCTGGTTCACCAGCGTGATCTCGGCCAGGAACTTCTTCATCCGGCCCTCGATCATCTTCTCGATGACCTGCTCGGGCTTGCCGCTTTCGCGGGCGATGTCCATCTGCACCTGCTTTTCCTTCTCGACCACGGCCGGGTCGAGATCGGCCTCGTCGAGCGCGGCGGGATTGACGGCGGCCACGTGCATCGCGACCTGGCGGGCGAAGGCCTCGTCAGCGCCGGTGAAGGCCACCAGCACGCCGATCTTGCCCATGCCGGGTGCCGCGGCGTTATGGACGTAGGACACGACGTTCTCGCCCTCGATTTTCGCCATGCGGCGCAGCGACATGTTCTCGCCGATCTTGGCGATCGCGTCGGTGATGACCGTCTCGACGGGCTTGCCATCGATCTCGGCGGCCTTGAGGGCGTCCACACCGTCCGCACCCAGCGCCGCTTCGGCGATGGCGGAGACCATGCCCTGGAACTCGGCGTTCTTGGCGACGAAATCGGTCTCGGAGTTCACCTCGACGGCCACGGCGGTGCCGCCCGAGGCCGCGACGGCGACGAGGCCTTCGGCGGCCGTGCGGCCCGACTTCTTCGCGGCCTTGGCAAGGCCCTTGGTGCGCAGCCAGTCCACGGCGGCGTCCATGTCGCCGTCGTTCTCGGTCAGCGCCTTCTTCGCGTCCATCATGCCTGCGCCGGTTGCCTCGCGCAGTTCCTTCACCTGTGCGGCCGTGATCGCCATGGGGTGGGTCTCCTGATTTGGGTGAGAGCCGGGTCGCGTCCCGGATCGGGTCTCGGGCGGGGTGATACCCCTGCCCTCATGTCGGTTTGGTGACGGAGCGGGCCCGGCCCTGCCGGGCGGGCCCGCGTCGCGATCAGTTTTCGGCGGGGGTCTCGGCCGCGGGCGCGGGCGCTTCCTCGGCGGCCGGCTCGGCGGTGAGCGCCTCCTCGACGGAGCCTTCCTCGAGTGCGCCGATGTCGACACCGGCGGTTTCGAGCTGCGCGCTCATCCCGTCGAGCGCGGCGCGGCTGACGAGGTCGCAATAAAGCGCGATGGCGCGGGCCGCGTCGTCATTGCCGGGGATGATGTAATCCACGCCATCGGGCGAGCAGTTGGTGTCGACCACGGCCACGACCGGGATGCCCAGCTTGCGCGCCTCGGCGATGGCGAGGTCTTCCTTGTTCACGTCGATGACGAACAGAAGATCCGGCAGGCCGCCCATCTCGCGGATGCCGCCGAGCGAGGCCTGAAGCTTCGCCTGGTCGCGCTCCATGCCGAGGCGCTCCTTCTTGGTCAGCCCCTCGAGCCCCTCGCCCATGCGTGCGTCGATCTCCTTCAGGCGAGAGATCGAGTTCGACACGGTCTTCCAGTTGGTCAGCGTGCCGCCCAGCCAGCGGTGGTTCATGTAATACTGCGCGCAACGCTCGGCGGCCTCCGCGATGGGCTTCTGCGCCTGGCGCTTGGTGCCCACGAAGAGGATGCGGCCGCCCTTGGCCACCGTCTCGCGGATGACGTTGAGGGCCTGGTCCAGCAGTTCGACCGTCTGCGTCAGGTCGACGATGTGGATGCCGTTGCGGTCGCCGTAGATATACGGGGCCATCCGCGGGTTCCAGCGCTGCGTCTGGTGGCCGAAGTGAACGCCAGCTTCCAAGAGCTGACGCAGGGAGAAATCGGGGAGCGCCATGTCCAAATCCTTTCCGGTTTCGCGCCTCGGACGGAGGAGAGGGTGACGCGAGGTGTGCGTGACCCAACCGGTGGACCTGGCAGGGATGTCTCCCCCGCGCGGCCCGCCTCCGCCTGTGTGATGGCCGCGCGTGTAGGGGGTTTGGCGGGGAATGGCAAGCCCTCTGACCTGTCGGCGGGCGTGGAGGGGGCTCTGCCCCCGCGCCTTGCAGGCGCTCCCCCGGAGTTTTCCTGCCAGGATGAATGGCATGGGCCGCGCTTGGTCGTGGACGCGCCGGAAGACAGGCGCTAGGCATCGTCGAGATGAGCGCGCGTCCCGATATCCTGTGCATCGGATCGGTCCTGTGGGACGTGATCGGCCGCTGCCCGCAGCCGATGGCGCCCGGCAACGACCGGCCGGGGCGGATCACGCGGCTGCCGGGGGGCGTGGCGCTGAACGTGGCGATGACGCTCAGACGCTTCGACCTGACGGCTGCGCTTTTGACGGTGGTGGGCGACGATGCGGAAGGCCGCGATCTTCTGGCCGAATGCGGTCGGATGGGCCTGATGACGGAGCATGTGCTGGTCGATCCCGACCTGCCCACGGATCTCTATATGGCGATCGAGGCGGAGGGGCGGCTGATGGCGGCGCTGGCCGATGCGCGCTCGCTGGAGCGGGCGGGCGCGCGCATCCTCGCGGCGCTGGGCGACGGGCGGCTGGGGTCGGAGGCGCGGCCCTTCGACGGGGCCATCGCGGTGGATGGCAACCTGACCGAGGCGCTTCTGGCCGAGATCGCGGAGAGTGTCCTGTTCTCGCGCGCCGATCTGCGGCTGGTGCCCGCGAGCCCCGGCAAGGCGGAGCGGCTGCGGCCGCTTCTGCGGCATCCGGGCGCCACGCTTTACGTCAATCGCGAGGAGGCCGCGCGCATCGCCGGGCGGGATTGCGCCACGGCGGCCGCCGGGGCGGACGCGCTTCTGGACGCAGGCGCACGGCGGGTGGTGGTGACCGATGGCGGCGCCGAGGCCGTGGAGGCCGATGGCGCGCGGATGGTACGCGCCACACCTCCGGCGGTCCGGGCCGCGCGGATCACCGGCGCCGGCGACACGTTCATGGCGGCGCATATCGCCGCCGAACTTGCGGGTGCGGGTCGCGAGGCGGCGCTGGAGGCTGCGGCACGGGCGGCGGCGAGCTATGTGGGAGCGCAGGAATGACCGATCTGATCCAACCGAGCCCCGAGGTGGCCGAGGCGCAGGCCGCGGGCCGCGCGGTGGTGGCGCTCGAATCGACCATCATCACCCACGGGATGCCCTGGCCGCGCAACCTCGAGACCGCGCGGGCCGTGGAAGCGGCGGTGCGCGCAGAGGGCGCGACCCCTGCCACGATCGCGGTGATGGACGGGCGCATCCGGGTGGGTCTGTCGGACGAAGACCTTGCGGCGCTGGCGCAGGCGGAGGAGGTCGCGAAGCTCAGCCGGGCCGATCTCGCGGTGTGCCTCGCCACGGGCGGCACGGGTGCGACCACGGTGGCCGCGACCATGATCGCGGCCCATCGCGCGGGCATCGCCGTCTTCGCCACGGGCGGTATCGGCGGCGTGCATCGCGGCGCGGAGGAGAGTTTCGACATCTCCGCCGATCTGCAGGAACTGGCCCAGACCCCCGTCACGGTGGTCGCGGCAGGCGTCAAGGCGATCCTCGACCTGCCCAAGACGCTGGAAGTGCTGGAGACGCTGGGCGTGCCCGTCATCGCGGTCGGGCAGGACGGCTTTCCGGCCTTCTGGTCGCGCGAGAGCGGGCTGGCGGCGCCCCTGCGCATGGACAGCCCCGCCGAGATCGCGCGCGCCCACGAGATGCGCGCGGCGCTGGGCCTGCCTGGCGGCCAGCTTGTCGCCAACCCCCTGCCCGCGTCGGACGAGATCCCGGCAGAGGTGCTGGCGCCCCTGATCGCCGAGGCGCAGGAGGCCGCGGAGGCGGCGGGCATCCGGGGCAAGGCGGTCACCCCCTTCCTGCTGCAACGGCTGTTCGAGGCCACGACGGGGCGCACGCTGGAGGCCAACATCGCCCTCGTGCTGCACAATGCACGGCTTGCGGCGCATATTGCGCGGGCTTTGGCGCAATAGGCCGGGCAAGCGCCCTCGCCCGGCAGGCACGCGCGCTTGTGCCGGCGCGGCGCAAAGCCTAGATACGGGAGGAACGCCGGCCGCTGACCCTGACACACATGCAATTGCCCGAGACGCCACCGCCCCCGAAACGCGGCTTTCTTGCCGGGCTCCGGTCGAGCTTTTTCGCCGGGCTGGTCGTCATTGCGCCGATCAGCGTGACGATCTGGCTGGTCTGGACGCTGACGGGCCTGATCGACAGCTGGGTTCTGCCGCTCATCCCCAATGCCTACAACCCCTCGGTGCTGATCCGCGACTGGACGGGCATCCAGGTGGATATCCGCGGCATCGGCGTGGTCACGTTCCTGGTGTTCACCGTGCTCGTGGGCTGGGTGGCCAAGGGCCTGATCGGACGGTCTCTGATCCTCTGGGCGGAAAGTCTGGTGCTGTCGATCCCGGTGGTGCGCAGCCTCTATTCGGGGCTGAAGCAGATCGTGGAGACGGTGCTGAGCCAGGGCGAGCAGAATTTCGAGAAGGCCGCGCTGATGGAATATCCGCGCAAGGGTGTCTGGGCGATCTGCTTTATCTCATCGAACGCGCGCGGCGAGGTACAGCGCAGCACCACGGCCGACGTGGTGGCGGTCTTCATGCCGACCACGCCGAACCCGACCTCGGGGTTCCTGCTCTTCGTGCCGCGCGCGGATCTGATCGTGCTCGACATGTCGGTCGAGGACGCGGCGAAGCTCATCATCTCCGCCGGTCTGGTCTATCCCACCGGGGACGAGGCCAAGAAGGCGCTCGAAGAGAAGGTGCCCGAAGCGGCGGAGTGA
>CAZGHJ010000062.1:0-13429 GCA_964525355.1 uncultured Roseicyclus sp.
GGTTCGAGGAAAGTCCGGACTCCCTGAAGCAACGGTGCCGGGTAACGCCCGGGCGGAGCGATCCGACGGAAAGCGCCACAGAGAAGAGACCGCCCTCGCGCCTTCGGGTCCGGGGGTGAGGGTGAAACGGTGGGGTAAGAGCCCACCGCGCTGCCGGCAACGGCGGCGGCACGGCAAGCCCCACCGGGAGCAATGCCGAATAGGGACCGCGCGATGGGGAACGCTTCACCCCGGCGGTCCGGGTTGGCAGCTCGAGGCGGCCCGGCAACGGGTCGTCCAGAGGAATGGTCACCCATCCGGGCCGAGGCCCGGTGGACAGAATCCGGCTTACAGGCCCTCCGCGCATTTCATGTCAAGGAACGCCTGCGGCGTGTTCGCTTTGCCTCGACCGCGCCTGAGCGCGGTCTCAGGATGCCTCCGGCGGGAGTTTTTCTGCCAGGATGAATGGGGGCGTGCGGCCCCTCTTCCGGTCGTGTCGCGATTTTTCGGACTGCTGCCGGAAGACGGGGCCTCACTGGGGCCTTCACCCTGGACGCCGGTTCGCTCTCCAGCGTCCGACGCAGGGAAAGGTTACACCGGCATGGTTAAGGAAACCCTCACGGCGGCGTCATCCTGGCGAAACCCTCGGGGGTGCGGTCCCGGGGCTTGCCCCGGGCGGGCGCTCGCGCGGTCCCCGCGCAGCGGGGGCCCGGGAGCGCCCGCGGCCCCTGACAGGGGCGCATCAGCCGCGACGTGCCGCGAAGAAGTCGCGCATCAGCCGGCTTGCGGCCTCTTCCCCGATCCCGCCATAGACCTCCGGGTTCCAGTGGGCCTGGGGGTGGTCGAAGACCCTCGGGCCATGGGCGACGCCGCCGGACTTGGGGTCGGGTGCCGCGTAGTAGAGCCGCGAGAGCCGCGCCGCGGCGATGGCGCCGGCACAGGCGGGACAGGGCTCCAACGTGACCCAGAGATCGCAGCCCGTCAGCCGCTGGGAGCCCAGCGCGGCGCAGGCGGCGCGGATGGCGCGCATCTCGGCGTGCGCCGTGGGGTCGAGCAGTTCGCGCATCCTGTTGCCTTCCCGCGCCAGGATCTGACCGTCCCGCACGATCACCGCGCCCACCGGCACCTCGCCGCGCGCGCCTGCCGCGCGGGCTTCGGCCATCGCCGCCTCCATATGGCCCCGAAATTCGCCCATGGCCTCCACTTGCCGCTTTTCGCGGGGCTGTCAAACCGCTAGTGGCAGCCCATGAGCGACGGAGACCGCATCGCCAAGGTTCTGAGCCGCGCGGGCATCGCCTCGCGCCGGGAGGCGGAGCGCATGATCGAGGCCGGGCGCGTCGCCGTGAACGGGCGCGTGATCGACAGCCCGGCGCTGAACGTGGGCGCGTCGGACAGGATCACCGTGGACGGCACGCCCGTCGAGGCGCCGGACCGGCCGCGGCTGTGGCTTTACCACAAGCCCGCGGGCCTCGTGACCAGCGCCGCCGACGAGAAGGGCCGGCCGACAGTTTTCGAGGCACTGCCCGAGGGGATGCCGCGGGTGATGAGCGTGGGCCGGCTGGACCTGAACTCGGAGGGGCTGCTGCTTCTGACGAACGATGGCGGGATCAAGCGGCGGCTGGAACTGCCGAGCACCGGTTGGCTGAGGAAATACCGCGTTCGGGTCAAGGGCGCGCCGACGGATGCGGATCTCGCGCCGCTTCGGCAGGGGGTCGAGGTGGACGGCGTCCGCTACCGCGCGATGGAGGTGCGGCTCGACCGGCAGCAGGGCGCGAATGCCTGGCTGACGATCGGGCTGCGCGAGGGCAAGAACCGCGAGATCCGCCGTGCGCTGGGCGATCTGGGCTTTCAGGTGAACCGGCTGATCCGGGTCTCCTACGGGCCGTTCCGCCTGGGCGAACTCGCCGCCGGCGCCGTCGAGGAGGTGCGCCCCAGGGTCATGGCCGACCAGCTCGGGCTGCCCGACCTCGTGGCGGGACATGCCGAGCCGGGCACGAGACCCGCCCCGGGCGGCAAGGCTAAGGCGTCTTCGGGCCGTCCCCGCCGTCACCCCGATCCTGCCCGTCCCGCGCGCCGGCGTCCGCCGCGTGGGACGGATTGATCGCGTAGCGGTCGAACAGTCTGGCCTGCGCCATGAAGGCCACGAACAGGAAGGCGGGAAGGCCGAAGGTCTCGAACGTGACCCAGAACTCGGTCGTCTGCGTGCGCCACACGATCTCGTTGGCGATGGCCATGGCCGCGAAGACCGCGGCGATGCGCCGGGTGAGCAGCATCCAGCCCTCGTCGCGCATCGGCACAAGCTCTCCCATCAGGAACTTCAGCCAGGATCGCCCGAGCAGCAGGCCGATCCCCAGCATGCCCGCGAAAAAGCCGTAGACGAGCGTCGTCTTCATCTTGAAGAAGCGCTCGTCGTTCAGCCAGACCGTGAGGCCGCCGAAGACCACCACCATGAGCGCGGTGAAGACCTGGATGCGGCTGATCCGGCCGGTGAGCCGCCACAGCACCCCGATGGAGGCCAGCAGGATCGGCACGAAGGCGGCGGTGACGATGATGAAGCCGTCATAGGTCGTCTCGCCCAGCGTCAGCGTGGCGTCCTGGAACCGCATGTAGGCGATGAAGAACAGGATCGGCGGCCCGAGTTCCAGCCCCGATTTCAGCCAAGGGTTGACCGGCTTTTCCGCGTTTTCGACCATGGCGTCCCCTTATCCTCCCAGTTCAACTATCACCGCGCCCGCCGCGATCAACCCCATCAGGCCGATGCGGATCGGTCCGACGGTCTCGCGCAGGAACAGCCAGCCGATCAGCGCGGCGAAAACGGTCGAGGTCTCGCGCAGGACGGCGGCCTCGCCCACCTGGTCGAGCCGCGTGGCCAGCATGATGGAGCCGAAGCTGGCGAAGGCCACGAGCCCGCCGAAGAGGCCGCGCAGCGCCAGCGGGCCCAGGGGCGGCTTGACCTCGAGGCGGCGCCAGAAGCCCGCGGCGAGCACGGGAAAGAGCAGCCCGTCGATGAAGAAGAACCAGGCGAGGAAGGTGAAGGGATCGGCCGTGGCGCGGATGCCATAGGCGTCGTAGGTGGTGTAGAGCGCCACGAAAAACCCCGTCAGGACCGCGAACCAGAGTGCCGGCATCAGCGTCTCGCGGCCCACGTCGAGCCGCGCCATGTTGTAGAGCGCAAGCCCGTAGAGCCCTGCGAGCAGCACGCCGAGGCCCAGCCACTGGACGCCCGAGAAGGTCTCGCCGAAGACGAGCCAGGCGCCGATCACGGTGAAGACCGGCCCCGTGCCGCGCATGACCGGGTAGACCACGGTGAAAGCCGCGCGGCGGTAGGCGGCGAGCGTGGCCCATTTGTAGAGGCTGTGGATCACGAAGGCGCCGGCAAAGATCGGCCACATGTGCGGCTCGGGCCAGGGCACGACGAAGAAGGCGAAGGGGGCTGCCATGAGCCCGTAGGCCGCGTCGATGGCGCCGCGTGCCAGCAGCGGGTCGTGCCGGCCCTTTTGCAGCGCGCCGAAGACGGCGTGCAGGACGGCCGCCAGGAGGGCCAGAAGGACCGCGGCGCGCGCACCGGCCTCGGTGCCCTCGATGGAGAGGATCCAGTCGCTCACGCCCCGCTGTCGGCCCCGCTCACGTCTCGAGGCCGACGAGCGCGGCGGCGAACTCCTCGGGATCGAAGGGGGCGAGATCGTCGATCTGCTCGCCCACGCCGATGGCGTGGATCGGCAGGCCGAAACGGTCGGCGAGCGCCACCAGAACGCCGCCCCGCGCGGTGCCGTCGAGCTTGGTCATCACCAGGCCCGAGACATCGGCCATCGCCTGGAAGGTCTTGACCTGGGACAGCGCGTTCTGGCCGGTTGTGGCGTCGAGCACCAGGAGCGTGTTGTGCGGTGCATCCGGGTCCTTTTTGCGGATGACGCGCACGATCTTGGCGAGTTCTTCCATGAGATCGGCGCGGTTCTGGAGCCGCCCGGCAGTGTCGATCATCAGAAGGTCCGCGCCCTCGGCCTCGGCCCGGCCCATGGCGTCGAAGGCCAGCGCCGCGGGATCCGAGCCCTCGGGCGCGGTCAGCACCGGCACGCCCGCCCGCTCCCCCCAGATCTGGAGCTGTTCGACGGCCGCGGCGCGGAACGTGTCGCCCGCGGCGATCACGACGCTTTTCCCGGCGGCCTTGAACTGGGAGGCGAGCTTGCCGATCGTGGTGGTCTTGCCCGAGCCGTTCACGCCCACCACCAGCACGACCTGCGGCTTTTTCGGATAGAGCGGCATGGGGCGGGCCACGGGCTCCATGATGCGGGCGATCTCGGCGGCGAGAAGCGCCTTGATGTCGGCGGCGCTCATCATCCGGCCGTAGCGGCCCTCGGCCATGTTGGCGGTCACGCGCATGGCGGTGTCCACGCCCATGTCGGCGGTGATCAGAAGCTCCTCGAGCTGTTCGAGCATGTCGTCGTCGAGCGCGCGGCGCGGCGCGGCAGGCGCCTTGCGGCCCACGAGGCGGCCCAGAAGGCCGGGACGGGTGGCGCGATCCTCGGTGTCTGCCTCGGCGGGCGTGTCGGACCGCAGATCTTCGGGCACCAGTTCGGGCGGCGGTTCGGGGGCGGGCCGCGGTTCGGGCTCGGGTTCTGGGGCAGGCCGAGGCGCGGGCCGGGTCTCGGGCGGCTGTGCGGGCGCGGCGGGCGGTGGCGGGGCGGCCGGCGCCTGGGGTTCGGGCCGCGGTTCGGGCGCGGGCGGGGCCGGCTCGGGTTCCGGCGCCGGTTCCGGCGCGGGCGTGGCCGCGTCTTCGGGGGTGTCGATATCGGTGTCGTGCGCCTCCGCGCCCTCCTCGATGATCGCGTCGAGCCCCTCGTCGAGCTTCGACGAGGACTTGAACATGCGATCCTTGAGCTTGCGGAAGAAAGACATCTGCGCCGCGCACCTTTCGAGCGGATGGAAACCGCTACCACCTAATACGGCCCGCGGGCCGATGGAAGGGCGTGTGCAGGCCCGCTGCGCCGGCGCCACGCTTTTGCCCGATTGAGGGGGCATCGAGGCGCGGCACTTCGAGAGAGGCCCAGATGCCCCCGATGCCCCCGATGTCACCGATCCCGCGGCATGCCGCACGCACGCTGATGCCGCTGGCCCTGCTGATGCTGGGCGCCACGGCGGGGGGCGGCCTTGCGGCGGCGGCGCTTCTGTGGGTGATACTGGCCGGCTTGCTGGCCGGCCCGGCACCCGCGCCCGAGGCGAGACGCGGGGGGGCGCGCCTGCCGCTCTTGCTGGCGGCGGGGCATTTCGCGGCGCTGCCGCTCGTGCTCGTGGCGCTGGCGGGGTCCGGGCCGGGCGAGGCACTCGGGCCGGGGGCGAAGATGGCGCTGTTTCTCGGCACCGCTGCCATCATCGCGCAGGTCAGCCTGCCCACCGCCCATGACCTGATCCACCGCGCCCCGTGGTGGCAGCGCTGGGTCGGCGCGACGGTCCTGACCTCGCTCGGCTTCGGCCACCATGTCTCGGCGCACCGGCTGGTCCACCACCGCCATCTTGGCACCTATGGCGATCCGCACACCCCGCTTCCGGGGGAAGGGTTCTGGACCTACCTGCCGCGCGCCTGGGCCGAGGGGTTCGCGGCGGGCCGCGCGGCCGAGGAGGACAGGCTCGCCCGCCACGGGCTGGGGCCGCGCAACTGGCGCAACCCCTACTGGCTGTGGCTGGGCGGAGAGCTTGCGGTCCTGGTGGGCGCGGTTCTGATCGCCGGGCCCGTGGGCGTGCTGGCCTGCCTGGCCCTGTGGCTCCTGGCCGGGACGACCGTGCTGATGGACGACTACCTGCGCCATTACGGGATCCGGCGGCTGGAGATGCCCGCAGGCGGGCACGAGCCGGTGGGCGCGCATCACGCCTGGGCGGCACCGCGCGCGGCGAAGGGCGACGCGCCGCGCCTGCCCCTCCCGCCGGCCGCCATGGCGGTCCTCGCGGCGTTGCCGCCGCTCTGGCGCAGGGTGATGGACCCGCGTGCGGCACGCGTGATGGAGGCGGCCGCGGCACGGATCGCGGCCGGGGCGGCGCCGGGCACCGGCATGGACCGCGAGGCTGTCCCGACACGCCATGCGCGGGCGGGCACCGATACGGCGCCGAGGCCCGGTGGCGAGGCCCGGCCCGGCGAAACGACCGGCGCCACACCAGAGCAGACCGCCGATGCGGAGATGGCGCAGGCCATGCATGAGGCCCAGGCATTCGACGCGGAGGCCGCCGCCGATGGCGCGCTGATCGCGCGGGTGCGGGGCCTCATGGACAGCACGCCGCCGGACCCGGAGGCCGAAGCCGGGCCGGTCCACGGCCCCGCACCGATCGAGGCGTCCCGCGCCACGGCGCGGCTGAAGCTCAGCCGTCCGATCCGATCCGCACGCCGCGCCGCCCTGCGAGATCGGTGAAATATTGCCATGCCACCCGGCCCGAGCGCGACCCGCGCGTGGCCTGCCACTCGATCGCCTCGGCGCGGAGCGTGTCCTCGGCGATCTCGACCCCGTAGGCGTCGCAATAGCCGCGGATCATGGCGAGGTATTCGTCCTGCGTGCAGGGGTGGAAGCCGAGCCAGAGCCCGAACCGGTCCGAGAGCGAGACCTTCTCCTCGGTGGCCTCGGAGGGGCTGATGGCGCTGGCGCGTTCGTTCTCGATCATGTCGCGCGGCATCAGGTGGCGGCGGTTCGACGTGGCGTAGAACACCACGTTGTCGGGCCGGCCCTCCACCCCGCCGTCGAGCACGGCCTTGAGCGACTTGTAGTGCTGATCGTCATGGGAGAACGAGAGGTCGTCGCAGAACAGGATCACCCGGACGGGAGCCGCGCGCAGAAGCGTCAGGAGACGCCCGATCGTGGGCAGATCCTCGCGCTGCATCTCGACGAGGACGAGGCCGGGGGTCTCGGCCGCCACGGCGGCGTGGACGGCCTTCACGAGCGAGGACTTGCCCATGCCGCGCGCGCCCCAGAGCAGCGCGTTGTTGGCGGGCAGGCCGGCGGCGAACTGGCGGGTGTTCTGCACGAGCGTGTCGCGCGCGCGGTCCACCCCCAGCAGAAGCGGCAGGTCGACGCGGTTCACGCGCGGAACGGGCTCGAGCCGGTCGGGTGCGGCGTGCCAGACGAAGGCGGGCGCCGCGGCCCAGTCGGGCGCCGCGGCGGGCGGCGGCCTCAGCCGCTCCAGCGCCGCGGCGATGCGCGTCAGCGCCTCTTCCGTCAGGACCGCGTCGGACATCGGGCGTCAGAATTCCTCGTCTTCGTCGAGGATGCCCTCGGCGCGCAGGCGGCGATTGCGGCTGTGCTCGACCCAGCGGACAAGCTGGATGGAGATCTCGTAAAGGCCGTAGACGACGGTGAAGAGGATCACCTGCGTGACCACGTCGGGCGGCGTGACGAGCGCGGCCAGCACGAGGATGCCCACCACGGCATATTTGCGCACGTTCATGAGACCCTCGGCCGAGACGAGCCCGGCCTTGCCCAGCAGCGTCAGCAGCACCGGCAACTGGAAGCACAGCCCGAAGGCGAAGATGAACTTCAGCGCCAGGTCGAGCGATTCGCGGACCGAGCCCAGGAACACGGTCTGCAATTCCTCGTTGGCACTGTCGGGATTGGAGAAGGTGCCGTCGCCGGCCACGAGGTTCGCCAGCGCCGGGATCGCGTCGGAAAAGCCGATGAAGAAGTTCATCGCAAGCGGCGTGACCACGTAATGCGCGAAGGCCGCGCCCAGGGTGAAAAGCACCGGCGAGGCGACGAGGAAGGGCAGGATCGCCGATTTCTCGGACCGGTAGAGGCCGGGCGCCACGAAGCGCCAGAGCTGGTGCGCGATCACCGGGAAGGACAGGGCGAAACCCGCCACGACCGAGATGCGGATGAGGACGAAGAACTTCTCCTGCGGGGCAGTGAAGATCAGCCGCGCATCCTCGCCGCGGGCGCGAAGCACGTTGGCCAGCGGTTCCGAGATGAAGTTCAGGATCGGCTCGGCCACGGTGAAACAGGCCACCATCGCCACGATGAAGGCCAGTACCGAGCGAATCAGCCGCGTGCGCAGTTCCGCCAGATGCTCGATCAGCGGGGCGGAGCTGTCCTCGATATGTTCTTCTGTGCTCAAGGGGCGGGCCTGGTCACGACGCGTCGGTGCCGGTACGCGGCGGCGCGGCGGTAGCGGGTTCGGGTTCGGGGTCGGCAGCGGCAGGCGCGGCCTCGGCCGCGTGGTCGCCCGCCTCGGCCTGTTCGGCCGCCTCGCGCGCGATGCGCAACTCGTCGGCCTTCGCCTTCGCGGCGGCGCTCTCGGCCTTGCGCTTCTCGGCGGCGGCGCGGGTATGACTGCCTTCGGGGTATTTCTCGGGGTCGATGTCGCCGAACGCGTCCTTCAGCGCGCTCGAGCCCGCCTTCACGGGATTGCGCGTGTATTTCGCGGCGGTCCGGAGGTCGCGGTTCAGGTCGCTCATGCCGGTCTCGTCGGCGGCATCGTCCATAGCGCGCTGGAAATCCCGCGCCATGGCCCGGATGCGGCCGGTGAACTGGCCCAGCCGCCGGAACATCATGGGCAGATCCTTGGGCCCCACGACGATCAGCGCGACGATGCCGATCACGAGGAGTTCCATCCAGCCGATATCAGGCATGGGCCGCGCCCCCCCGTGACGGCCGGCTTATCGACAGACCTTTGGCATGCGCGCGCAAGGCGGTCCCGCCCCCGTTCAGGCGTTGTCGCGTTCGCGCGGGGTGTCCGCGCCCGGCGTGACGTCGCGTGCCTCGGAGCCGTCGGCGGCCTTGCTGGCCGAGGCATTCTCGATCTCTTCGGTGGAGTCCTTGACGCCTTTCTTGAAGGCGGTGATGCCCTTGCCGACCTCGCCCATCAGCGACGCGATCTTGCCGCGCCCGAAAAGCACGAGCACCACCACCGCGATCAGCAGAAGACCCGCCGGTCCGATATTGTTGAGCATGTTCGTCTCCCTCTGCGGGCCGTGCGCCTGCCGCGCCCGATCTCCGCCAACTGACAGAATCCTGTCTCCCATAGGTATGGTCTCGACCCGGGAGATCAAAGCCCTAATGCGAAAGGCAGCGCCGGTTTACGGGCAATGCCCCCTGCTGCGCAAGGTTTGTCGCATGGTGCGACCGGGCCGCGGGCGGCGTGCCGGGCCGGAACGCCGCGCGGTCACTCCGCCGCCGCCGCGCGCCCGGAGCCGGGATGGGGAAAGACGAAGCAGCGGTCGCGGCGCACCGTCAGCCACATGGGCGTGCCGGGCTTGGGCAGGAAGACGTTGGGCACCGTGGCCTTCAGGGTCGAGCCGTCGAAATCCATCGCGAATTCCACGAGGCTTTCGTGGCCGATGAAACGCGCGCGGCGCACCACGCCGCGGGCGGGCGTGCCGTCCTGCGGCGTGGGATTGGGCCCGGAGCCGCTGCGGTCGAAGTCGATCCGCACGTGTTGGGGCCGGAACACGATGTCGACCATGCTGCCGTCGGGATAGCCCGGCGCGAGAAATCCGCCGAAAGGCGTCGTCGTCAGCGCGCCCTCGACCCGGCCGGTCACCACGTTGATATCGCTGAAGAACGCCGCCGCCGCACGGTCGCAGGGGGCGTTGTAGACATTGTAGGGCGCACCGATCTGCATGATCCGCCCGCCGCGCATCAACGCGATCTGGTCGGCCATGCGCATCGCCTCCTCGGGTTCGTGGGTGACGAGGACGACCGCCGCGCCCTCCTCCTTGAGGATCTGGAGGGTCTCGTCGCGGATGCCGTCGCGCAGGCGGTTGTCGAGGCCCGAAAAGGGCTCGTCCATCAGCATGACGCGGGGCTGCGGCGCCATGGCGCGCGCGAGCGCCACGCGCTGCTGCTCGCCGCCCGAGAGCATGTGCGGCGCCTTGTCGGCATAGCCCTTGAGGTCCACCCGCTCGAGCATCGCCTCGACCCGCGCGCGGATCTCGGCGCGGTCCCCGCGCATGCCGAAGGCGACGTTCTGGCCCACGCTGAGATGCGGAAACAACGCGAAATCCTGGAAGATGAGGCCGATCCCGCGGCGTTCGGGCGGCAGGTGCAGGGTCTCGTCCGACAGAACCTCGCCATCCACAAGGACGCGGCCCCTCGCCTGCCGCTCGATGCCCGCGATGGTGCGCAGGACCGTGGACTTGCCGCAGCCGGACGGACCCAGAAGGCACAACGTCTCGCCCGCGCCCACGGAAAAGGACACGTCGTGCACCACCTCGCGCCCGCCGAACTGGCAGTGGAGGTTTTCGACGGTGAGGCGGGCGGCGGTGGGCATCGGGGCGGTCTGACGGGGGTGGCCGGCAATGGCCGATTGTTTTGCTCAGGCTTGGCAGGTAACAGGCGCGCCGGGCGGAGACAAGATGGCAGGCGGTCAGGCGGGGCGGAGGTCGAGCACGGTCTCCGCGCGGCGGCGTCCATTGACCTGCAGCGCCACGCGATGGGGTCCCGGCACGAGCGTGAACGTGCTGGCGTCGCCCTTGAAGCGGTGGGTCTTGGCGACGGTGAGCGGCGCGCCGGGTCGGACCGTGGCGGTCTTGAGCTTGTGAACCTTGGCGGTCTCACGCCCGCCGGGGCGGCGGAACCAGATCACGTAATCGACCACGACGGGCGTCTCGCGCGGCGCGGTCAGCGTGACGGAGACGCTGGCGCTCTCGCCGATCCGGGGTGCGTCGGGTGTGACGGTGAAGACGGCCACGTCGATCTCGGCCCCCGCATCATAGCCCAGCGCGGCGAGCGCGCCGGGATGGCCGTCCTTGACCAGCGTGCGCAGCGCGTGGCGGGCCATCCAGGCGAGTTCGCCGGGCTCCTGTGCGTCCTGCGCGCGCCAATGGGCCAGGCGCGCGAGGACGCGGTCGGGCTCGATCTTCGCCACGTCGTTCAGGTGGTTGGCGACCGAGCGCGTGACGTAGCGCGCGGGATCGGCATGGAGCGCATCCAGAAGCGGCAGCATCGTGCGTGGCTCGGCCGCGATCCGCTTCGCCCAGGGCAGTGTCGGCCGGGTGCCCTCGCTGACGAGGCGGCGGACGTGGTAGTTGGGATGCGCCGTCCACGCCTCCAGCCGGTCCATCACCGGGCCGGGGAAGGCGTCGAGAAAGGGGCGGATCGCGAATTCCATGGAAAACCGCTGCGTCGCGGCCTCGAGGAGGTCGAGCGCGCGGGCGAGGTGGTCGGCCGAGAGCCCGTGGCGGACGGCCAGCACCCCCGGCACGGCGTGGATGTACTGGCCGAAGTCGTCATCCCTGCGGCCGGGGTCGAGCGGCGGCGGCATGGCGGCCTCGATCTGGGCCGCCATGGTCGGGAAGTCGGGCGCGAGCTGCGGCTCGAGGCAGTCGGCGATCCAGTCCAGCCGCTCCAGCAGCCCCCGTTCCGGCAGGCCCGGCAGGACGGAAGCGAGGAAGGCCTGCGCGTCGAAGCCGGGCAGGCCCGCCTCGTGTTCCGAGGCGAGCTGGCCGAGGGTGGTGGCGTTGAAGAGCGCGTCCCGGAGCGCGAAGCCGCCCCCGGACGCCTGCTTGGTCCCTCTCACAGCGTGGAATTGATGCCGCCGCCGTCGAGCAGGATGTTCTGGCCGACGATGTAGCCCGCGTGGTTCGAGCACAGGAACGCGCACATGGCGCCGAATTCCTCCTTCGTGCCGTAGCGGCGGGCGGGGATGCCGGCCTGCTTGGCCTCGCGCACGGCCTCGGGCGTGGTGTTCTGCGCGCGGGCTGCGTTGGCGTCCAGCGCCTCGATCCGGTCGGTGTCATGGGCGCCCGGCAGGAGGTTGTTGACGATCACGCCGAAGGGCGCGACCTGCCGTGCGGTGCCGGCGACATAGCCCGTCAGGCCCGTGCGCGCCGCGTTCGACAGGCCCAGCGCCGCGATGGGCGCCTTCACCGATTGCGAGGTGATGTTGACGACACGGCCCCAGCCACGCTCCATCATGCCGGGCACGAGCGCGGTCATCAGCGCGATGGGCGTCAGCATGTTGGCGTCGAGCGCGCCGATGAAATCGTCGCGGTCCCAGTCCGACCAGACGCCGGGAGGCGGGCCGCCCGCGTTCGTCACGAGAATGTCGACATCGCCCGCCGCTGCCAGCACGGCGGCGCGGCCCTCCTCGGTGGTGATGTCGGCGGCGACGGTGGTGACCTCGACGCCGTGGGCCGCGCGGATCTCGGCTGCCGTGGCCTCCAGCGCCTCGGCCCCGCGGGCGTTCAGCACGAGGTTCACGCCCTCGGCCGCCAGCGCCTCGGCGCAGCCGCGGCCCAGTCCCTTCGATGATGCGCAGACAAGCGCGCGCCGTCCCTTGATACCAAGATCCATCTCGACCCTCCTGTTGCGGTTCGGGGCCCTGCTAGCAGCCCCGCCGCCCGGTTGCCAGACGGTTCGGGCGACATGTCAGCCGGTCGGGTGGGAGACCGGCGCGCGCAGGATCCCGCGCCCGCCCGCGGTCTCGTGGCGACGCCCGGCCCCCAATCCCGGCCCCCGCCCCGGCGACCCGCGCGATTGCGCCCTGCCCTGCACGCGCTTATATGCGCGCCCATGCCCGATACCGCACACGCCCCCAGCAATCGCCCCGCCCTGCCGCCCGAGATCGCACGGCGGCGCACCTTCGCGATCATCTCCCACCCCGACGCGGGCAAGACGACGCTGACCGAGAAATTCCTGCTTTACGGCGGCGCGATCCAGATGGCGGGACAGGTGCGCGCCAAAGGCGAGGCGCGGCGCACGCGGTCGGACTTCATGCAGATGGAAAAGGACCGGGGAATTTCCGTCTCCGCCTCGGCCATGTCCTTCGATTTCGGGCGCTACCGCTTCAACCTGGTGGACACGCCCGGGCATTCGGATTTCTCCGAGGACACCTACCGGACGCTGACCGCCGTGGATGCCGCGATCATGGTGATCGACGGGGCGAAGGGCGTCGAAAGCCAGACGCAGAAGCTCTTCGAGGTCTGCCGTCTGCGCGACCTGCCGATCCTGACCTTCTGCAACAAGATGGACCGCGAGAGCCGGGACACCTTCGAGATCATCGACGAGATCCAGGAGAACCTGGCCATCGACGTGACGCCGGCCTCCTGGCCCATCGGCGTCGGGCGGGATTTCCTGGGCTGTTACGACCTGATCCACGACCGGCTGGAACTGATGGACCGGGCGGACCGCAACCGCGTGGCCGAGAGCGTGAAGATGGAAGGCCTCGACGATCCGCGGCTTGCCGAGCACATCCCCGAGGCGATGCTGGCGCAACTCCGCGAGGAGGTGGAGATGGCGCGCGAGCTTCTGCCGCCGATGGACGCTGCGGCCTTCCACCAGGGCACGCTGACGCCGATCTGGTTCGGCTCGGCGATCAACTCCTTCGGGGTGAAGGAGCTGATGGACGGGATCGCGGAATACGGGCCCGAGCCGCAGGTGCAATCGGCCGAGCCGCGCGAGGTCGCCCCCGAGGAGGGCCGCGTCACGGGCTTCGTCTTCAAGGTGCAGGCCAACATGGACCCCAAGCACCGCGACCG
>CAZGHJ010000063.1:0-13147 GCA_964525355.1 uncultured Roseicyclus sp.
GCTATTGCGGGCAGGTCAGCCTTGGCACGGGCGGGTTCATGGCGGTGGGGGCCTACACGTCCTACAAGCTGATGACGGCCTTTCCGTGGATGGACATGGTCACGATCACGCTGCTGTCGGGGGTGATGACGGCCATGGTGGGCGTGATGTTCGGCCTGCCGTCCCTGCGCATCAAGGGCTTCTACCTGGCGGTGGCGACGCTGGCGGCGCAGTTCTTTCTCGTGTGGCTCTTCAACAAGGTGCCGTGGTTCTACAACTACTCGGCCTCGGGGCAGATCAACGCGCCGGAGCGGTTCCTGTTCGGGCAGGCGGTGACGGGGCCGGAGGCGTCGGCCTGGGCGAAGTACCTCTTCTGTTTCGTGCTTCTCTTCGTGCTGGCCTGGGTGGCGCGGAACCTGACGCGCGGCGCGCTGGGGCGGCAATGGATGGCGATCCGCGACATGGATATCGCGGCCGAGATCATCGGGGTGAACCCGCTTCGCGCGAAGCTGTCGGCCTTCGCGGTGTCGTCCTTCTATGTGGGCGTCGCGGGCGCGCTTCTGTTCACGGTCTACCTGGGCGCGGTCGAGGTGGGGGAGGCCTACGGCATCCAGAAGTCGTTCCTGGTCCTGTTCATGGTCATCATCGGCGGGCTGGGGAGCCTGTTCGGCAGTTTCGCGGGCGCGGCCTTCATGGTGCTCTTGCCCGTGTTGCTGAAGGTGATCCTGGTGGACAGCCTGGGCTGGGACACGGCGCTGGCGACGCATTTCCAGTTCGTGATCGTGGGCTTCCTGATCATGTTCTTCCTGATCGTGGAGCCGCACGGGCTGGCGCGGCTCTGGGCGCTGCTGAAGGAGAAACTGCGGCTTTGGCCCTTCCCCCATTGAGGGGGTGGCGGGACAAGTCCCGCCCTACGCCGGATGCGGGCGCCTGCGAGAGGAGACCCCGGAGACACGGGGAGTGGGCGCGGCACCGGATCGACGACATCGGACACACCAAAGGGAGGAAGACCCCGATGAAGAGACTGACGACATTGGCCATCGCGGGGGCGATGGCGGCGGGACCGGCGCTGGCCGATCTGGTGATCCCGGACCTGAGCTACCGGACGGGGCCCTTTGCGGCGGGCGGCATCCCGTTCTCGGACGGCTATCAGGATTACTTCACGCTCCTGAACCAGCGCGACGGCGGCATCGGCGGCGTGCCGATCCGCCTGATCGAGTGCGAGACGGCCTACAACACCGAACGCGGCGTGGAGTGCTACGAGAGCACGAAGGGCGAGGGCGCGCTGGTCTACCAGCCGCTGTCTACGGGCATCACCTACCAGCTGATCCCGCGCGCGACGGCGGATGGCATCCCGCTCCATACGATGGGGTATGGGCGGACCTCGGCGGCGAACGGGGACGTGTTCAGCCATGTCTTCAACTATCCCGCGAACTACTGGGACGCGGCGAGCGTCATGGTGAACCAGCTGCTGGAGGAGAATGACGGCTCGCTCGAGGGGCAGTCGATCATCCTGCTCTACCACAACTCGGCCTATGGCCGGGAGCCTATCCGGACGCTCGAGGCGCTGGCGGAAAAGCACGGGTTCGACCTGAGCCTGCTGGCCGTGGACAGCCCCGGTCAGGAGCAGGGCAACCAGTGGCTGACGATCCGGCGTGAGCGGCCCGATTACGTGCTGTTCTGGGGCTGGGGCGTGATGAACCAGGTCGCGGTCCAGGAGGCGGTGAACATCCGCTTCCCGATGGAGAACTTCATCGGCAACTGGTGGGCGGGCGCCGAGCATGACGTGGCGCAGGCGGGCGCGGCGGCGGCGGGGTATCGCTCGCTCAACCTCAACCGTCTGGGCGACATGCCGGTCTTCGCGGAGATCCAGGAGCATGTGATCGATGCCGGCGTTGCGGCCGGGGACGGCACGAACCTCGGGAGCGTGCTCTATACCCGCGGCATGTACGCGGCGATGCTGGCCGCCGAGGCGATCCGCACGGCGCAGGAGATCCACGGGGTGGCCGATATCGACGCGTCGATGATGCGCGACGGGATGGAGGCGCTGGTGATGACCAATGCGCGGATGGAAGAGCTGGGCATGCCGGGGATCGGGCCGGAATTCTCGGTCAGTTGCGAGGATCACGGCGGGACCGGCGAGGCGATCATGACCCAGTGGAACGGGAGCGAGTGGGTGACGCTGACCGATTTCATCGCGCCCGACGACAGCGTGACCCAGCCGCTGATCATGGAGGACAGCGCCCAGTTCGCTGCGGAGAACAACATCGCGAGCCAGTGCGGCGAGAGCTGATCCGATCTTTCCGGCGGCGGCGCGGATGTCGCCGCCGGGATTTTTTCCGTATTTGAGACAAGAAGAAGACAGGGGTGCCGAGGTCCGGGCGGGCCGGGGCGCAGGCCGAGGAGGGAGAGGCGATGCTGGACCAACCGACAGAGACCCATGGCGAGGGCGTCGCGCCGGAGTTCCGGGCGGCCGAGACGCTCCTGGAGGTCAGCAATATCGAGGTGATCTACAATCA
Organism: uncultured Roseicyclus sp.; assembly: GCA_964525355.1. Lineage (GTDB taxonomy): Bacteria > Pseudomonadota > Alphaproteobacteria > Rhodobacterales > Rhodobacteraceae > Roseibacterium. Next base: position 2,499 of record CAZGHJ010000063.1, read on the forward strand.
TGTGATCCTCGTGCTGAAGGGCGTCAGCCTGAAGGTTCCGAAAGGTGGCATCACCGCGCTTCTGGGGGGGAATGGCGCGGGCAAGACCACGACGCTGAAGGCGATCTCGAGCCTGTTGCAGTCCGAGCGCGGCGAGGTCACCAAGGGCGCGATCCGCTACCGGGGCGAGCCGGTGGCGGGGCTGGGGCCGTCCGAGCTGGTGGATCGCGGCGTGATCCAGGTGATGGAGGGGCGGCACTGTTTCGAGCACCTGACCGTCGAGGAGAACCTTCTGACGGGCAGCTACACGCGCAAGGACGGGCGCGCGGCCATCGATGCGGATCTGGAGATGGTCTACGATTATTTCCCGCGCCTGAAGGAGCGGCGGAAGAGCCAGGCGGGGTATACCAGCGGCGGCGAACAGCAGATGACGGCGATCGGACGCGCGCTGATGAGCCGGCCGGAGATGATCCTGCTGGACGAGCCGTCAATGGGGCTTGCGCCGCAGCTGGTGGAGCAGATCTTCGACATCGTGAAGCGTCTGAACGAGGAGCAGGGGGTGACGTTCCTGCTGGCGGAGCAGAACACCAACGTGGCCCTGAGGTTCGCGCATTACGGCTACATCCTCGAATCGGGGCGCGTCGTGATGGACGGGCCGGCCGCCGACCTGCGCGAGAACCCCGACGTGAAGGAATTCTATCTCGGCATGTCCGACGAGGGGCGGAAGTCCTTCCGCGACGTGCGGTCCTATCGCCGCCGGAAACGGTGGCTGAGCTGATGCGGGCGGCCTGGTACGAGCGGTTCGGCCCGGCGGGCGAGGTTCTGGACCTGGGCGAGATGCCCGACCCGGCGCCTGGTCCGGGCGAGGTTCTGGTGCGGCTCCATGCGACCGGCATCAACCCGTCTGACGTGAAGCTGCGCGCGGGCGCCCGGCCCGGTGCGACCATGGCCTTTCCGCGCATCGTGCCCCATTCCGACGGCGCGGGCGTGATAGAGGCGGTGGGCGCGGGCGTCGACGGGGCCCGGGTGGGCGAGCGGGTCTGGGTGGCGAACGGCCAGTGGCAGCGCGCCTTCGGCACGGCGGCCGAGCGCATCGCGCTGCCCGCCGGCCTGGTGGCACCGCTGCCCGAGGGCACGGGGTTCGCCGAGGGGGCGTGCCTGGGCATCCCGGCGCTGACGGCGTGGTATGCGCTGGCCGGCGACGGGCCGATCGAGGGGCAGACCGTGCTGGTGACGGGCGGTGCGGGCGCGGTCGGTCGTTATGCCTGTCAGATGGCGCCTCTGTTGGGGGCGCGGGTCATCGCCACGGTCTCATCGCCGGAAAAGGGCGCGCATTCGGGCGCGGCGGACTGGATCGACTATCGCCGCGAGGACGTGGCCGCGCGGGTGATGGACCTGACCCATGGCGCGGGCATCGACCGGATCGTGGAGGTCGATTTCGCTGCCAACCAGGCGGTGTCGCTGTCGGTGCTGAAGCCGGGCGGCACCATCGCGGCCTATGCCAGCGCGAGCCGGATGACGCCGGAGCTGGATTTCTATGGGCTGATGTTCCGCGACATCACGCTGAGGATGCTGATCGTCTACCAGCTTGCGGGCGCGGAACGGGCGCGGGGGATGGCGCAGATCACCGGCTGGCTTCGCGCGGGCGCGCTGGATCACGCGGTGGTGCCCGGGGGCGCGCTGGAGGATATCGCCGCGGCCCATGACCTGGTGGCGTCGGGCGACAAGCTGGGCACGGTTGTTCTGGAGATCTGAGGGAGGGCCGGCGATGCTGGACCGCAACGACAAGCATTACGACGCGCTGGAGACGCGGTCGGCCGACGAGCGGGCTGCGGCGCAGCTTGTGGCGCTGAACGCACAGCTGGCGTCCAACGGGATGGCGGCGGTGGCGGGGCTGGAGGAGCTGGCCGCGCTGCCGGTGTTGCGCAAGGCCGACCTGGTGACGCGGCAGGCCGAGGCGCCGCCCTTCGGGGGTCTGCCTGTGCGCAACGTCGCGCATGTGTTTCAGAGCCCCGGGCCGATCTACGAGCCGGGCGGCGTGAGCCATGACTGGTGGCGGATGGGCCGGTTCCTGCATGCGGCGGGGATCGGCGCGGGCGACATCGTGCAGAACTGCTTCGGCTATCACCTGACACCGGCGGGCATGATCTTCGAGAGCGGTGCGCGCGCCGTGGGCGCCACGGTGCTGCCGGCAGGTGTGGGCCAGACGGAGCTTCAGGTGCGCGCGGCGAGGGACGTGGGCACGACCGCCTATGCCGGGACGCCGGATTACCTGAAGGTGATTCTCGATGCGGCCGACGCGGAGGGTGTGGAGCTTCGGATCGCGAAGGCGGCGGTTGGGGGTGGCGCGCTGTTCCCGAGCCTGCGCAAGGAATATGCCGATCGCGGGATCGCGTGCCTGCAATGCTATGCCACGGCGGACCTGGGCAACATCGCCTATGAGAGCGAGGCGCTGGAGGGCATGATCGTCGACGAGGGCGTGATCGTGGAGATCGTGCGGCCCGGCACCGGCGATCCGGTGGCGGAGGGCGAGGTGGGCGAGGTCGTGGTGACGACGCTGAACCCGGATTACCCGCTGGTGCGGTTTGCCACGGGCGATCTGTCCGCGGTGCTGCCGGGGGCAAGCCCGTGCGGGCGGACGAACATGCGGATCAAGGGCTGGATGGGGCGCGCGGACCAGACCACGAAGATCAAGGGGATGTTCGTGCGGCCCGAGCAGGTGGCGGAGTTCGTCGCGCGCCACGACGAGGTCGGAAAGGCCCGCGTCATCGCCACGCGCGAGGGCGAGATGGACGTGATGGTGGTGCAGGTCGAGGCCGAGGGCGGCGACGCGGGCAGGCTGGCCGAGAGCGTGGCGGCGGTGCTGAAGCTGAAGGGACGCGTGGAGATCGTGGCCCCCGGAAGCCTGCCCAACGATGGCAAGGTGATCGACGATCAGCGCAGCTACGACTGAGCCGGGCCGCGGGCCGCGCGCACACGAAAAAGGCCGCCTCGGCAGGCGGCCTTTTTCGGTGTGCTCGGATCGTGAGACCGCTCTTCAGCCCTGGCGGGCCTTGAAGCGGCGCTGCGTCTTGTTGATCACGTAGACCCGGCCCTTGCGGCGCACGACGCGGCAATCGCGGTGGCGCTGCTTGAGCGAGCGGAGCGAGTTCTTGACCTTCATCGGTCTTCTCCTTCGTCGCGGCGCGGCGATGCGCCTTGGTGCATGTCGTGACCCGCGGGGGGCCGGTTCGGATCTTGGCCGGACCTTCCTTGCGGAAAGCCGGGTGGTGGGCGGTACTGGGATCGAACCAGTGACCCCTACGATGTCAACGTAGTGCTCTACCGCTGAGCTAACCGCCCGAGTGCCCCGCCTGACCGGCGCGCGGATGACCTTGGGGCAGGCCGGAGACCAGCCGTAACAAAAATCATCCCGTCGCGGCCGCCCGCTCGGGTGCGCGGTCTATAGAAGGAGTCGAACCGGGGTTCAAGGGCTTTTGGCCCCGCGGAAATTCCCGCTATATGGAGTGGGGAGTTGCCCGTCGAGGAGCGCCGATGCATCCGGCCTACAGCGTCCACCATCCCGTAGACACGACCACCTCGGTGGTCGTCGCATCGCCCCATTCGGGGCGGTACTATCCGCGAAACTTCCTGCGTTCCAGCATGCTGGACGAGCGCGGCATCCGCTCGTCCGAGGACGCGTTCGTCGATCTGCTGGTGGAGGGCGCGCCGGGCTTCGGCGCGCCGCTGCTGGCGGCGGAATATCCGCGGGCCTATCTCGACCTCAACCGCAGTCCCGACGAACTGGATCCGGCCGTGATCGAGGGCGTGGGGCGCGTGGTGCAGACGCCGCGGATCAGTTCGGGGCTGGGCGTGATCCCGCGGGTCGTGGCCAACGGGCGCGCGATCTATCGCGGGAAGCTGTCGCGGGCCGAGGCGGATGCCCGGATCGAGGCGATCTGGCAGCCCTACCATGCCGAGCTCGACCGGCTGATGGCCCATGCCCATGGCGCGTTCGGTGAGGCGCTGGTGCTGGATTTCCATTCCATGCCCCACGAGGCGCTCGACGGTGTGACCCGTCCGGGCGCGCGCCGGCCCGAAGTGGTGCTGGGCGACCGGTTCGGGGCCTCGGCGCGGGGCGAGCTGGTGGACGTGATCGAGGAGGCTTTTCTCGATGCGGGTCTTGCGGTCAGCCGCAACGCGCCCTTCGCGGGCGCCTTCGTCACGCAGCGCTACGGGCGCCCGGCGCGCGGCTGGCATGCGGTGCAGATCGAGATCGACCGCTCGCTTTACATGAACGAGCGGCTGATCCGGCCGAACGGGAATTTCGACGCGATGAAGCGGATCGTGACCTCGGTCCTGGCGCGGGTGATCGCGGCGACGCCGGGGGCGGTGCCGCTGGCGGCGGAATAGGTGGAATGAAGCGGCGGCCCTGACGGGCCATGCGTCTTGTCCCTGGGGGCTCCGCCTGCGGCCCTTGCGGGCCGCAAATCCCTTTCTTTGGGGGGCTCCGCCCCCGGCCCTTTCGGGCCTCCCCCGCCGTATTTCGAACAAGAAGAAGGGGCGGGGCCTAGCGCAGCGCCCGGCCCTTGAGAATCGCGTCGGGCCCGAAGCGGGCGCGGATGCGGTCGGTGGCGCGTTCGGCCTCTCGGCGGGCGGCCTCGGACGGGTCGAGGAGGTCGCCCTCGCGGTCGGCGGCCTGGGCGGGGATCAGGTCGGCGAGGCCCACGCCGAGGAGGCGGTAGGGTTTGGGGTGGTCCATCGCGTCGAAGAGCCCGCGCGCGGCCCGGTAGAGCCGGTCGGCGGTCTGCGTGCCATCGGGCAGGGTGATGCGGCGGGTGAGTGTGCGGAAGTCGTTGCGCTTGAGTTTCAGGGTCACCGTGCGCCCGGCGAGGTCATTGGCCTTGGCGCGGTCCGAGACCTTTTCCGCAAGGCGCCAGATGTGACCGTCGAGGATCTCCGTCTCGGCGATGTCGCCCGAAAAGGTGGTTTCGTTGGAGATGCTTTTCACCGCGCGGTCGCGGGAGACGGGGCGCGCATCCTCGCCGCGGGCGAGGTGCCAGAGCCGCATGCCCTGGGAGCCGAAGCGGCGGATCAGGTCGTCGCGGTCCCAGCGGCGCAGGTCGGCGATGGTGCGGATGCCGGCCTCGGCCAGCGCGGCCTGGCCCGCCGCCCCCAGGCCCCAGATGACGCCGACGGGCTTTTGCGCGAGGACATCGAGGGTCTCGGCCCGGCCGATGACGGAGAAGCCCTGGGGCTTGTCCATGTCGGAGGCCAGTTTGGCGAGGAACTTGTTGTGGCTGAGCCCGATCGAGCCGGTGATGCCGAGCTCGCCCTGCATGGCTTTCGTCAGGCGCGCGAGGAGGATCGCGGGCGGGGCACCGTGCAGGCGCGCGGTGCCGGTCAGGTCGAGGAAGGCCTCGTCGAGGGAGAGGGGTTCTATGGCGGGCGTCAACTCCTCCATCAGGGCGCGGATCTGTCGGCTGACCTCGGCATAGACCTCCATCCGGCCGCGGAGGATGACGGCCTCGGGGCAGAGTTTCAGGGCCTGGAACATGGGCATGGCCGAGCGCACGCCGCGGATGCGGGCGATGTAGCAGGCGGTGGAGACCACGCCGCGCCGGCCGCCGCCGATGATGACGGGCTTGTCGCGGATCTCGGGATTGTCGCGTTTCTCGACCGAGGCGTAGAAGGCATCGCAATCCATGTGGGCGATGGAGAGCGAAAAGAGCTCGGGATGCGACACGACGCGGGGGCTGCCGCAGGACGGGCAGCGCTGGCGCGCGCCCGGGGCGGCGTCAAAGGCGGTCAGGCAGGCGCGGCAGAGGGCTTGCATGGGGGATAGATATGCCGCGTCGCGCGGGCGGGGAAGGCCGCGCCTCGGGCGGTCCGAAAACGACAGCGGGCATGACAAGGATTCGTTTCCGATTTTCGCCTAGCCTTGGCCGTGCTCGCTGCGCATGGATGCGACAGGGGAGCGGAGAGTCAGACCCTGGAAGGATCGACATGGACCAGCTTCTCTCGGCGCTCATGGGCGGGAACCTCGTGGTCCTGCTGCTCGCGCTTTTCATCATCCTCTGTCTGTTTCTGGCAATTCGGGTGGTCCCGCAATCCGAACAGCATGTGGTGGAGCGGTTCGGTCGGCTGAAAAGCGTGTTGGGCCCCGGCATCAACTTCATCGTGCCGTTTCTTGACCGCGTGGCGCACAAGGTTTCGATCCTGGAGCGGCAATTGCCGAATGCCAGCCAGGATGCGATCACGGCCGACAACGTGCTGGTGCAGGTGGAGACGAGCGTGTTCTACCGGATCCTGGAGCCCGAGCGGACGGTCTACCGGATCCGCGACGTGGACGGGGCGATCGCGACGACGGTGGCGGGGATCGTGCGGGCCGAGATCGGCAAGATGGAACTGGACGAGGTGCAGTCGAATCGCTCGGTCCTGATCGCGACGATCAAGACCAACGTGGAGGAGGCGGTCGACAGCTGGGGGATCGAGGTGACGCGGGCGGAGATCCTGGACGTCAATCTCGACCAGGCGACGCGGGATGCGATGCTTCAGCAGCTGAATGCGGAACGCGAGCGGCGGGCGGCGGTGACGCGGGCCGAGGGGCAGAAGCGGGCGGTGGAGCTGCAGGCGGATGCGGAGCTTTACGCGGCCCGTCAGCAGGCGGAGGCGCGGCGCGTGGAGGCGGATGCGGAGGCCTATGCCACCGGCGTGGTGGCCGAGGCGATCGCCAAGGGCGGGCTCGAGGCGGTACAGTACAACATCGCGCTGGAGCAGGTGAAGGGAATCGGCGCGATGGCCGCAGGGCAGGGCACGCAGACGATCATCGTGCCCGCGGATGCGGCCGATGCCTTCGGCAAGGCGTTCGGGATGCTCAAGGGCCGGGTCTGATGTGGGGCGTGGGCTGATGTGGGGCGAATGGTGGGTCTGGGGCGTGGCGGCGATCGCGCTGGCGTTGGGCGAGGTGCTGCTGCCGTCTTTCGTGCTGCTGGGCTTTGCCATCGGCGCGGGGGCAACGGCGCTGGTGCTGCTGGTGGGCGGGCCGCTGGCGGTGTGGCTGGGCGGATCGGTGCCGGTGCTGCTGCTTGCGTTCGCGGTGGTGTCGCTGGTCTCGTGGCTGGGGCTGCGGCGTTGGCTCGGGGTCTATCGCGGGCAGGTGAAGACCTTTGACCGGGACATCAACGACGACTGACCGATCCGGCGGTGCGGCCCTGTCGGGCCGCGCGGTTTCCTTCCTCGCCCGCGGGCCGTGCGGCCCTTGGCCAGGCATGGGCCTCAGAGCAGGGGTCGGGATGGCGGGGGCTGCCGGGTGGTTCGGGTGCATGGCGACGACGTCCGCGTCCGGAGTGCCGGCGCAACGTCCATGGCGGGTGGTTGACCGTTCCGGGTTCGGACGTCGACGAGGATCGATCCGTCCGGCCGTGCGGCCCTGTCGGAGCGCGCGGTCCTTGCCTCGCCAGCAGGCCGCGCGGTCCCGGGCTCAGGCGGTGGCCTCAGGGCAGCGTGTCGAGGATGGCGCGGGCGGCCTGCGCGGGGTCCGGAGCCTGCCACACGGGGCGGCCCACGACGATGTGGTCGGCGCCCGCCGAGATCGCCTGCGCAGGCGTCGCGATGCGTTTCTGGTCATCGGCGGCGCTGTGCTCGGGACGGATGCCGGGGGTGACGATGAGCTTGCCGCGCGCTTCGGGCAGCGCGCGGATGGAGGCGGCCTCGTGCGGGGAGGCGATGAGACCGTCGGCGCCGGCCGCAAGCGCGCGCGCGGCGCGTTCCGTGACGAGATCGGGGAGCGCCCCCTCGCGGATGAGCGCGGCGTCGAGATCGGCGCGGCTGGCCGACGTGAGGAAGGTCACGGCGAGGATCTTCAGCTCGCTACCGGCGGCGCCTGTCTTCGCGGCGGAGACCACGGCGGGATCGCCCATGACCGTCAGGAAATCGAGATCGAATTGCGCGATGCCGCGCACGGCGGCCTCTACGGTCGCGGGGATGTCGTAGAACTTCATGTCGAGGAAGATGCGCTTGCCGTGGTCCTGCTTGAGTTCGTTGGCCAGCGCGAGGCCGCCGCCCGTCAGCATTCCGAGCCCGATCTTGTAGAAGGAGACCGCGGACCCGATGCGCGCGGCCATGTCGAGGCCGGCAAGCGCGTTCGGCAGGTCGAGAGCGACGATCAGGCGGTCATCGGGCAGGCGTTCATCGGGCAGGTTGGCATCGGAGGGTTCGGGCATGGTCTGGGCCTTCGGCTTCGGGGACCCTGACGGTCTCGGGGCTGGCCCGGCCGCTGTCAAGGCGCCGTCATGTGCCTCGAGAGGTGGCTCGGACCTTGAAGCGGTGATGCCGGGTCGCCACATCCTGAACGAGGCCCGAAAGACCTCGTGCCGCCGGGCGGGCGGGGCAGAACCGGGCGCTTCACGAGAGGAGACAGAACATGAACCTGGAGAAGTTCACTGACCGCGCACGCGGTTTCCTTCAGGCTGCGCAGACCATCGCGCAGCGCGAGGACCACCAGAAGCTGTTGCCCGAGCACCTGCTCAAGGCGCTTCTGGACGACGACCAAGGCATGGCGACGAGCCTGATCGGACGCGCGGGCGGCGCCCCCGAGCGGGTGCGCGAGGCGCTTGATATCGCGCTGTCGAAACTGCCGAAAGTGACCGGAGATGCCGGGCAGCTTTACCTCGACGGGCAGACCGCGAAGGTTCTGGGCGAGGCGGAAAAACTTGCGCAGAAGGCGGGCGACAGTTTCGTGGCTGTCGAGCGGCTGCTGACGGCGCTGGCCATGGTAAAGTCGGGCGCGAAGGACGCGCTGGATGCGGGGGCGGTGAATGCCCAGGCGCTCAATGCCGCGATCAACGATCTGCGCAAGGGGCGCACGGCCGACAGCGCGGGCGCCGAGGACAGTTACGAGGCGCTGAAGAAGTACGCCCGCGACCTGACCGAGGCGGCGCGCGAGGGCAAGATCGACCCGATCATCGGCCGCGACGAGGAAATCCGCCGCGCCATGCAGGTGCTGAGTCGGCGGACGAAGAACAACCCCGTCCTGATCGGCGAGCCGGGCGTGGGCAAGACGGCGATTGCCGAGGGTCTTGCCCTGCGGATCGTGAACGGCGACGTGCCCGAAAGCTTGCGGAACAAGACGCTGATGGCGCTCGACATGGGCGCGCTGATCGCGGGGGCGAAGTATCGCGGCGAGTTCGAGGAGCGTCTGAAGGCGATCCTTTCGGAGATCACGGCCGCTGCGGGCGAGATCATCCTCTTCATCGACGAGATGCACACGCTGGTGGGCGCGGGCAAGACGGACGGCGCGATGGATGCGGCGAACCTGATCAAGCCGGCGCTCGCGCGCGGCGAGTTGCATTGCGTGGGCGCCACGACGCTGGACGAGTATCGCAAGTATGTGGAGAAGGACGCGGCGCTGGCCCGCCGGTTCCAGCCGCTGATGGTGGCGGAACCGACGGTGGAGGATACGGTGTCCATCCTGCGCGGCATCAAGGAGAAGTACGAGCTGCACCACGGCGTGCGGATCTCTGACGCCGCCCTCGTTTCGGCCGCAACGCTGAGCCACCGCTACATCACCGACCGGTTCCTGCCCGACAAGGCGATCGACCTTGTAGACGAGGCGGCGAGCCGTCTGCGGATGGAGGTGGATTCGAAGCCCGAGGAATTGGATGCCCTCGACCGGCAGATTCTGCAGATGCAGATCGAGGCGGAGGCGCTGAAGAAGGAGGACGACGCCGCTTCGCGCGACCGGCTGGAGGCGCTGGAGAAGGAGCTGTCCAACCTTCAGGAGCAATCGGCCGAGATGACCGCGAAATGGCAGGCCGAGCGCGACAAGCTGGATGCCGCGCGGACGCTGAAGGAGCGTCTGGACCATGCGCGCGCCGAACTGGAACAGGCCAAGCGGGCCGGTGACCTCGCCAAGGCGGGGGAGCTGTCATATGGCGTGATCCCGGGGCTCGAGAAGGAGCTGGCCGAGGCCGAGGCGCAGGAAGACGAGGTGATGGTCGAGGAGGCCGTGCGGCCCGAACAGATCGCCGCCGTGGTCGAGCGCTGGACCGGCATCCCGATGTCGAAGATGCTCGAGGGCGAGCGCGAGAAGCTCCTGCGCATGGAAGAGGAACTGGGCCGCCGTGTGGTGGGCCAGTCCCAGGCCGTGGGTGCGGTGAGCCGGGCCGTGCGCCGGGCGCGCGCCGGGCTGCAGGACGAGAACCGGCCGCTCGGTTCGTTCCTCTTTCTCGGGCCCACGGGCGTCGGCAAGACGGAGCTGACCAAGGCGCTGGCCGAATACCTGTTCGACGACGACCAGGCGATGGTGCGGATCGACATGAGCGAGTTCATGGAGAAGCACTCGGTCGCGCGGCTGATCGGGGCGCCTCCGGGCTACGTGGGGTATGACGAGGGCGGTGTCCTGACGGAAGCCGTGCGGCGCCGGCCCTACCAGGTGATTCTGTTCGACGAGGTCGAGAAGGCGCATCCGGAGGTCTTCAACGTGCTCTTGCAGGTGCTGGACGACGGTATCCTGACCGATGGGCAGGGGCGGACGGTCGACTTCAAGCAGACGCTGATCGTGCTGACCTCGAACCTCGGGACGCAAAGCTTGAGCCAGTTGCCGGAAGGCGCGGAGACGGGGCAGGCCAAGCGGGACGTGATGGACGCGGTGCGCGCCCATTTCCGGCCCGAGTTCCTGAACCGGCTGG
>CAZGHJ010000064.1:0-12955 GCA_964525355.1 uncultured Roseicyclus sp.
TGCCGACCGGATCGCGAACCGCCAGGCGATGACGGCGCGGCTGACCGAGGCGACCGTGCAGCGCACGAAGGCCGAGCTTCTGGCGGCCTGCGAGGCGGAAGGCGTGCCGGCGGGGCCGATCAACGACCTGGCCGAGGTCTTCGCCGACAGCCAGGTGGTCGCACGCGGGATGCGGCTCGAGCTTGAGGGCGTGCCTTCGGTGCGCCCGCCGTTCCGGTTCTCGGAGGCCGAGGTGGCGCTTGACCGGCCGGCGCCGAAGCTGGGGCAGGATGACGGGATCGCGGGCTGGTCCTGAAGGTGGCGGCGGGACAAGTCCCGCCCTACATTCGGTGGCTGGCGTAGGGCGGGACTCGTCCCGCCTCACCCGGGCAGAATTCGGGTCAAAGCCACGTCGAGCGGGGCCCAGTCGTCGATCACCAGCCGGACGGGCACCGTCATCACGCGCGAGCGCAGCGCGGGCGGCAGGCGCACGGCGTCCTTCTCGGTGGTGATGACCTGCGCGCCGATCGCCCCGGCCTCGCGCAGCATCCGCGCCATGAGCTTGTCCGACAGGGGCTGGTGGTCGGACAGCGCATGGGTGGCGCGCAGATCAGCGCCCATGTCGCGCAAGGTCGCGAAGAATTTTTCCGGGTGCCCGATGCCCGCGAAGGCAAGCACGGGCCGGCCCGCAAGCGGCAGTCCGGTGGGCAGGGGTTCGAGCCGGCCGCGCAGGCGCGGCAGGTCGAGGCCCTTCCCGTCGCCCGCGTCGAACCGCGCCTGGGCGGCGGCGTCCCCGATCGACAGCAGAAGGTCGGCACGCCCGAGGCCCCTTTCTGCGGGCTCGCGCAGGGGGCCCGCGGGCAGGACGCGGCCATTGCCGAACCCGCGGGCGGCGTCGACCACGACCAGCGACAGGTCATGGGCCAGCGCGGGGTTCTGGAACCCGTCGTCGAGCAGGATCACGTCCGCGCCGGCCTCGGCCGCCGCCCTGGCGCCCGCGAGGCGGTCGCGCGCCACCCAGGTGGGCGCGAAGGCCGCGAGAAGCAGCGCCTCGTCCCCGGTCTGGTGCGCGCGGTGGCGGCGCTCATCGACGCGGATGGGCCCGACGATCGACCCGCCATGCCCGCGCGTGACCACATGCGGCGCGAGGCCCCGGCCCGAAAGCCGCATCGCCAGCGCGATGGTGGTGGGGGTCTTGCCGGTCCCGCCCGCGTTGATGTTGCCCACGCAGATCACCGGAACGCCCACGCGCGCGCGCGGCCCCTTCGCCAGCCGCCGCGCCGTTCCGGCCGCGTAGAACGCCGCCAGTGGTGCCAGCAGCGTCGCGGCCAGACCCGGCGGGCGGTACCAGAAGGCGGGCGCGCGCATCGGCCCTCAGCCGCCGGTCTCTTGCCCGAGCCGGTCGATCCGCGCCATGACGACGTCGAGCGTTCGGTCGGTGACCTCGGCGCCCTGGCTGACCGTCTCCCATGCGGCATGGGCCATGGATGCGGCGCGGTCGGGGTTCAGCAACTCCTGCACGGCCTCGGACAGGGTATCGGGGCCTGTCACCAGCCGTGCGGCGCCCGCCGCGGTCAGGCGCTTGTAGATGTCGACGAAATTCGTGACGAAAGGCCCGTGCAGGATGGCCGAGCCAAGCGCCGCGGGCTCGAACGGGTTGTGCCCGCCGATGGGCTGGAGCGAGCCGCCCACGAGGCTGATCGGCGCGATCCGGTACCACAGGCCCAACTCGCCCAGCGTGTCGGCAAGGTAGACCTGCGCCTCGGGATCGGGGTCTTCGCCGGCCGTGCGCCGGGTAAAGCGCCAGCCCTCGGCCTGCAGCATCCGCGCGATCTCGTCGCCGCGCTGGGGGTGGCGCGGCGCAAGGATCAGGAGAAGCCGCGGATTGGCCTTGAGCGCCAGCCGGTGCGCGTCGAGAACCACGCGCTCCTCCCCGTCATGGGTGGAGGCCGCGAGCCAGACCGGCCGCCCGGCGAGACCGGCGGCAAGCTTGCGCCGCTCCTCCTCGTCGCAGGGCAGCGCCGCCGCGCCTTCCTTCAGCGTGCCGGCGACGTCCATCCGCGACGGCTCCATGCCCAGGCGGCGGAAATACATCGCCGTGATGTCGTCCTGCACCAGCGCGTGGTCGAACCGTTGCAGGAGGCTGCGCGCCATGCCGCGCAGGAAGCGCCAGCGGTCGTGGCTCCGCTTGGACATGCGCGCGTTGACGATCAGCATGGGCACGCCGCGGGCATGGGTCTCGGTGATCAGCGCGGGCCAGAGCTCGCTTTCGCACCAGATGGCGAGATCGGGGCGCCAGTGGTCGAGGAACCGGCCTACGAAGGCGCGTGCGTCGAGCGGGATGAATTGGTGCATGGCGCGCTCGGGAAGCCGGTCGGCCATGACGCCGGCCGAGGTGACGGTGCCGGTGGTCACCAGGACCGAGACATCCGTGCGCTCCTCGAGGATGCGGCGGATCAGTTCCAGAAGCGCCACGCTTTCGCCTACGCTGGCGGCGTGGAACCAGATCAGCCGGCCGTCGGGGCGCGGCACGCTGGCCTCGCCCCGGCGCTCGCCGACGCGGGCGGGATCCTCCTTGCCCTCGGTCAGCCGGGTCGCGAGCTTGCGCTCGGCATAGCGGCGTCCGCCCCGCGCGGACCAGGCGAGGTAGAGCCCCAGTGCAATCGACTTTCCCATGGTGCTCCACCCCGGCGGCCCGATCGCGGGCCTTGCCGTTCCCGAATTCATGTCGCCGCGCAGCCTACGGTCCTGCCGGTCGCGGTCAAGCCGAGGCTGCGGCGCGGCGCCATACACGGTTCGTTAAGGTGCCCCGTTTCATGGTGGGCGCCGGGGGGGTGCGATCCGTTCTTGGGGTGCAAGTCGATGACCTTACGTTTCAGCCTGATCGGGCTTTGTGTCCTGTTGCTGGTCAGCGGGATGGCCAGCCTGTCCGCGCCGGCCGCGGCGCCCGAGGATCTGTCGAGCGAGCGCGTGCCGGCGCTGTGGGACGGGCCTTCACGGCCCGTGTGATCGCAGGCCGCTCGGGCAGCTGCCGGTCCTACCGCCCGAGCCGGTGGCCCAGAAGCGTCCGGTGCAGCGCGCCGGGCGCGGCCATCAGGCCCGGAACATGCGGTGTCGCGCGGTTGAAGACCGGGGTCTCGCCGGTTCCGTCCGACAGCGCGCCGCCCGCCTCTCGCACCAGGACCGCGCCCGCGGCGATGTCCCATTCCCAGGTGTCGCGGAAGGTCACCATGCCGTCGAAATGCCCCTCGGCCACCAGCGCGAGCCGGTAGGCCAGCGAGGGGCGGTAGACCCGCGTCACCGGCGGCGGCCCGCCGCGCCAGTGCCGCTCCTCGAGGGTGGCTTTCGTCGCCAGAACCTGCGCCCCGCGCGGCGCCGCGGCCCCGGAGACACGGATCGGTGTGCCGTTCAGCGTCGCGCCGAGGCCGCGCGCGGCGGCATAGAGCTTGTCCTTCATCGGCAGGTAGACGACGCCGGCGATGACCTCTCCGGCCTCGGCGATGGCAAGCGCGTGGGCAAAGGCGGTCTGGCCCTCGATGAAGGCGCGGGTGCCGTCGATGGGATCGAGGATGAACACCCGCTCGGCCTGCAGCCGGGTGGCGTCGTCCTCGGTCTCCTCCGACAGCCAGCCATAGTCGGGCCGGGCCGCCAGAAGGTCGGTGCGCAGCACGCGGTCGATGGCGATATCGGCCTCGGTCACGGGGCTGTCGTCGCTTTTCGTCCAGATCTCGGGCTCGGCGCGGAAGTGCTTGCGCGCGATCTCGCCGGCGGTGCGCGCGGCCTCGACCAGGAGCGCGAGCTCCGCTTCAGGCGCCTGCAATGGTGAGCCCCTCCACCAGAAGCGACGGCACCACGCGGCTGAGATGGCTGCGCGCGTCGTTGGCCGGCCGGATCGACAGGAGCATGTCCTTGAGGTTGCCCGCGACGGTGCATTCGTTGACGGGGTAGGCGATCTCGCCGTTCTCGACCCAGAAGCCCGAGGCGCCGCGGGAATAGTCGCCCGTGGTCGCGTTGATGGACGAGCCGATCATCGAGGTGATCAGAAGGCCCGTGCCCATCTCGGCCAGCATCTCCTCGAGGGTCTGGCTGCCTTGCGTCAGCGCGACATTGCTGACCGAGGGCGAGGGCGGCCCGCCGGTGCCGCGCGCGGCGTTGGCGGTGGAGGTCAGCCCCAGCTTGCGCGCGGTGGCCAGATCGAGCGTCCAGCCCGTGAGCACGCCGCCCGAGACGATGTCGCGCGCGGTGCAGGCCAGCCCCTCGGCGTCGAAGGGCCGTGAGCCGCCGATGCGCGGGCGCAACGGATCCTCGGTCAGCGTGAGGCCCGCGGGCAGGACAGGCTCGCCCAGCAGGTCCCGCGCCCAGGACGCGCCGCGGGCGATGGCGGTGCCGTTGGTGGCCGACAGGAGGTGACCGATCAGGCCTGCGGCGATGCGCTCGTGATAGACGACCGGCCAGGCCCCCGTGGGCGGCTTGCGCGCGCCGGCACGGGCCACGGTGCGTTCGGCGGCGATGCGGCCGACGTCCTCGGGCTCGGGCATGTCGGCGGCATGGGTGCGGCTTTCGCCGAAATAGTCCCGCTCCATCTTCAGGCCTTCGCCGGTGATCGCGACGCAGCTGAGCCCATGGCCCGAGCGCGCGTAGCCGCCCGAAAATCCGTTGGTGGCCGCAAGATGCAGGCGGCGGCGCGAATAGCCGGCGCTGGCCGATTGCACCTGGGAGATGCCCTCGACGGCGAGCGCCGCGGCCTCGGCCCGCAGCGCGGCCTCTTCCAGCGCGGCGGGGTCCGGGTCGGCGCCCGGATCGTCGAGGTCGAGCGCGTCCGCGTTGCGCACCGCGCCCAGTGCCCCGGGCTCGGCCAGGCCGACGGTCGGATCCTCGGGCGCGAGCCGCGCCATCTTGACCGCGCGTTCGGCCATCTCGGCCAGTGTCTCCGGCCGCGTGTCGGAGGCCGAGACGCAGGCCTGCCGCGTTCCGACCAGCACCCGCAGCCCGATTTCCACCCCTTCGGCCCGCTCGGCCTGTTCGAGCGCGCCGTTCAGGACGTCGACCGAGACGGAGGTGCCGTCGACGGCAAGCGCATCGGCGGCGTCGGCCCCGGCTTTGCGCGCGGCGTCCAGCATGGCATGGGCGAGCGTTTCGAGATCGGTCGGCTGATCTGGCATGGGGGTCCCTTCGGGCCGGAATGGCCACGGGACAGGAGGTAGGACGCAGCCGCCGCCGGTGCAAGCGCGCGCGTGGTCCGCTATTGCAGCGTCAGCCCGTTCGCCGTGACCGTGCCGTCCTCGAGGAACTCGATCGTGGTCTCGAGCGTGTCGGGCCGCGCGCCGGGCCGGGTGAACATGCCGGCCACGCCGCGCATGACGGCCGCCTGGTCCGACGAGACAAGGGCCGCGCCTTCCAGCACGTCGAGAAGGGCGTTGCCGCCTCGTAGCGCGAGGTCGGCCCGGCCGACGGGGCGCGGCATGCCTGCGCCGGGCCCGAAGGTCATGTCGGCGGTGCCGCTGAGCGAGGTTGCGCCGAAGCTCAGGTCAAGCTCCGACACGGTGAGCGCCCGCAACTCGCCCGGTGGCGCCTCCATCGCCATGGCGTCGGCGCCCATGAGGTCGGCCAGCAGTTGCACCTGCGCCGCCGCCTCGAGGATCAGCGTCAGCGGATCGCGCGGCACCTGGCCGCTGGGGTCGATCATCGCCCAGAGCGTCTCGCCCAGCACCACGTCGCGGTAGTCGATCCTGAGCGATGCGTCGGAGGGCGTGTCGGAGGCCGCGAGCGGAACCGACAGCGACAGGGCGCTGGAGGCGGAGCCGATCTCGACCGGTACGGGGATCTCGCCGCCCGTCATCCGCAGGCGCGCGCCCGTGGCGGCGATGTCGTAGACGAGCCGGTCATCGGAGAGCGAAAACCCGAAGGAGCCGCCCTCGTTCGCGAAGGAGGCGTCGAAATCGGCCTCGGGATCGTCGACCGCGATCTCGAGCTGCGAGAAGCCGTAGGTCGCGGTCCCGCGGATCTCGGCGCCCTCGGGCAGGCGGTCCTGCGCGCGCTGCATCGCGGCGAGCGCCCCGCGCGCGCCGCTGGCCTCGGTGGCGAGATCGCCGATCGCGAAGGTCATGGCGAGCGCGCCGGTCTCGCCCGGGGGCGGCTGCACCGCAAGCCGCCCGGTGAGACTGCCGGTGGTGCCGACGGTCTCGAAGCCTTGCCGTTCGCCGGCCGGCCCCGTCAGTGAGAAGACCGTCCGGATGTCGCGCGCGGCGATCTCCAGGTCCACCTCCGGCTGCGGCGCCCCGTCGTCGCTGTTGATCTCGCCCTCCACGACCGTGATCGCGTCGGCGGAATAGCTGTAGCTTCGCGCCTCGGGCGCCCCCGCGACCGTGACATCGAGACCTTCGTGGGTCAGCAGGAGATCCATGCTCACCATGGCGCCTGCCGCCCCCTCTCCCGCATCGGCGGGGAAGGTGAGTGTGAGCGTGTAGGGGGTCGACACCTCGACCGAGAGCGTGCCGTCATCCTGCTCGACCAGGGCCACGCGGTCGACCCGCGCCGAGGTGGCGGTGTCGTCCGACACCGTGCGCGTCGCGAGGTTCTCCAGCAGGAGGCCGTCTGCCGTCTCGGTCACGTCGGCGGTGAGGCTCTGGCCCGTCTCCGCCGCGCCGCGCTGCCATTCCGACCAGATCTCCGCGGCGCTGACCTGCGCCTCGGCGGGCGATAGGGCGAGCGCGGAGATCGTGAGGGCCAGAAGCGACACGGACGACAGGCTGCGATGCATGAAAAGGGCCTCGGCGGACAGGGGGGAGTACGAGGGCGCGATGGTCGGCCCCGGCGCCCGGCCGCGTCAAGGGCAGAAAGCGCCCCGCCGCCCATGATTTGCGAAGGATTGTTCTGGTCCCTGCGCGCCCGCCCCTGTAGCACTCGGCATCGGACAGGAGCCGTGACCGCCAGGGAGGAAGCCCATGTCAGACAGTCCGAAAACCTTCGATCTTGCCGGAAAGACGGCGCTGATCACCGGGGCGAGCCGCGGGATCGGCGCAGCCGCGGCGCGGGCCTTCGCCGCGCAGGGGGCCAATGTGGTGCTGATGGCGCGCGACAAGGACGCCATCGCCACGCTTGCGGGCGAGATCGGGCCCACCGCGCTTGCGGTGCCGGTGGACGTGACGACCTACTGGCAGGTGGAGGCCGCGGTGACGGCGGCGACCGAGGCCTTCGGGGCGGTGGACATCCTGATCAACAACGCGGGCGCGATCGAGCCCATCGCGCGGCTGGACGCCATGGACCCGGACGCCTGGGGACAGGTGATCGACGTCAACCTCAAGGGCGTGATGCACGGGATGCGCGCCGTCCTGCCGGGGATGCTGGCGCGCGGGCACGGCACGATCTTGACCATCAGTTCCGGCGCCGCGCACAATCCGCTGGAAGGCTGGAGCCATTACTGCGCGTCCAAGGCAGGGGCCGCGATGCTGACGCGCTGCCTGCATCTGGAGCACGGGGGTGCGGGCATCCGCGCCATGGGCCTGTCGCCCGGCACGGTGGCCACGCAGATGCAGCGCGAGATCAAGGCCTCGGGCGTGAACCCGGTCGCCCGGCTGGAATGGGAGGATCACATCCCGCCCGAATGGCCCGCCGTGGCGTTGTCGTGGATGTGCGATCCGTCCTCCGACGGACATCTGGGCGAGGAGATCTCGCTGCGGTCGCCGGACATTCGCGCGCACCTGGGGCTGGCGGCATGATCCGGCTGGACCGCGACGGTGCGATCTGGATGGTCACGCTGGACCGGCCGGACAAGGCGAACTCGCTGACGGGCGAGATGCTGGCGCGGCTGGCCGCGATTGCCGAGGAAGCGGCGGCTGACGAGGGCCTGCGCGCGCTGATCCTGACGGGCGAGGGTGCGAAGGTGTTCTCCGCCGGTGCCGATCTGGAGGAGGCGCGCGCGGGCCTCGCCACCTCTCCGGTCTGGGAGGAGGTCTCGGGCCGGATCGCGGCGCTGCCCTGCCTGACGATCGCGGCGCTGAACGGCACGCTCGCGGGCGGCGCTTTCGGCATGGCGCTGGCCTGCGACCTGCGCATCGCGGTACCCGAGGCGCGGTTCTTCTATCCCGTGGCGCAGCTGGGTTTTCTGCCGCAGCCCTCGGACCCGGGCCGGCTGCGGGCGCTGATGGGGCCCGCGCGCACGAAACTCCTGCTGCTGGCGGGGCAGAAGTTCACCGCCGACGAGGCCTATGCCTTCGGGCTGGTGGACAGGATCGTGGCGCCCGAGCATTTGATGGGCACCTGCCTCGATCTGGCCGCGGACAGTGTCGCGGGGACGCCGGAGATCCTGCGCGAGATCAAGGCACTCAGCGAGGGCTGAGGCCATGCGCGCGCCCTCAGCGCCGTTTCCAGCCGCGCCGTGCGCCGGGGGTCTTGGAGTGGAAATCGGCGGGGCGTTTGGCGACCCAGCCGACGAACCGCGCGATCCGTGGATGGGCGCGCAGGGCCTCCACCGTGTTGTAGCTGCGTGCAAGCTCGGCCTCGGACAGCGTGGCGTGGATCTCGTTGTGGCAGATCTGGTGCAGAAGCACCGTGGGCCCGCCCTTGCCGCCGCGCAGGCGCGGGATCAGGTGGTGCAGGCTCTGCTTCGCGTGGGCCGGGATGGGGCGCTCGCAGAGCGGGCAGATGGGATCGTTCTCCATGGCTGAGGATCATGGCGCGGGCGCGGGGCCCGACAAGGCCGAGACGGTCGACGCGCTGGTGATCGGCGCGGGGCCCGCGGGGCTGATGGCGGCCGAGGCGCTGGCGGCGGCGGGCCGATCGGTGGTGATCGCGGAAGCAAAGCCAAGTGCTGCGCGGAAGTTCCTGATGGCGGGCAAGTCGGGGCTGAACATCACCAAGGACGAGCCGCTCGAGGCGTTCGTCGCGGCCTATGGCGCGGCGGCGACGTGGCTTGCGCCGATGCTCGAGGCGTTCGGGCCGCGCGACGCGGTGGCTTGGGCGGAGGCGCTGGGCCAGCCGGTCTTCACCGGGTCCTCGGGGCGGGTTTTCCCCGAAGCAATGAAGGCTTCGCCGCTTCTGCGCGCGTGGCTGGGCCGGGTGCGCGCGGAGCTGCGCCTGCGCTGGCGCTGGGCGGGCTGGGACGGCGACGCGGCGGTGTTCCACACGCCTTCGGGGCGGCGGCGCGTGGTGGCGCGCGTGACGGTCCTGGCGCTTGGCGGGGCAAGCTGGGCACGGCTGGGCTCGGACGGGGCCTGGGCGCCGTGGCTTGCCGAGGCGGGCGTCGACCTGGCTCCGTTCAAACCGGCGAACATGGGGTTTTCCGTGGATTGGACGCCGCACATGGCGCCTCATTTCGGCGCGCCCCTCAAGGGCGTCCGCCTGATCGCGGGCGAGACCTCCGTCCGGGGCGAGGCGGTGATCTCGGCCCGAGGACTGGAAGGCGGCGGGGTCTACGCGGTCTCGGCGGCGGTGCGGGACGGGGCGGCCTTCGCGCTCGACCTCCTGCCCGACCGGGACATGGACTGGATCGAGGCGCGGCTGGCGGAGAGGCCGAGGAAACGCACGCTCTCGAAACATCTGGGCCAGGCGCTGGGCCTCGACCCGGTGCGGCGCGCGGTGTTGCAGGAGTTCGGCCGACCGCTGCCCGAGGGGGAGGCGCTGGCGCGTCTGATCAAGGCGCTGCCCGTGCGCCACACCGGGCCCCGGCCCATGGACGAGGCCATTTCCACCGCCGGCGGTGTGACGCGCGCCGCTCTGGACGAGGGCCTGATGCTCAAGGCCAGGCCCGGCGTCTTCGTGGCGGGCGAGATGCTCGACTGGGAGGCGCCGACGGGCGGCTACCTCATCACGGGCTGCCTTTCCACCGGCCTCTGGGCCGGGCGGCACGCGGGCCGCTGGGCGCCCTCAGGCGGCTGAGGCGCGGGCGAAGGCGGGCCGGTCGCGCATGCGCCTCGCATGATCGCGGAAGGGCTCGGTCACCGGGAATTTCGCGACGATCGCCCAGGCCATGCAATGCGCCAGCAGGATGTCGGGGATCGTCATCGTCTCGCCCATCAGGAACGGACCGTCCTCGGCCATGCGCGGCACGAAGCCTTCCTGCGCGCGTTCGAATTCCCAGCGGAGGCTGTCCTTGACGGCGGGCACGCGACGCTCTTCCGGCAGGCCGAAGCTGTGCCGCGCCGCCATCCAGAGGGGGGCGTCGAACTCGTCGATGATGGCATGGGTCAGGCTATCCTGCCGGGCGCGCTCGATCGTGCCGGGTGTGTGGGTCAGGCCGCCGTGCCGGTCGCCGAGAAAGGTCATGATCGCCACCGAATCGGTGATCGGCACGTGATCGACGACGAGGACGGGGATCTTGCCCGCGGGGCTGAAGCGCGTGACCTCCTCGGACCGGGGGGCCGCGTCCACATGCTCGTAGGGCAGGCCAAGTTCCTCCAGCATCCACAGAACCCTGATCGTGCGGCTCTTGACCGACCCGATGACCTTGTAGCTCTCGTCCATGATGCCCCCCTTAGCGGCCCTGCCCCCGTCCCGGCAGCATCGCCAGACGGATCAGCACCCGTTCCATGACCGCCATCTGAGGCGCGGACGCTGCCGAACGCAAGGCCAGGTCGGTTTCCACCAGCATGGAGATCGCGCTCTCGAGTTGTGGCCGGCGCCAGCGGGAAAGCTGCCGCCGCAGTCGATCACGGCGCGGGCCGAAGACGGGCGGGCGCTGCGCGGACAGGCCCGCATCGGCCCCGCCGGGATGGCAGGCGGCGGCGTGGAGCGTACGGAAGTGGCGCAGCGCGGCGATGCAGAGCGTCACCGGCGCCACCCCCTGCGCCTTGAGCCGGGTCAGGATCGGGCCGATGTCGCCCGAGGCGGCCTCGGCCGTGGCATGCAGGATGTCGTCGAGTTCCGCATCGCGCGAGACGGGCGCCACGGCGGAGAGGTCCGCGGGACTGACCGGGGTCGGGTCGCCGCGCTTGTAGAGGCCGAGCTTGTCGATCGTCTGCCGGAAATCCCCGGCCGAAAGCGTGCGCGCCAGCGCTTCCAGATCTGCCATGGCGGCGCGGTCGACCTCGCCGAGGCCCGCGGCGCGAAGAAGATCCTCGACCTCGGCGCGGCCCGGCGGATCGTCGTAGACCGCGGCGGCATAGGCGGATTTCGCCCCTTCGAAAAGCTTCCTGAGGTTCGAGCGTTTCGCCAGAACGCCGGCGGTGACGATGATCTGCGCATCGCCCGGCTTCCAATCCTGAAGCGCCGCGGCGAAGACGGGGGCCAGCCCGTCGGTGGCCTGCTCCACCACCACGGCGCGGGGTCCGGGGAAGAAGCCCACCGCCTTGACCGCGTCGAGAAGCGCCGCGCCATCGCTGCGGAGATCGGCGGCGGCAAGCCGGGTCAGGCGCATCTCGGCATCCGCCTCGGGCCCCAGAAGCGCCGCCGTCAGGCCGGCCCGCAACTGGCCCACGCGCACCGCGTCCTCGCCGTAGATCAGGCAGCCGGCGGCCTTGGCGTCTGGAGACTTGAAATAGGCCGTCGCGTCACGTGGCGCGAGCTTCATGGCCAGCCGGCGGCCCCGGCCATCAGCCGCGTGACGATCTGATCCGCAAGCGCTGTCATCAGCCGGGCCTCGGCATCGCGCCGCGCCGCTAGGGTGGCGACCGGAGATCCCGAGGTCGCGTAGGCCGTGAAGGTCGAGACATCGCCCGTTTGCAGGGTTCTGTCCGTGGCAATCTCGGTCACGGTGAAGTTCACGTCGCCGATGAGGTTGATGCGGGTGACGTCGAAGGCGCCGGTGACGCCGAGCGAGGATTGCGACGTCGTGATCCGGTAGTCCAGCCGGTAGACCGGCGCAGCCGCGCGGCCCAGCCGGTCCTCCAGCCGCGAGACCAGGTTGAAGGCGGGTACGTTCGCGGGCTCGGCGAACGCGATGGTCTCGCGCAGCCTGTCGCCCGCGCCACCCGGCCCGTAGACCGGCGTGAAGCCGCAGGCCGCCAGCGGCAGAACCCCGAGCAGCGCGAGGACCCCGCGGCGGCCGGTCAGGCGTGGTTCAGACGACGACATTGACGATACGGCCCGGCACGACGATGACTTTCTTCGGAACGCCCCCGTCGAGGGCGCGTATCACAGCGTCATCCGCGAGCGCGGTCTTTTCAACCTCTTCCTTGCCGGCGTCCCGCGCGACCGTGATCTCGGAGCGGCGCTTGCCGTTGATCTGGATGGGCAGGGTCACGGTGTCCTCGACCAGCATCGCCTCGTCCGCGATGGGCCAGGGGGCTTCCGCGATCAGGCCCGTGCCGTCCTGCCGGGCCCAGATGTCTTCGGCCAGGTGCGGGGTCATGGGCGACATGAGTTGCGCCAGCACCATCACCGCCTCGCGCCGGGCGGCGTGGGAGGCCTTGGACCGCGCCAGCGTGTTGGTGAAGGCATAGAGCCTCGCGATGGCGGCGTTGAAGCCGAAGCTCTCGATGCCGAGGGTCACGTCGCGGATGGTCTTGTGCATCTCGCGCAGGAGATCGTCATCGCCCTCGCCGGCGGCGGCAGGGTCCATCGCGGCGATCCGGTCCGACAGCGACCAGACGCGGCCAAGGTGCTTGTAGGCGGCCTCGGCGCCCGAGGCGGTCCATTCCACGTCGCGCTCGGGCGGCGAATCGCTCAGGACGAACCAGCGCGCGGTGTCGGCGCCGTAGCGGGCGATGATGTTGACGGGATCGACGACGTTCTTCTTCGATTTCGACATCTTGGCCGAGGGGATGACCTCCACCGTCTCGCCGGTGGCGCCGAGGCGCGCGCCCGACTCGGTGATCTCCACGTCCTCGGGGAAGTGGTAGACGGGGCGGTCCTTCTCGTCGCGGGTGACGTAGATCGCGTGGGTGACCATGCCTTGCGTGAAGAGCGCGTCGAAGGGCTCGATCGCGCTTCGCGGCAGGTGGCCGGTGATCTGCATGGCCCGCGCGAAGAAGCGCGAGTAGAGCAGGTGCAGGATCGCGTGCTCGATCCCGCCGATATACTGGTCGACGTTCATCCAGTA
>CAZGHJ010000065.1:0-12898 GCA_964525355.1 uncultured Roseicyclus sp.
CCCACGATCACGATCATCGCGAAGGGGATGAAGACCCAGCCGAGATTGAACAGGACATCCTTGAAGACCGGCACGGCCAGTTGCGAGGCCAGCCCATCGGGGTGGACCTGGCTCGCGATCACCGCGGCGACGGCGGCCACGGCAAAGCCGATGGCGAGCCGCACGCGCCCCGACACGCCCTTGGTGGTGTTGCGGCTGACCTTGGCCCAGTCGTCGGCGAAGCCGATCAGCCCGAAGGCCACCGTGACGAAAAGGACCAGCCACACATAGACGTTGTCGAGCCGCGCCCAGAGCAGCGTGGACAGCGTCAGCGCGGCCAGGATCAGCAGCCCCCCCATGGTCGGCGTGCCCGCCTTGGTGGTGACGTGATGGGCCGGGCCGTCCTCGCGGATCGGCTGGCCGGCGGCGTATTTCTTCCGCAGCGCGTTGATGAGCGGCCGCCCGAACAGGAAGCCGAAGATGAGCGCGGTGAAGAACGCGCCCCCCGCCCGGAAGGTGATGTAGCGAAACAGATTGAAGAAATCGCCCCCATCGGACAGGGCACTCAGCCAGTACAACATTCAGGGGGATCCTCGAGATTTGGCCGCGTTCGCTTGCCCCAGTTTGCGCAAGGCGTCAACCACGCGTGACACGGCGATGCCCTTCGAGCCCTTGACGAGCACCACGTCGCCGGGGCGCAAGTCGCGCGGAAGGTCATGGGCCAGCCGCTCGGCCGTTTCGGCGTGGCGACCGCGCTTGGCCCCCGGCAGGGCGGCGGCGAGATGCTCCATCAGGGGGCCCACCGTGTGGACGATGTCGACCCGGGCGAGGCTGGGCAGGTCGGCCACCTCGGCATGGAGCGCGGGCGCCTCCGGGCCCAGTTCCAGCATGTCGCCCAGCACCGCGATGCGCCGGCCCTGGCCCTGCGGCTCGGTCCCGGCCAGCACCTCGAGACCGGCGGCGAGCGAGGCGGGGTTGGCGTTGAAGGCGTCGTCGATCAGGTCGATGACCAGCTCGCCCGTGCCCGAAAGGTCCAGCGCCTCGCGGGTGCCGCGCCCCGCGACGGGCTGCCAGGCGGCCAGCGCCATCGCCGCCCGCGCCACATCCGCGCCGAGCGCCTGCACGGCGGCCAGCGTGATGAGCGCGTTCATGGCGAAATGCCGGCCGGGCACGGAAAGCTTCACGAGGCAGTCCTCCGGCCCGAGCCGCGCGCGGATCACCGTGCTGCCCTCGGTCAGGCGCAGTTCCGTCAGGCGCATCTCGGCGCCCTCGGCCTCGCCGAAGCGGATCAGCTGAGCGCCCGTCTCGCGCGCCTTCTCGAACAGGATCGGCGCGGTCTCGATATCGGCATGGGCGAGCGCGATACCGCCGGGGCCGAGGCCCTCGTAGATCGCGGCCTTCTCGCGGGCGATGCCCTCGATCGCGCCGAACGCCTCCAGGTGCGCGGGCGCGACGGTGGTGACGATGGCGAGGTCGGGTTGCGCAAGCCGGGCGAGCGGCGCGATCTCGCCCGGTGCGTTCATGCCGATCTCGATCACCGCGAAGTCGGTCTTGGCGGGCATCCGCGCCAGCGTGACCGGCACGCCCCAGTGATTGTTGAAGCTCGCCACGGCCGCGTGGGTGGCGCCCTGCGGGCCAAGGGCCGCGCGCAGCATCTCCTTGACGGTGGTCTTGCCGACGGAGCCGGTGACGGCGATGACCTTTGCGGTCGTGCGCGCGCGGGCGGCGCGGGCGAGGGCGTGAAGCCCGTCCATCACGTCCGGCACGACGAGCAGGCGCGCGGGATCCACCCCCGCGGGCATGGCCGAGACGAGGGCCGCGACCGCGCCCTTCTTGAGCGCGTCGGCCACGAAGTCATGCCCGTCGCGCGCCGCGGACAGCGCCACGAAAAGATCGCCGGGCGCGACGGTCCGGCTGTCGATGGAGATGCCGGTGGCCTCCCAGGTGCCCGCCGCCTGCCCGCCGGTGGCCGCGGCGGCGTCGGTGGAGGTCCAGAGCGCACCGCTCATGCCGCGCCCTCTGCCCGGCACGAGGGCGCGTGCGATTTTTCGTACGAAAAATCGGCCAGGCCCGGACGCGCCCCGCTCATGCCCGCCCCTCCAGCGCGGCCACGGCGACCGAGGCCTGTTCCACGTCGTCGAACGGGTAGACCACGTCGCCCACCTGCTGGCCGGTCTCGTGCCCCTTGCCCGCGATCAGGAGCGCATCTCCTGCCTCGAGCGCATCGACGGCGCGCAGGATCGCCTCGGCGCGGTCGCCCACTTCGGTCGCGTCGGGGCAGCCTGCCAGCACCGCGGCCCGGATCGCGGCGGGATCTTCCGAGCGCGGGTTGTCGTCGGTCACGATCACCACGTCGGCATGGGCGGCCGCCGCCCGCCCCATCAGTGGTCGCTTGCCCCGGTCCCGGTCGCCGCCCGCGCCGAAGACCACGTGCAGCCGGCCCAGCACATGCGGGCGCAGCGCCTTGAGCGCCGTCTCCAGCGCGTCGGGCGTGTGGGCGTAGTCCACGTAGACCGGCGCGCCGTGATGGCGCCGCCCGGCCAGTTGCATGCGGCCCCGCACGCCCTTGAGGCCGGGCAGGACGCCGATCACCGCCTCGATCTCCTCGGACGCGGCCACGGCGAGGCCGGCGGCCACAAGCACGTTCATCGCCTGGAACGCCCCGATCAGCGGCAGGCGCACCCGGTGCGGCTTGTCCCAGGCACGAACCAGAAGCTCCTGCCCTGTCTCGTCGAGCCTGCGCCCGGCGATCTTGAGTTCCGCCTCTGGGCTGTACTGCGCGACGCGGATCACCTCCACCGTCTGCCGCGCCGCGACCGCCTCGGCCACGCGCGCGCCGTAGGGGTCGTCGATATTGACCACGGCGATCCCCTCATCGGGCAGAAGCTCGGTGAACAGACGCAGCTTGGCCTCGAAATAGGCCTCCATCGTGCCGTGGTAATCCAGATGGTCCTGCGTGAGGTTGGTGAACCCCGCCGCCTCGAGCGGCACCGCCTCGAGCCGGCGCTGGTCGAGCCCGTGGGAGGAGGCCTCCATCGCCACGGCCTCGACGCCTGCGCGGCGCAGGTCGGCCAGACGATCCTGAAGCGCGAGCGCATCGGGCGTCGTCAGGTTGCCCGGCGCGCTGACATGGCCCTCGATGCCCGTGGTGCCGAGGTTCACCGCGCGCTTGCCCAGGCCCTCCCAGATCTGGCGGGTGAAGCTGGCCACGGAGGTCTTGCCGTTGGTGCCGGTCACCGCGACGACGGTCTCGGGCACCGGCCCGAACCAGAGGGCTGCGGTGTGCGCGAGCGTGGCGCGCACGTCCTCGGCCACGATGAGGGCGGCGTGGCTGCCGTCCAGCGCCTCGGAGGCCAGCGCCGCGCCCGCGCGGTCGGTCAGGATCGCCGCCGCCCCCTGCCCCAGCGCCTGGGCCACGAAGCGCGCGCCGTGGACCTGCGAGCCGGGAAGGGCCGCGAAAAGCGTGCCGGGTCCGACCTTGCGGCTGTCGATCTCGAGTGCGGTGACGGTCGCGTCGGCCCCGCCGGCCGCGGTCAGGCCAAGCTCGGACAGGGTCTTGGGTGATCGGGTCATGGGCAGCCCCCTGGCGCGTGGCCCGCGCGGTCAGTTCGAGGAACTGGATAGCGGAACTGCGCGGTCGGGTTCAATCTCGGGCCGCAGCCCCAGAAGCGGGGCCGCGCGCCGGATGACCTCGGCGGCGACGGGCACGGTGGTCCAGCCGGCGGTCCGGCGCGGCTCGGGGCCCGAGGTCTCCACCGGCTCGTAGAGCGTGGTCACCAGCACGTAAGCCGGCGCGTGGGCGGGAAAAACGGCGGCGAAGGTGTTGATGTTGCGGTCTTCGTAATAGCCGCCGCGCGCCCGCGGCATCTCGGCCGAGCCGGTCTTGCCGCCCACCGCGTAGCCCGGCACCTCGGCGAAGGAGGCGGTGCCCTCGGTCACGACGCCGCGCAGGAGCGTGCGCATCTCCGCGCTGGTGGCCTCGGAGATCACCCGCGCGCCCGCGACCGGCGCGCCACCCGCCAGAAGTGTGGGCCGCACCATCGTGCCCCCGTTGACCATCGCCGCATAGGCCGCGGCCAGATGCACCGGCGAGGTCGAGATGCCGTGCCCGTAGGAGATCGTCATGGTCGACAACTCGCCCCAGCGCTGCGGCACGAGCGGCCGGGCCGAGGGTGCCTCGACCATCTCGAGCGCGGTGGGCGCCATGAGCCCCAGCCGGTCGAGAAAGGCGCGCTGCCGCTCGGCACCGATTTCCCGCGCGATCCGCGCGGTGCCGATATTGGAGGAATGCACGAAGACCTCCTCCACCGTCTGTTCCGACCCGCGGGGGCGGAAATCGGTGATCGTGAAGCCCGCCATGCGCAGGGGCCCGCGCGTGTCGATCAGGTCTTCGGGGGTCACCAACCCCTCCTCCAGGGCCTGCGCGGTGGTGAAGGTCTTGAAGACGGACCCGAGCTCGTAGACGCCCTGAACCGCGCGGTTGAACAGCGGGCTGTCGGCCTGGTCGCCCTCGGTCAGGGGCCGGGGCCGGGCGTTGGGGTCGAAATCGGGCAGGCTCGCCATGGCGCGGATCTCACCGGTTTCGATCTCCATCAGGACGGCCGAGGCGCCGGAGGCGTTCATCAGCTCCATGCCGCCGGCCAGCACCTCCTCCACGGCGGCCTGCACCGTCAGGTCGATGGAAAGCCGGAGCGGCCCGGCCATGGCGGGGTCGCGCAGCGCATCGTCGAACTGTGCCTCGACACCCGCGACGCCCACGATCTCGGCCGCGTTCACCGCCTCCTGCCCGAACCCCGCACCGCCCAGCACATGGGCGGCGACGGCCCCGTTGGGATAAAGCCGCATCTCGCGGGGCCCGAACAGAAGCCCCGGCTCGCCCAGGTCATGCACGAGCTGCTCCTGCTCGGGGGAGATGTAGCGGCGCAACCAGATGAAGCGGCTGTCGGAGGTGAAGCGCCGGTAGAGCGCCTCGGCCTCCATGTCGGGGAAGATCGCGGCCAGCCCGTCGGCGGCGGCGCGGGGGTCGATGATCTCGTGGGGATGGGCGTAAAGGGCGTTCGTGGCGAAGTTCGTGGCCAGCACGCGGCCGCGCCGGTCGACGATATCGGCGCGCGTGTTCAGGATCGCGGAGCCGGAGGTGGCGATGCGCGGCTCCTCCACCTCGGAGGTCGACAGCGCGGCCATCTTCGTGCCGACCGCCCCGAAGGCCATCACGAAGCAGATCGTCAGCAGCAGAAGGCGGCTTTCGGCGCGCACCCGCTGCCGGTCGCGGGCCGCTTCGTGGCGCAGGCGCAGGTTCTCGCGCTCGATCGCGTCAGGGTTCTCGCCGCGCTGGCGGGCCTCGATCACGCGCGCGAGCGGTCTGAGCGGGGTGCGGATCATGGCGCGGCCTCCGCTTGGGAGGCGTTCTGCAACAGCAGGTCGCCCACCTGCCATGTCGGGTCCGCTTCGGCAGGCGGCGGCGGCGGACTGGGCAGTTCGGCCACCGTGCCGAACTGCTCCGGCACCAGCGGCAGAAGCCCCAGCCGGTCGAAGTTGATCTCCACCAGCTCGCGCAGTCGGTCGGGACGGTTGAGATAGGCCCATTCGGCGCGCAGGATGGCCAGCCGTTCGCGCTCGGCGCCGATCTCGCGCTGCAACCGCTCCACGTCGCGGATCGCGGCCTGGGTGAGGATGGTCTGGTGATAGGCCCAGTATCCCAGCGCCATCACCGCGAGCGCGGACATCACGACGGGAAAGCTGCGCATCAGGGCACCTCCACGATCTGCGGCAGGCCGAGGCGGGAGAGATCCACCTCCTCCGCCGGCGCGTCGGTCCGGGTCGCCACGCGCAGCTTGGCGGACCGCGCGCGGGGGTTCCCGGCGATCTCGGCCGCGTCGGGCGCGATCGCGCGCTTGGGCGTCAGCGCGAAGCCCGGATCGCGCCGCGCCTCTGCCGGGGCATGGCGCGAGCCGCCGCCGCCCGTCGAGGCGCGCTCGGCCAGGTAGCGCTTCACGATCCGGTCCTCGATGGAATGGAACGTGACCACGGCGAGCCGTCCGCCGGGCTTCAGCGCGCGTTCCGCGGCGGCGAGCGCAGCGACGAGCTGGCCCAGTTCGTCGTTCACCGCGATCCGCAGCGCCTGGAACGTCCGCGTCGCCGGGTGGCTCTGTCCCGGTTTCTTGCGCGGCAGGCAGCGCTCGACGATCCCGGCAAGCTGGAGCGTGGTCGCGATGGGCGCCTCGGCACGCGCCTTCACGATGGCCCGCGCGATGCGGCGCGCGGCGCGCTCCTCGCCATAGAAATGCACGATGTCGGCCAGAAGCGCCTCGGGCGCCTCGGCCACCAGGTCGGCCGCCGAGGCGCCCTCCTGCCCCATGCGCATGTCGAGCGGCCCGTCGCGCAGGAAGGAAAACCCGCGCTCGGCCCGGTCGAGCTGCATCGAGGAGACGCCGAGATCCAGCGTCACGCCGTCGAGCGACGGGTGCCCGGCCTCGGCGGCCAGCCGGTCGAGGTCGGAAAACGTGCCGGGCACGAGGATCAGCCGGTCGCCGTAAGCCGCGGCCCAGTCGGCGGCCATCTCGAAGGCCAGCGGGTCGCGGTCGATCCCGATCACCACATCCGCCCCCGCCTCAAGCAAGCCACGGGCGTAGCCACCAGCGCCGAAAGTGCCGTCGAGCCAGACGCCAGAGATCGGCCCCGCGGCCTTCAGCAGCGGGCCCAGCAGAACCGGCCTGTGCGGCGCATCGCCCGGCTGCGTCATTCCGGCTTCGCGGCATCGCGCGCATCCGCCTTTGGCCGGTTGGCCAGCGAGATCGGGTTGAAGAACTCCTTGCCCTCACCGAACTTCTCCAGCAATTTCAGAATCTTGTCATCCGCGGCCGCGCCATCCGCGGGCTTGAGGATGTGAAACTTCTGCCCCTTGCCCTGGAACAGCGCCTCGCCCGCGAGGTCGAGCTTCTCGCGCGCCGCCGTGGGCAGGACGAAGCGGCCTGTGTCGTCGACGGCCACCTCGTCGCATTTCACGAAATAGAGATACTCGAGCACCTCGCGCTCGCTCTCGCCGTCATCCATGGCCTCGATGCGCGCGACCAGATCGTCGTAATAGTCGCCCGAAAGGCATTCGACATTGTCGGTGGTGGGATTGCCGTAGGCGATGTAGAGCCGTGCCGCGCCGCCCGGCCCCGAGCGGCTGTCGCCCGCCTGCAGGGCGCGGCGGAACTTGGCCGGAAGCGAGATCCGGCCCTTTCCGTCCACCTTGTTCAGGCTTTCGCCCTGAAACCTGCTGTCCACGGGGGCTCGCGCCCTTTCTGTCGCCTGTCCGCGGCGCCTTCGCGGGCCTGCCAACCCTTGGCGCCATCTTTTTGCCGCATTGCGGCCTCAGTCTTGCCTCCGGAACGGAAACGGCGGATCGAGCAAGCTGCCACTGCTCGATCCGCCGCGTCGTCCCATCGCTGGGCGTCCGACTGCGCAGGCCACCTGGGGGGATGTCTGCTCGCTTGCGCGCCGGATCTCCTTTTTCTGGCGTCCGAGATTGCCTGTATGAACCTGCCGTTTTTTGCTTTTGCTTCAGACCGTTTGGCCTGCGTGTCGATCTCGTTTGCCGATGACCAAGGAATGCCACGGGATTTTGCCCCAATCAACACCTTTTTGCGCCACTTTCTCCCCCATACCCCCGCCAAGCGGAAATCCACCGCCGCGCGACACAGGCCCGCGGTCGCGCATACGGGCACGGGTGGTGACACCCACCGAGGGGGCCACAACATATAGGGAAAAGGGGGGAAAGTGCCGGACCGCCCCAGTCGTGGGAGAAAATTCCGGAAAAATCCGCAAATCGGCGCGGAGCGGCGCCTTGGACCGCGTCAGAGGGGACGAATCACCCCTTTCGCAGCGCCGATCCGGCGCTCAGGCCATGCCACCGTCGATGAATCGGCGCGCGAGCGCGGCATAGGCGTCGGCCATCGGCCCCTCTCCGGCGGCGATGGGCGTGCCCGCATCGCCCGCGATCCGGGTCTCGAGGCTGATCGGCAGCTCACCGAGAAACGGCAGGTCGAGCCGCTGCGCCTCCGCCCGCACGCCGCCCTCGCCGAAGATGTGGCTCTCGTGGCCGCAATTGGGGCAATGAAACGCGGCCATGTTCTCGATCAGGCCCAGCACCGGCGTCTTGAGCAGTTCGAACATGTTGAGCGCCTTGCGCGCGTCCAGAAGCGCCACGTCCTGCGGCGTGGAGACGACGATGGCCCCGGTCACCTCGGATTTCTGGCAGAGCGTCATGGCCACGTCGCCCGTGCCCGGCGGCAGATCCACCAGCAGGATGTCGAGCTCGCCCCATTCCACCTGCGTCAGCATCTGCTGGAGCGCCCCCATCAGCATCGGACCGCGCCAGACCACGGCCTTTTCCTCGGGCAGCATGAAACCGATGGACATGCAGGTGACGCCATGGGCCTTGAGCGGGATGATCGTCTTGCCGTCGGGCGAGGAGGGGCGCTTCGACACGCCCATCATGCGCGGCTGGCTCGGCCCGTAGATATCGGCGTCCAGAAGGCCCACGCGCCGCCCCTGCCGCGCCAGCGCCACGGCGAGATTCGAGGCGACGGTGGACTTGCCCACGCCGCCCTTGCCCGAGCCGATGCCGATGATGTGGCGCACGCCCGAGGGTTTCATCGAGCCCGCCTGCGGCTTCATGTGCCCGCCGATCTGGAGGTTGGGCGCACCGCCCGCGGGGGCGGCGGGCTTCGCCGGGGCCTTGGCGGCGGGCCCGTGCGCGGTGAGCGCGACGGTCACCTGCTCCACCCCCGGCAGCTTCGCCACGAGGTGCTCGGCGGCGAGGCGCACCGGCTCCATCCTGCGCGCGGTTTCTGGCGTGTCGGCCTCGAGGATGAAGGACACCCGCCCGCCCTGAACCTGGAGCGCGCGGACCATGTCGCGGCCGACCACGTCGCCGCCATCGGGCAGGCCAAGCCCCGACAACGCCTGCAACACGGTTTCGCGGGTCTGGGTCATGGGCAGGTCCTTTCGCTCGCAACCAAACGGTCCGATCTCCGAGATAAGCCGGATTTCAGCGGCGTGCACCCCCCAGTCGATACGCCATGAGCCACAAAAGCCCGGCCCCGCCCGACAGGGCCAGCGCAAGGCCGATGCCCGAGACCTCGGCCATGGCCCCGATCAGCGCCGCGCCGATGGACACCGAGCCGAACCCCATGACGGTCCAGAGGCTCATCACCCGCCCGCGATAGGCGTCGGGCAATTCGGTCTGGATCGCCGCCTGAAGGCTGACGCCGATCCAGGTGGCCGCGAATCCGGCCAGCGCCGTCGCTGTCAGGGCCAGCGGCCAGAACGGCGCGAGCCCCATGCCGATCACCGCGCAAAAGCCCAGCGCCAGCGCCGCGGGCACGGTGCGCGGGATCCCCTCGGGCGGGGCAAGAAAGCCCAGCGCCTTGACCGCCGCCGCCATCATCGCGCCACCGCCGGCCGCGGCCGTCAGCAGGCCAAGGCCCGCCGCCCCGCGCCCGAAGGCGCCATCGGCCAGCACGGGCAGCACCTCGAGCGCGCCGCGCACGAGGATGGCGAAGACGAAGGTCAGAACGAGCGCCCGGCGCACCACCGGCGTGTCGCGGGCATACCGCATCCCCTCGCGCAATTCGGCCAGGACCGGGGCGGCCGGCCGTGGCGGCAGATCCCGCGGGCTGAGACGCGGCAGGATCGCCAGCATCGGCCCGTAACAGGCCACCGACACCCACAGCGCCGTCCCCGCCCCCGCCGTGGCGATGATCCACCCCGCCAGCACCGGCGCCACAAGCCGCGCGAGGTTGAAGTTCAGCGCCGTGACCGAAACGACGTGGGTCACCATCTCGCGCGGGACGAGGCGCGGCGCGAGCGACATGCGCACCGGGTGATGCGCCGCCGAGACCAGCCCGATGGCCAGCGCCGCGATTGCCACGCCAAGGGGCCCCACGGCCCCGAGCGACAGGGACAGCACGGCGAGAACGCCGGCCATGGCGCCATTGGTGGCAAATGCGGCGCGGCGGATGTCCACCCGGTCGGCCATCACGCCGAAGAACGGCCCCGCAAGGATCGTGGGCGCAAGGCTCAGGCCGGCCACCAGCCCCACGAAACCGGGCGAGCCCGTCCTCTCCCAGGCCAGCCAGGACAGCGTGACGCGCTGCACCCAGATCGCCTGCACGGCAAAGAAGACGCCCACGAAGAAGCGGGCGAATTGCGGGTTCCGGAAGGCGCCGCCGGCGATCATGCCCAAAGCGCTTTGGCCCGTGGCACACAAGGGCCGTGCGAGCCTTGCGCTTTCTGCATAGCAGCATTGAACTCTGCGGTATTGTGCAACTGCAGCATCGGCTTATCTTGCGGAGGTAACGGGGCGAAACATAGCTGCCCCACGCGGAAGGCCGACCATGGCCCATGCGAAGTTCGATTGAGGAAACCATGGCTTACGTATCGAGCAAAGGAACCGCAAGCACTTCCGTCACCGCACGGCTGACCGAGGTCGGCCGCGACGCGGCAGAGGCTTATCGCGCCTGGCGGCTCTACCGCCGGACGCTCGGGGAATTGCGCCAGCTTTCGCTGCGCGACCTGAACGACCTGGGGCTGAACGGCTCCACCCTGCGCCAGGCGGCCTACGAGGCCGCTTACGGCAAGGCGCACTGAACACGGGATTTCCCGGGGTCCTCTCCTCCCTTCGGACCTCGGGAATGCGGACGTATCCCTCCTCCTCCCTCGGGATGCGTCCGCCAGAACGACCCCGCCCCAGCGGCGGGCCACCAGATCGGCCCCTCCCTCCTCCCATGGGGTCGATACCATCGGCGGCAGACCCATCTCCTCCCTCGGGTCTGACGTCGACCCTTTCGGCGCCTCCTCCTCCCTTTGGCGCTGAGATCTGGCGGTGGTGCCCTCCTCCTCCCTTGGGTGCCACCGCCATTTTTTTCGCCCCTGCCCCTGGCCGTTCCACAGGCGCCCGCAACGCGGCCCCGTCGCCGCGCCACAGCTGAGCCATCCGCCATGTCGGTGTCGGACGGCCGCAATGCGTCGGCCGGCCCGCACCCCGATGCGGCGGGCACACCCCGTTCAGGACATGATGGAAGTCCGGCAAGGCGACGTCCCCGCGCGCAGCAGGTGAACGCGGGCCCGACCGCCTTGCGCGGATGGCCGGATCAGGGCCTGATCGCGTGCCGTTCGGCCCTTGGCCCCCGTCGCGAGGCGGGCGGCACGGGCACGCCCCCCTACTCCGCGAGGCTGAGCGTGCTGTCGACCTCACGGCTGGGGCCGGTAAGCGGACGGCTGCGCATGGAGCCCAGATCGACCATCACGCAAGACGGGCTGGTGGCGCGCGCCACACCCAGAAGCGCCTGCACCGCGCCCGTCCCGCGCCTGAGCGCCAGACGGTCATACTGGTTGTTCAGCAGCTTCACGCGCGCCTCGGCAAGGCTCCGCGCCACTTCGACAAGGCTCGATCCTTCGCGCAGGCGGGCCACGTGGCCTTGCGCGCGCTCGGGATCGGGTTCGTAGATCAAGGTCTTCATCGCGTCCTCCCCTGATCGGGCGTTGGGCCCGTCCCCACTCCCCGGGCCGCCTCCCGATGACGTTCCTGCCGCCAGCGGATGTCTACCGCAAGTCGAGCGAAATTTCACGCGAGAAACGTTCACAGGCGTCGAACAGCCCGCGTCGGGCGGCGCTCAGAACGGCACGTCGCCCGCCGCATCGGCCGCCACGAGGAACCGGCCCACCACGTGTTTCGCCCCCGCCTTGTCGAAATCGACGGCAAGCTTGTCGCCTTCGACCCCGGCGACCGTGCCATAGCCGAATTTCTGGTGAAAGACGCGGTCGCCCACCGCGAAGGCGCTCACGGCCTCGGCGTCGATGGTGATGCCCCGCGCCTCGGAGGGTTGGCGCAGCCCGTGCCGCCCCGCATTGGCCTGCAACCGCTTCCAGCCCGGCGAATTGTAGACATCGGCGCGCGCGGCAGCCTCATGCAGGTCCGAGCCGCGCATCATCTCGGCCACGGGGCTGGCAGAGGCCGCCATGCCGCCCTGGTGCCCATAAAGCCCGGGCGGCGTCAGTACCTCGACATGGCTCTGTGGCAATTCGTCGATGAAGCGCGAGGGCATCTGGCTCTGCCACTGGCCATAGACGCGCCGGTTGCCCGCGAAGGAAATCGTGCAGACCCGCTCGGCCCGCGTGATGCCCACGTAAGCCAGCCGGCGCTCCTCCTCGAGGCCCTTCTGCCCGGTCTCGTCCATGGACCGCTGAGAGGGGAACAGCCCGTCCTCCCAGCCCGGCAGGAACACGGCGGGAAACTCCAGCCCCTTGGCCGCGTGGAGCGTCATCAGCGTGACCTTGGGTTCCTGATTGTCGGCCTCGTTGTCCATGATGAGGCTCACGTGCTCGAGGAAGCCTTGCAGGTTCTCGAAACCCTCCAGCGCCTTGACCAGTTCCTTGAGGTTCTCCAGCCGCCCCGGCGCCTCGGGCGTCTTGTCGTTCTGCCAATGCGCGGTGTAGCCCGACTCGTCGAGGATCACCTCGGCCAGCTCTATATGGGAAAGCCTGTCGCCCGCGCCCATGTCCTCGATCAGGTCATCGGACGTCGCGGCCACGGCGCCCGCCATCAGGCCCCGCCAGCGCGCGATCCCCTCGATCAACCGCTTGAGTTCCTTGGCGCCCTTGCCGCCCAGCGCGCCGGTCTCCACCGCCAGCCGCGCGCCTTCCACAAGGCTGACGCCGTTCGACCGCGCCAGCCGCTGGATCGTGGCCTGCGCCTTGTCGCCGAGGCCGCGCTTGGGCGTATTCACGATCCGCTCGAAAGCCAGATCGTCCTCGGGGCTGACCACGACGCGGAAATAGGCCATCGCATCGCGGATCTCCATCCGCTCGTAGAAACGCGGGCCGCCGATCACGCGGTAGGGCAGGCCGATGGTCAGGAACCGGTCCTCGA
>CAZGHJ010000066.1:0-12736 GCA_964525355.1 uncultured Roseicyclus sp.
AACGGCGTGACCATCAACCGCCCGCCGCGCGACGGGCACATGGCCTTCGTGCGTTCGCCCGACAACATCTCGATCGAGCTGTTGCAGGCGGGCGAGGCGCTGGCCCCCTGCGAGCCCTGGGCCTCGATGCCGAACACGGGCCACTGGTAGGGTGCGGGCCGCGGCCTTCTGGCTGGCCGGGGCGCTTGGCCTCGCGGGCTCCGCCGCGGCGCAGGCGCCCGACCAGTGCCGGCTCGCGCTGCTGCTGGGGATGGATGTCTCCGCCTCGGTCGACGCCGAGGAATACGACCTGCAACTGGGCGGCCTGGCCTCGGCGCTGATCCACCCCTCGGTGGTCGCGGCGGCGCTGAACGGGACGGGCTATGTCACGCTCTCGATCTACGAATGGTCGGGCCGCTTCCAGCAGGACGTCCTGGTGGACTGGACGCCGATCCGCTCCGAGGCGGACCTGACCGCCATCGCCGAACGTGTCCTGCGCGCCACCCGCACGCACGAGGATTTCCCGACCGCGCTCGGCTATGCGCTGGGCTTTGCCGCCAGCCGGTTCGAGACGGCACCGCCCTGCCTCTTCCGCACGCTCGACATCTCGGGCGACGGGCAGAACAACGACGGCTTCCCCCCCGCCGCGGCCTATGAGCATTTTCCGCTGGACGGTGTCACCGTGAACGGGCTGGCCATCGGCGGCGCCTCGCGCGGGATCGAGGACTATTACCTCGCCGAGGTCATCCGCGGTCCGGGCGCCTTCGTGGAATACGCCCGCACCCATGCGGATTTCGAGGACGCCATGCGCCGCAAGCTGGAGCGGGAATTGCGCGTCTTCATCCTGGGCGACATAACCGGCGACGGGGCCGAGTAAGGCCCCCTCAGCCCGCCGGCAGCAGCGCCGCGCCCACGCGGCGGCCTTCCGACAGCAACACGTTGTAGGTGCGGCAGGCGGCGGGGCTTGCCATGGGCTCCACGCCGATCCCGGCCGCCTCGAGCGCGGCGCGGAACGCGGGCGGCGGATGCGCGATCTCGGGCCCGGTGCCGAGGATCAGGATGTCGATGGCCCCGGCCGCCGCGACGATCGGCGCGGGTTCGTCATAGCCGGCCCAGCGCGCGGCACCGCCCGGCAGGACCAACGCCGCCCCCTCGACCACCGCGCCGCCCACGCGGAAGAAGCCGGCCCCGTAGCCGTCGATGGGTGTGCCCGTTCCGAAATCCACCTCGGTGATGCGCATGGCTCTCGCCTCCCGTCTCTTCCGTCTTGTCCGTCTTGTCCGTCTTGTCCGTCTTGTCCGTCTCCGGGATCTCAGCCCCAGATGGGCAGGGCCGCAATCCCCGCCCCTCCGATCAGAGCATAGGCGATCCGGCGATAAATCCCAGCCCGCTCGGGCCGGAAGACCCGCGCGCCGGCCCATGTGCCCAGCGCGTAAGGCAGGAACAGGATCGCCCCGATGCCCAGACCCCGCGGCGGCAGCACGCCCTGCACCCAGA
Organism: uncultured Roseicyclus sp.; assembly: GCA_964525355.1. Lineage (GTDB taxonomy): Bacteria > Pseudomonadota > Alphaproteobacteria > Rhodobacterales > Rhodobacteraceae > Roseibacterium. Next base: position 1,477 of record CAZGHJ010000066.1, read on the forward strand.
GTTGCGGCAGGATCGCGAGCGAGGAAAAGGTCAGGAAGACCGCGAGGTTGGCCCGCGTCACCGCCACGGGCTGGCCCTCGGTGCCGAGGTTGAACAGGATCACCGGCGGCCCGTTCAGCCCCGTCGCGCCCCCGGCCAGCCCCGACAGCGCGCCGATGCCCGCCCGCGTGCGCAGCCCCGCCCCGACCGGCACGCGCCAGCCCGCGACAAGGGCGGCCAGCGTCGCCAGCGTCAGCCCCGCCACGATGGCTCGCAGCACCTCCTCCGGCGCAATTCGCAGCACCAGAACCCCCACCGGCGTCACCAGGACCGAGGCGGCCAGCATCACGCCCACCGCGCGCCGGTCGGCCAGGCCCCAGGCGCGCGGCACCACCGTCACCAGCGCGGCCAGCGCCAGGAGCGAGAAGGCCGCGATCGCCACCGCCGGCGGCAGGACAAGCGTGGTCAGCGGAATGAAGATCAGCGCCGAGCCGAAGCCCGCGAAGCCGTAGACGAGCCCCGCCACCAGCGCCACCGCCGCCGCGAAGGGGAGCCCCGGCTCCGCCAGCACCGGGCCGAGCGCGTCGATCACGGCCCGTCAGGCGTCGATATTGGCGAATTGCGTGCCCGCGCCCCCGCCCGCGGAGGGCTTGGACCAGTCGCGCTTCACGCCGATCATCAGCACGACGTTCTTGGCCACGTAGATCGAGGAATAGGTGCCCACGATCACGCCCCAGAAGATCGCGAAGACGAAGCCCCGGATCACGTCGCCGCCCAGCACCAGAAGCGCGATCAGCGCCAGAAGCGTGGTGCCCGAGGTCATCAGCGTCCGGCTCAGCGTCTCGTTGGCGGACAGGTTCATCACGTCGCGCAGGTCGCGCTGCTTGTACTTGATGAGGTTCTCGCGCAGCCGGTCGAAGATCACGACCGTGTCGTTGATCGAATAGCCGATGATCGTCAGGAGCGCCGCGATCGTCGCCAGATCGAAGCGGATCTGAAGCAGGCTGAAGACGCCGATGGTCAGCACCACGTCATGCACCAGCGCGGCCACCGCCCCAACCGAGAACTGCCATTCGAAGCGCAGCCAGATATAGATCAGGATCGCCGCGAGCGAAGCCCCCACGGCGATCAGCGCGGTGACGATCAACTCGCCCGATACCTTCGGACCCACGGATTCGACGCTCGGGAAGGTCATGGCCGGATAGACCGTGCGCAGGGCCTCCTGCACCGCGGCCACCGTTTCGGGCGAGACGCTCTCCTGGCCTTCCTGGGCCTGGATGCGGATCATCGCCACGTTCTGATCCTCGTCGAAGGTCGGATCGAAGACCTCCGTGATGGAGATGTCCCCAAGTTCCAGCGCCGCCAGCGCGTCGCGATAGGCCGCCACGTCGACCGGCTCGGAGGCCTCTGTCCGGATCGTGGTGCCGCCCAGGAAGTCGATGCCGAAATTCAGGCCCATCGACAGCCAGATGCCGATGGACAGCACCATCGCCACCACTGACGCGCCGAAGGTGACCCGGGCGTATTTGAAGAAGTTGATATTGGTCTCTTGCGGAACCAGGCGAAGGCGCATGTCAGACCTCGATCGTCTTGGGGCGGGCCCGGTCGAACCAGGTCACGATGAACAGGCGGGTGACGTAGATCGCGGTGAAGACCGAGGTCACGATGCCGATCCCCAGCGTCACGGAAAAGCCGCGCACGGGGCCCGAGCCCAGCGTGAAGAGGATCACGGCGATGATGAAGGTGGTGAGGTTGGCGTCGATGATCGCGCTCAGCGCGCGCTCGTAGCCCATCTCGATGGCCCGCGCGGGACCCTTCGCGTTCTTCAACTCCTCGCGGATGCGCTCGAAGACCAGCACGTTGGCGTCCACCGCCATGCCGATGGTCAGCACGATCCCCGCGATCCCCGGCAGCGTCAGCGTGGCCCCGATCAGCGACAGCACCCCGAAGATAAGCCCCACGTTCAGGATCAGCGCGATACTCGCGAAGACCCCGAAAAGCCCGTAACTGAGGATCATGAAGACGAGGACGGCGACGAAGGCCACGAGGGCGGCCAGTTCGCCGGCCGCGATGCTGTCGGCGCCCAGCTCGGGGCCGATCGTGCGCTCCTCGAGAAAGGTCATCTCGGCGGGCAGCGCGCCCGCGCGCAGCAGGACGGCCAGTTCGGTGGAGCTTTCCACCGTGAAATTGCCCGAGATCTGCCCGGACCCGCCGGTGATCGCCTGCCGGATCACGGGGGCCGAGATCACCTCGCCGTCGAGCACGATGGCGAAGGGTGCGCCGACATTGGCCGCCGTATACTCGCCGAAGGCCCGCGCGCCGGCGGGGTTGAACCGGAAGGTGACGACCGGCTGGCCGGTCTGCTGGTCGAAGGCGGGCTGGCTGTCCACCAGATCGTCGCCGGTGACGACGGGTGTCTGCTCGAGGATGTAGAACACCCCCTGCTCGTCCAGCGAGGGCAGCACCTCCTGCCGCGCCTCGACACGCTCCTCGGCGCTGTCGGCGCGGCCCACCACCGGCTGAAAGGTCAGCTGCGCCGTGGTGCCGATCAGGTCCTTCAACTCCTGCGCCGAGCCGATGCCCGGCACCTGGATCAGGATGCGGTCCGCGCCCTGGCGCTGGATCGTGGGCTCGCGCGTGCCGGCCTCGTCGACGCGGCGGCGCACGATCTCGACCGATTGCTGCATGGTCCGGTCGTCGGTGGCGTCGCGCTCGGCGGCGCTGAGCGAGACCACCAGCGTGTCGCCCTGCCCGCGCACGTCGAGCGACGAAGACCCCACGCCGGTGATGCTCACCACCGGCTCGGCCAGCGCGCGCACCGCCGCGACGGCCTGCGCCAACCCCTCGGGCTGGCTGACGCGCACGTGCAACTCGCCCGGCGGCGCGTCCACGCGGCGGATCGTGCCCACGGTGTCGCGCAGATCCCGCAGCTCGTCCCGCACCTCGGGCCAGAGCGCGTCCATCCGCGCCTCGTAGACATCCGCGACATTCACCTCGGCCAGCAGATGCGCACCGCCCCGCAGGTCGAGCCCGAGGTTCACCAGCGTCGAGGGCAGGAACTCGGGCCAGCCCGCAAACGCCTCGGCATTGGCCTCGGAGGTGACGCCCGTGGCCTCGATCTCGGCGGCGGCGTCGTTGTGCCGCTCGACCCTCTCGTAGAAGAAGTTCGGCATCGCGAAGGACAGCCCGGCGAGGATCACCAGGACGATCAGGATGCGGTTCCAGAGCGGGATTTGCAGCATGGCGCGCGAGGCCTCCGGTCGGGACGAGGGGCTGTCGGGGCGCGGCGCGCCCCGGCCGGCCTCAGTCGTCGGCGGGTTCGGTCTTGGAACGGACCTGCGCGATGGTCGGGCGCACCACGCGCACCTTCACGCCCTGGCTCAGTTCGATCTCGACCTCGCTGTCGTCCTTCACCTTGGTGATCTTGCCGATGAGGCCGCCTTGCGTGACCACCTCGTCGCCCCGGCGCAGCGCCGCGACCATGGCCTGGTGCTCCTTCACCTTCTTCTGCTGCGGGCGGATCAGCAGGAAATACATGATCGCGAAGATCAGGATCAGCGGAATGAACTGGGCGAAGGCTTCCATCGGTGTCCTCTGTGTCGTGGCGGTCCGGGGACCGGCGAAATGTCGTCCTGCGGCGGTTCGGGGGCACGGCCCTTGCGGCACCGCACCGGTCCGGGCATGCCCGCGTTTCGGGGCCCGCCGCCAAAGTCGCGGCACCCTACGGTCGCGCCCTGTCGAACGCAAGGCGGAGCCGCCGCGCCACACGGCAGATGGGCCCGGCCCCGCCGGAGCGCAAGCGGCAAGTCCACCGGAACGCGACGCGACGCCACGGATCACGGCGCCAACGCCGTCCGGGGCACTCGACCGCGCGGGGCGCCTGACCTAATCTTGTCGGCATGACACGCACCCGCATGCCCCTGCCGGCCCGCGCCCTCTTCGGGGCGGCCTGTCTCCTGCTCGCCGCGGGGCCGGCCGCCGCCGAGCGTGACCGCCAACCGCTTCTCGCGCCCCGCTCGGCCGAGGCAAGCCTGGCCGCCGTCGCGCGCCTGCGCCCGGCCAACCGGACCGGCGGCGGCTGCTCGGCCGTGCTGATCGCCGCCGACCTCGCCCTGACCGCCGGCCATTGCGCCCGCGGGGCGGTCTCTGGCCCCCGCGCCATGCAGCTGCATTTCCGCCCCGACCAACGGCCGCCCATCTTCCGCGCCACCGTGCGCGCGGTCGCCTTCCACGCCGATTTCGTCAATGAGCGCAACGCCCGGATCAATTCCGACACTGCCCATACCGATATCGCGCTCCTGCGGCTCGCGCGGCCCGTCCCGCCCGAGATCGCCACGCCGATCCCGGTGGCGACCGGCGCCGAGGGCGACGCCCAGCCCGAGCTCGTGGCGATCTACGGCTACGTGAACGGCGAGCCCGACCTGCTGCGCGGCCATCCCGGCTGCGCGCTCACCACGCTGCGCCCCGGCCTTCTGGGCAGCGATTGCCGCGTCGTGGGCGGGCTCTCGGGCGCGCCGGTCCTGTCGGGCGGTCCGGGCAGCTGGCGGGTCGAGGGCATCACCGTGGCCACGCTCAACGCCGACTGGAACGGCACGCCGCTCAGGGCCTTCATCGTCGATGCCGCGCCCTGGCCCGCCTTCACCGGCCCATATGCGCTGGCCGAGCCGCCGCCATGAGGCGGGCCATCCGCGCCCCGAAGCGACCATGGACGGACCACGAAGGCCCGAGCGACACGCGCCCGAGACGACGCGCCACGCGATCCCGGACCGGCTGACGCAACCGGTGCACCCGGCAAAGATCCTGCTTGTCCTCCCAAAGGCCGCGCGCCCCCGGGGCCGACCCGCGGCCGCGCCCTGCCCGACATCGGCCCGTCGCGGCCCATCACCGACGCGCCCGGCATGGACCGCAAGGGCCTTTTCCCCCACGCGCCCCTCTGGCATACCGCGCCGCGACGACCGTTTGGCACAAAGGCGACCCATGCACGACATCCGCGCCATCCGCGAGGCCCCGGAGGCCTTCGACGCCGCCCTTGCCCGCCGGGGGCTGGCGCCGCAGTCGCCCGAGATCCTCGCCCTCGACGAGGCGCGGCGGGCCTGCATCGCCGCCGCCGAAGCCGCGCAGGCCGACCGCAACGCCGCCTCGAAGGACGTGGGTGCAGCCAAGGCGCGCGGCGACGAGACCGAGTTCGAACGCCTCCGCGCGCTGGTAGCGCAGAAAAAGGACGAGATCGCCCGGCTCGAGGATGAGGCCAAGGAGAAGGACGCCGCCCTCCGCGACCTTCTCTCCGGTATCCCCAACCTTCCGGCCGAAGACATCCCCGACGGCGCGGACGAGGCCGACAACGTCGAGATCCACCGCTGGGGCCAGCCCCGCGCCTTCGATTTCACCCCGAAGGAGCATTTCGAGATCACCGGGGCGGCAGACGGGCTCGATTTCGAGACCGCCGCGAAGCTCTCGGGCTCCCGCTTCGTCGTGATGCAGGGCGCCGTGGCGCGCCTCCACCGGGCGCTCGCGCAGTTCATGCTGGACACGCATGTCACGGAAAACGGCCTGACCGAGGTCAACGGCCCCGTCCTCGTCCGCCCCGAGACGATGTACGGCACGGGCCAGCTTCCGAAATTCGGCGAGGACAGCTACGAGACCACGAACGGCTGGTGGCTGATCCCGACCTCGGAGGTCTCGCTGACCAATATCGTCGCGGGCCAGATCCTCGACGAGGCCGCCCTGCCCCGCCGCTATACCGCCCATTCGCTCTGCTTCCGCTCCGAGGCCGGTTCGGCGGGCCGCGACACCGCCGGGATGCTGCGCCAGCACCAGTTCGAGAAGGTCGAGATGGTCTCGATCACCCACCCCGACGCCTCGGACGAGGAACAGAAACGCATGTTGCGTTGCGCCGAGGGCATTCTGGAACGGCTCGGCCTGCCCTATCGCACGGTCGTCCTATGCACCGGCGACGTGGGTTTCGGCGCGCGGCGGACCTACGATATCGAGGTCTGGCTGCCGGGGCAGAACACCTATCGCGAGATCAGCTCTGTCTCCACCTGCGGCGATTTCCAGGCGCGGCGGATGAACGCACGCTTCCGGCCCGCAGGCGGCAAGCCCGAGTTCGTCCATACGCTGAACGGATCGGGCCTTGCCGTGGGGCGCACGCTGATCGCGGTGCTGGAGAATGGCCAGCAGGCGGACGGCTCGGTCCTTCTGCCACAGGCGCTCCACCCCTATCTTGCGGGCATGACCCGGATCACGCCGGAGGGGACCCTTGCCTGACGACCCGAACCTCGAACGGCTCGACGATGCGAAGGACACGATGCGCCTGAAGGCCGTCCTGATCATGGTCGCGACGATCGCCTTCGCCGCCACGCCCTTCCTGGCCGAGCCCTTCACCGGCTTCGAGCCGTCGCAGATGCCGGTGCCGGTGGACGACCCCCCGATCCAGCCCGCGGGCTGGGCCTTCGCGATCTGGGGGGTGATCTACCTGTGGCTGCTGGCCTCGGCGGGCTTCGGGCTGATCCGGCGCGACACCGACCCGGGCTGGGACGCCGTGCGCTGGCCGCTGTTCCTCAGCCTCGCGGTGGGGGCTGCGTGGATTTCCATCGCGTTGCGCGCGCCCGTCATGGCCACCGCGCTGATCTGGGTGATGCTGGGTGGCGCGATCCTCGCGCTCCGCGCCGCGCCCAGGGCCGACCGCGCGTGGCTCTCGCTGCCCCTGGGTCTTTACGCGGGCTGGCTGACGGCGGCGAGTTGCGTGGCGCTCTCGACGGTGGCCGCGGGCTACGGGCTCGGGTCCGAGACGGCGCTCGGCTGGGCGGGGCTGGTGCTGGCGCTTGTCATCGCGGTGCCGCTGGCGCGGGCCTTGCGGACACCGACCTACACGATCGCCCTCGCCTGGGCGCTGGCCGGCGTGATCGCGGCCAACGCGACCTCCGCCCCGGCCTTCGCCGGGGCCGCGCTCGGCGGCGTGCTCGGCATGGCGTGGCTGACGCTGAAGGCCTCGCGCCCGGCGCCCTGAGCGCGGCGGCCCGTCCGCTCGCTTGCGAGCGGGCCACCCGGCGGCTAAACGCGGACAGACGGCCAGATCAACCAGCGGCAGGACCATTTCATGCGCATCCTCATCACCAATGACGACGGCATCAACGCGCCCGGGCTCGAGGTGCTGAGCGCCATCGCCCGGGAGGTCGCGGGCGAGGCGGGCGAGGTCTGGACCGTCGCGCCGGCCTTCGAACAGTCCGGCGTGGCGCACTGCATCTCCTACGTGCACCCCACGATGATCGCCGAGCTCGGCCCCCGCCGCTTCGCCGCCGAAGGCTCGCCGGCCGATTGCGTGCTCGCAGGGCTCCACGACGTGCTGAAGGACACTCCGCCCGATCTGGTGCTCTCGGGCGTGAACCGGGGCAACAACGCGGCCGAGAACGTGCTCTATTCGGGCACCATCGGAGGCGCGATGGAGGCCGCCCTGCAAGGCCTGCCCGCCATCGCGCTCAGCCAGTATTACGGCCCGGACAACCTGTCGCTGGAGAACCCGTTCGAGGCCGCCGCCGTCCATGGCGCGGCGCTGGTGCGCAAGCTGTGGGAGCAGGCGCAATGGGACCGGACCGACTACCGCGTCTTCTACAACGTGAACTTCCCGCCCGTGCCTGCCGCCTCCGTGCGCGGCACCCGCGTGACGCCCCAGGGCTTCCGCCGCGGCACCGGCTTCTCGGTCGAGGGCAGCGTCGCGCCCAACGGAAGGCGGTTCCTCTGGATCAAGGGCGGCGCGCAACACGTCCCGACCGAGCCCGGCAGCGACGCCCATGCCAATCTCGAGGGCTATATCTCGGTCACGCCGCTGCGCGCGGACCTGACGGCCCATGACGCGCTCGACGGGGTGAGGGCCGCGCTCGAATGACCTCGGGAGACGACGACGCCACGCGGCAGATGCAGTTCCTGTTCCAGTTGCGCCAGCGCGGCGTGACCGATCCGGCGGTGCTCCAGGCCATGGAGCGCGTGGATCGCGGCGCCTTCATCCGCAGCAGCCATTTCGCCGACCGCGCCTACGAGGACATGCCGCTGCCGATCGCCTGCGGCCAGACCATCAGCCAGCCCTCGGTCGTGGGCCTGATGACCCAGGCGCTGCAGGTGCAACCCCGCGACACGGTGCTCGAGGTCGGCACCGGCTCGGGCTACCAGGCGGCGATCCTGGGCCAGCTTGCGCGGCGGGTCTACACGATCGACCGCCACCGCGACCTGACCCGCACCGCCGAGCTCCTGTTCACGCGGCTGGGTTATTCCAACATCACCGTGCTGACCGGCGACGGAAGTTTCGGCCTGCCCGAGCAGGGGCCCTTCGACCGCATCCTCGTGACCGCGGCGGCCGAGGATCCGCCCGGCCCGCTTCTGGCGCAGCTGAAGCCGGGCGGGATCATGGTGCTGCCGGTGGGCCAGTCCGACGCGGTGCAAAGCCTCATCCGCGTGACCCGGACCGAGACGGGCTTCGACTATGACGAGCTTCTGCCGGTGCGCTTCGTGCCGCTGGTCGAGGGGATGCCGGAGGACTGAGACACGCGCGGGGCCCGAAAAACCCGGGGCTGGAACGCGGGCATGCCTTGCGTATATACGGGGTTGAGGAAATTCCACCCCGACCGCGCCCGGAGGGCGCGCCACAGCGACGACAGGACCAGACAGACATGCCGCGCCGCCGCCTGCCCCTGACCGCCCTCGGCCTCATCACGGTTCTTCTGTCGGGATGCGTCGGCGCGGTGCCGGAACTCGATTTCGATTTCCGCGGCAACCAGATCTCGGGCGCGGGGACGGAAACTGCGCCGCGGCCCGCGCCGGACGCCAACGGGCTCATCACCTACGAAAGCTACCAGGTCGCGGTCGCGCGCACCGGCGACACGGTGGCCAGCGTGGCCGGCCGCATCGGGCTGACGCCGCAGGAACTGGCCACGTTCAACGGCCGCAGCGCCGCCGACAGCTTGCGCGAGGGCGAGATCCTGGCCCTGCCGCGCCGGGTCAGCCCGGGCGGTTCGGGCACCGACATCGCGTCGCTGGCCCGCGGCGCCATCGACGCGGCCGAGGCCAGCGGGACGCGCAGTGGCGAGGCCGGGCCCGTGGTACAGACCGGCACCGAGCCCGTGCGCCACCGCGTCGCCCGCGGCGAGACCGCCTATTCCGTCGCACGCCTCTACGGCGTGTCGGTGCGCGCGCTGGCCGAATGGAACGGGCTCGGCCCCGATCTCGCGGTGCGCGAGGGCCAGTACCTGCTGATCCCCATCGTGCTGGAGGACAGCGGCCGCGGCGCTGGCACCGGCACGGGCGCGGTACCGCCCGGCACAAGCATCGCGCCCGCCCCGCCCTCGGCGGCGACGGCCCTGCCCGACCCCGTCGAGACGGCGACGCTGCCGCCCGAAACCGGGGGCGGCCCCACCCCGCCCGCACCGCCGCCGCCCCCCGCGCCGACGCCTGCGGCCGACCCCGAGCCCACGCCCGAGCCGGCCCCCGCGGCCGAGCCCGCGGCACGGTTCGCCTGGCCGGTCGAGGGGCCGATCCTGCGGGCCTATTCGGCCTCGAACGAGGGGATCGACATCTCCGCGCCGAGCGGCACGCCGGTGCGCGCGGCGGGCGATGGCGAGGTGGCGGCGATCACCCAGGATACCGACCGCGTGCCGATCCTCGTGATCCGCCATGCCGACGGGCTTCTGACGGTCTATGCCAATATCGCCAACATCGCGGTGGAACGCGGCGACAGCGTCTCGCGCGGGCAGCAGGTGGCCGAGGTGGGGGCGGGCGAGCCGTCCTTCCTGCATTTCGAGGTGCGCCGCGGCTTCGAGGCCGTGGACCCCGACCGCTTCCTGCCCTGACCGACGGGGGCCGCGGCCGCGGGAGGCATCGAGCCTCCCACGGCCGCCGGGCGCCCGGCTCGGACGGGTCGTCTTCTGATCGAGGCCGGTGTCAGCCCTGCCGGCGGCGGATCTCGAAGCGGCAGGCGCGCGCGCCTTGCGCACAGCAGGTCGTCTCGACGCAGATCCAGTCGCGCCCGCAAAGCGCCGAGAAGAGGCGCTCGAACACTGCCGCGTGCCAGTGGCAGAGCGGCACCTCCGAGCGCTCGCCGCGCACAACGGGGTTGTCCGCGATCTCGACGCGGACAGGCCAGGGCGAGGCAAGCGTGAACCGCCCCGAGCCGCAGAACGTCCAGGCGTGCCGCTCCACCGCGCGGGCGAGGATCGGGACCGAGACCCGGGCGGGCAGAAATTTCAGAAGGGTCTGCGCCGGGCGCGGGATGCGGTGGGCGAGGATGTAATCGCCCGTCCGCCACCCCGCCTCACGCGCGAGCATGGGGGCGACCTCGGGCATCTCGGCGCGCAGCGCCTGGTGCAGGCGCGCGGCGGGTCCCTCCTCCATCAGGCCCGCGGCCGGATCGGGCAGCGCGAAGATGCCCGCCATGGCGAGGATATGGGCGGTCGTGTCCGGCCCCGCGGCCTCCTCCAGCACGGGCACGAGCTGGAGGATGGCGTTGGGACCGATGCGGGCGGGGGCTGCGGTCACAGGCTCACTCGGCGGGCTCGACCATCTGTTGCTCACTCCCGCCGCAAGCCTTCGCCTCGGCAGCCAGCTTTGCGGGTCCGGGCGTCGCCCCGTTCGGCAGCTTGAAGGACGCATCGCGCGAGACCTTGCGCGCGCGTTTCTGCGCCGCCAGATCCTGGGTCGACTGCCAGTCGTCCATCTGCGCCTTGGCGATCGTCCGCGTCCGGTCGAAGTTGAACACGACCTGGTCCTTGGACTGCGGACCCCAGTAATTGTGCTTGCCCAGGTCGTAGAACTGCCGCTGGACCCCGGCCTTGAGAAAGGCCTTCAGACAGCCCAGCAGATACCGCCGCCGGTAGCCCGTGCCGCGCCAGGGATAGTGGAACAAGGCCTTGCGCGAATAGAAGCGCCGGTAATTGTGCATCACCCGGTCGAGAAGCGTCGCCCGGTCCATCGCGGCGGGCCGCATGATCGGCGTGACGAAATTGTATTTCGAGAAGTCGAAGATCTCGACCTGGTCCTTCAGCTCCTGGAAGAGCGGCGTGAAGGGCCAGGGCGTGTACATCGCCCAGTTGGCGAGGTCGGGCTGCCAGTCCCAGGCCATCTGGAAGGTCTCTTCGAGGGTCTCGGGCGTCTCGTTGTCGAGACCCACGATGAACTGCGCCTCCACGAAGATGTCGGCCTCGCGCAGAAGGCGGATCGCCTCCTTGTTGTCGGCGACCTTGGTCTCCTTGTTGAACTGGTCGAGCTTCATCTGCGCCGCGGCCTCGGTGCCGAG
>CAZGHJ010000067.1:0-12675 GCA_964525355.1 uncultured Roseicyclus sp.
TCGCCGGTGTAGAACTCCACGATATCGGGCATGTAGCTGTAGATCGCCTTGTCGTCGGCGATGCCGGTGCCGGGCGCATTGGCGATGGTGATGCCGCCGGCGCGGTAGACGTCCATGATGCCCGGCACGCCCAGCATGCTGTCGGGGTTGAAGTTCATCGGGTCGAGGAACTCGTCGTCGACGCGGCGGTAGATCACGTCGATGGGCTTGTAGCCCTCGGTCGTGCGCATGGCGACCTTGCCGTCGACGATGCGCAGGTCCGAGCCCTCGACCAGTTCCACGCCCATCTGGTCCGCGAGGAAGGCGTGTTCGAAATAGGCGGAATTGTGGATGCCGGGCGTCAGCACCGCCACCGTGCGCTCGTCCGAGCAGTTCGCGGGCGCGCAGGCCGCGAGCGAGCGGCGCAGGTTCATCGGGTAGTCGGAAACGGGCTGCACCTTGATCCGGCTGAACAGCTCGGGGAACATCTGGAGCATCGTCTCGCGGTTTTCCAGCATGTAGGAGACACCCGAGGGCGTGCGCGCGTTGTCCTCGAGCACGTAGAACTCGTTTTCGCCCGTGCGCACCAGGTCGATGCCGACGATATGGGTGTAGACGTTGCCCGGCGGGGCCACGCCGATCATCTGCGGCAGGAAGGCGTCGTTCCGCGCGATCAGGTCCACCGGCACGCGGCCCGCGCGCAGGATCTCCTGGCGGTGGTAGATGTCGTGCAGGAAGGCGTTGATGGCGCGCACGCGCTGCTCGATCCCGCGCGTCAGCCGCGCCCATTCGCGCGCCGAGATGATGCGCGGCACCACGTCGAAGGGGATCAGGCGCTCGTCCGCCTCGGCCTGCCCGTAGACGTTGAAGGTGATGCCGGTGCGGCGGAAGAAGGTCTCGGCATCGACGGCCTTCTTGCGAAGGTGCCTGATGTCCTCGCCCTCGAACCAGCCGCTATAGGCCGCGTAGGGCGCGCGGGGCGCCTCGCTGGTGCCCAGCATCTCGTCGAAGAACCGTGGTGCGTCCTGCATGGGTGTCGTCTTGTCCCTTCCTGCCCCGTTACAGGCTGCAAAATTGCGCGCGAGGCACCAGTGCGCCGCAGGATAGCGGCTGTCTGGCGAAGTGAAACGCCTAATTTTCAGGCGTCATGCCTGCGTATCGAGCCAGATGGTGACCGGTCCGTCATTGGTGAGGCGCACGGCCATGTCCGCGCCGAAGCGCCCGGTCTCGACCTGCGGGCCAAGATCGCCGAGCGCGCGGGCAAACTGCAGGTAGAGCGCCTCGCCCGTCTCGGGCGGGGCGGCGGTGGAGAAACCGGGGCGGTTGCCGCGGCGCGTGTCGGCGGCCAGCGTGAACTGGCTGACCACCAGCGCCGCGCCGCCGGTGTCCAGAAGCGACAGGTTCATCTTGCCCGCCGCGTCCTCGAAGATGCGCAGCCTGGCGATCTTGGCCGCGAGCCGCTCCGCCTCGGCTTCAGTATCGCCGTCCATCGCGCAGACCAGGATCATCAGCCCCGGCCCGATCCGTCCGATCACCTCGCCCGCGACCGTGACCTCGGCCTCGCTCACCCGCTGGATCAGCGCCCTCACGGCAACTCGTCGCGTTTGGGCGGGTTGGCGCCCGCGCGCGAGACGGTGACCGCTGCGGCGCGCACGCCGAGGTCGAGCACGCCGCGCAGCGTGTCGGCCTCGAGCCCGTCGCGCACCGCGTCCACCGACAGCGCGCCCGCCTCGGCAAGCCCGGCGAGGAAACCCGCGTTGAACGTGTCGCCGGCGCCGACCGTGTCGACCACCTCGACCTCCAGCGCAGGCACGTGCAGCGCCGCGTCCGCGCCATGGGCCGTGACCCCGCGCACGCCCTCGGTCACCAGCACCAGCGCCGGGCCGCGCGCGCGCACGGCCTCGGCCAGACGCGCCGTCTCGCCCTCGCCCATCAGCCAGGCGAGATCCTCGTCGGAGGTCTTCACGATATCGGCCAGCCCCAGAAGCCGCTCCATCCGCGCGCGGAACCGGTCCGCATCGGCGATGAATGCGGGCCGGATGTTGGGATCGACCATCACCAGCCGCCCCGAGGCCGACATCCTCTCCGCCAGTTCCAGATAGGCCTCGGCGCAGGGCTCCACCGCCAGCGATATGCCGCCGAAGAAACCGGTGGTGCAGCCCTCCGGGATCGCCGGCAGGTCGGCCACACCCACCATGCGGCCGGCGGTGTTCTCGTCGTAGAAGGTGTAGCTCGCGCTGCCGCCCGTGAGCGTGACGAAGGCCAGCGTCGTGGGCCGCGACGAGCGCGCAGCCTGCGCATGGTCCACCCCGTTGGCGCTCAGCACGCGCGACAGCCGCTCGCCGAAAAGGTCGTCGCTGAGACCCGTGAAGAAACTCACCGGCGCCCCCAGACGCGCCAGCGCGATGGCGGTGTTGAAGACCGAGCCGCCGGGATAGGGGGCGAAACCGGCTTCGCCCGCCCGCGTCTGCCGCGGCAGCATGTCGATCAGGGCTTCGCCCGCACACAGGATCATGGGCCTGTCCTCCTGCCCCCTTGCTAGCCGCCCGGCGCCGGTTTGCCCAGCGGGTTTCGGCCCGGCTTGACGCACGTCAAGGACGCGCCGCGCCGCCCGCGCAACGGTTGGCCCCGTCAAGTCTTTCCGACGCAAAGGAGGTCGTCATGGTCGAATCATCCCACAAATCCGGTCTGTTCCCGTCCATCATGGATCCCCTGCGTTCCATGTCCGCGCGGGTCGCGGACTGGTTCGCGCCCGCCTCCGAGGCGGCGGTCAACGGGTCGGTCTACCGCATCGCGCTGGAGCTTCCAGGCGTGGCCGAGGACGATATCGACGTGACGGTGCACGAGGGCGTGGTGACCGTCTCGGGCGAGAAGACCTCCGAGCGGGAGGAGGAGGGTGAGACCTATTTCTTCTCCGAACGCACCTACGGCTCCTTCTCGCGCTCGTTCCGGCTGCCGCCGGATGCGGATGCCGGGGCCATCGAGGCGGGGCTCAAGGACGGGCTTCTGACGATCCGGGTGCCGAAAAAGGCGCAGAAGGCTGCCGAGGGCGCGCAGAAGGTCCGGATCAAGGCCGGCTGAGGCGGCGCTCAGACCGACGTGACAAGCGCGGGCGGGGGCAGGGCGCCCAGATCGATCCCGGCCTCGTCCGCCAGTTGCAGGCCGAAAAGCACCGCCGCGCCCAGCAGCAGCGCGAGGATCACGGCAATCGCGATCTTCACCGCCGACCAGGGCCGCTCGCCCTGCACCTTGCCGGTCTGGCCGTTCACCACGAAACGGTAGGGCCGGCCCTTGTAGCGATAGGCCGCCAGCCACACCGGCAGGAGCACGTGCTTGAAGGTCACGTCCGAGATATCGGTGTCGACCGACGTGACCCGCTGCGCGTCGCCGCCGATGTCGCGGCGGATGTCGCTGAGGATGCGCGCGTCCATGATGCGCCGCGCGTCGCCCATGCCTTCGTCGAGATCGACCGTGTAGCCCTCGGCGCGGAACCCCGAAAGGTAGTCGGGCCGATACTCCGTCAGCGCCCCGAGCGCCCAAGGCTCCAGCCCGTCGGTGAAGGCTTTGGGCAGCGAGCGCGAGGCCGTCACCAGCACGTCGTCGAACACCCGCGCCACGCGGCCCGAGACGGAGGTCCAGCGCATCCGCCGCACGCGTTTCGTCTTGCCGTCCGCGCCCCGCACGGTGACCCAGTAGGCGGTGCCGCGGCTTCCGGTGTAGCGGCTCGACGTGTCGGCGTCATAGGTCCAGTAGGGCACGTAGACGCCCTCCATCTTCCGCCCCTTCCTCGCGTAGTCCTGCAACCCGTTCGGCGCGAACCAGAGCCGCCCGAGCCAGTCGTTCATCGCCTTGTGCGCCTGCCGCTCGGTCAGCTGGAAGGGGATGAGGCCCTGCGGCTTGATGTGCCGATGGGTGCCGGTGTCGGTCACCACGGGCGTGGCGCAGAACGGGCATTCCTTGGCGTGGATCTCGGCCGCGAGCGTCACCTGCGCGCCGCAGGACGGGCATTGGGTGACGCGCGTCTCCTCCATCTCGCTGGCCTCGAGCCGGTCGCGGATGGCGGCGCGAAAATCGAGCTCGCGGATCCCGCCGGGGGCCGCGCCCCAGGGCCCCTCGTCCGGCGCGGCGTCGGAAATCTCGTTCTCGTTGCCGCAATGATCACAGATCAGCCGGTCCCGCCCCGGCGCGAAACGCATGTCCGCGCCGCATCGGTCGCAGGGAAACCGGTGTTCGTCCCGGGGCGCGGCGCGGTCGAGGGTGGGGGTATCGGTCATCGTCTGGGATCACGGTCTGCTCGGACGGGCCGCCCACTCATCCGACGGACAGGCGGCGGGATCAAGGAAAAGCGGCGGTCCCCACATGGCTCCGGCGGTCCGAGCGCAGCGCTCCCGAGCCGCCCGCCGGCTGCGTCAATGCGCGTTCCGAGGCCATCGCCACCGGCGCGCGCCCCCGCCCCGGCCTTGCGCCCAGCCGGCCCCTTCTTCTTGTCAAAAATACGGACTTCGGGAGCCACGGCGCCCGCATGTGCGACGCCGCGGGCCTGGCGCGTCCCGCCGCACCTCGCACGGCCGTCCGGTCAGCCCGGGGGCGGCGGCGGCGGGGGTGGCGGCATCACCGTGAACAGCTGCGCCAGTTCGGTGACGTCCTCCGCCCGCATCCAGCCGTCCTGGCCGGCGGTCCAGACGAAGCTGTCACGCCTGAGCTCGCCCGCCGCGGCCATGCGCCCCATCGCGGCCTTGGAATAGGGCCCCCGCGTCTGGCCGTTCTCGGCGATGTGCCAGACATGCTCCACCGGCGGGGGTGGCGGCGCGGCCGCGGCGGGCGTGGCCCCGTGCTCGGGTCCACCGCCCATCATGCGGCCCATCCGGTCGGCCATGGCCATGCCCATCCCCATGCCGAGGCCGGCACCCATGCCGCCATCGCCGCCGGGGTTCGAGGCGGCCGCCTGCATCGCCTCGGCGGCGGCGAACTGGGTGTACTTGCCCAGATCCCCCACCACGCCCATCGAGGTCCGCTTGTCGAGCGCGGCCTCGACCGCGGGCGGCAGCGAGATGTTCTCGATGTAAAGCTCGGGCAGCGTCAGACCGTATTGCGCGATCGTCTCGGAGATGCGGGCGGCCACCAGCTTGCCGAAATCTGCCGTGTTCGCCGCCATGTCGAGCACCGGGATGCCCGAGCCCGCCACCACCCGCGAAAACTCCTGCACGATCACGTTGCGGATCTGGAAGGTGATCTCGTCGGTGGTGAACTCGCCATCCGTGCCCACGATCTCGGCCATGAAGCGGCCGGCATCGGCGACTTTCACGGTGTAGGTGCCGAAGGCGCGCACGCGCGTCGGCCCGAATTCCGGGTCGCGCAGCATGATCGGGTTCTTCGTGCCCCATTTCAGGTTGGTGAAGCGGTTCGTGTTGACGAAATAGATCTCGGACTTGAAGGGCGAGCGGAAGCCGTGATCCCAGTGCTGGAGCGTCGTCATCACCGGCATGTTGTTGGTCTCCAGCATGTAGAGACCGGGGGTGAAGATATCCGCCAGCTGGCCTTCGTGGATGAAGACCGCCGTCTGCCCCTCGCGCACCGTCAGCTTGGCACCGTACTTGATCTCGTGGCCGTGCCGCTCGAACCGCCAGACCATCGTGTCGCGGGTGTCGTCGGTCCATTCGATGACGTCGATGAACTGACCGGAGAGGAAATCGAAGATCGGCATGGGTAGCGCTCCGGACGGGGGTTTCGGCTTTCGGGGAAGATAGGGGCTTTGCGCGCCCGGCGCTAGGCGGGCGAGAGGCCGAGGGCCGCAAGGGTCAGCGCGCCGCCCGCGAGCCCCGCGGCGGCACACAGCAGAAGGGTCTTCGACAGGATCTCGCCCTCGCGGCCCACCAGCCCCACGGTGGCCGCGCCGGCGATGATGTTGTGGGGCGCCACGATGTTGCCCACCGCCGAGCCGAAGCCCTGCGCGGCCGCGAGCGGTATGGCGGGATGGCCGAGGCTCTCGGCCACCGAGGTCTGGAACTCGGTGAAGAGGATGTTGGAGGCCGTGGCCGAGCCGGTGACGAAGGTGCCCAGCACGCCGATGAAGGGCGCCAGCAGCGGCCAGAGCGCGCCGGTGGCTGCCGCCGCATCGGCCAGCGCCCCGATCAGGCCCGCGTGGACCATGACCCGGCTGAGCGCAAGCATCGCCAGGAGCGCCAGCGCCACCGGCCCGATGCGGCCGAGCGCGCCGCCAAGCGCCGGCGCCAGCGCCCACGCCCGCCCGGTCAGCGCCGCGCCGAGCGCCAGCCCCGCGAAGAGCAGCGTGCCGGGATGGTAGAGCGGCGCGAAACTCCCCGAAAACCGCGCGCCCATGGACCAGGACCACGACAGGCTCGCCAGCGTCTCCTGTACCGGCCCGATCAGGCGCGTGGCCAGTACCAGGGCCAGGATGGCGACATAGGGCGCCAGGTCGCGCAGGAGCGCGCCCGCCTCGAGCGGCGCGGCCGCGCCCTGGGTCCGCGTCAGCACGGCGGCGAAGACGACAAGCCCGATCAGCGCGCCGCCGAGGCTGGGCAGTTCCGGCCCCGTAAGGCTCGCCAGCGCCACCGACGGTACCGCGAAGGCGCCCCAGGCCAGCGCCGACCACGCGAAATCCGAAGCCCTGAGCGGCCCGTCGCCCGCCAGCCGCACCATGGCCAGAAGCAGGATCGGCGAGACGATGGCCTGCATCAGCGCCACGCTGCCCGCGAGCCCCGTGGCCGACAGCCCCGTCAGCCCCACCTGCGCCAGTGTCGGCGTGCCCACCGCCCCGAAGGACACGCCCGCCGCATGGCCCAGGAGCGCCAGGACCACCGCGCGCACCGGCGGGTAGCCCAGCCCCGCCAACAGCGGCGCGGCCAGCGCCACGGGCGTGCCGAAGCCCGCCGCGCCCTCCATGAAGAGGCCGAAGAACCACGCGATCAGGATCGCCTGGAGGCGCCGGTCCGCGGTCAGGCCGGTCAGACCCTCGCGGATGCGCGTCAGCGCGCCGACCCGGTCCTGGAACTCGTAAAGCGCAAGCGCCGGCAGCACGATCCAGAGGATCACGGCGGTGGAGCTGATCGCCTCGAGCCCCGACCCGGCGAAGACCGGCAACGCCCCGCTGCCGGGCGGCACGAAGAGCCACAGCGCCACCGCCGCCGCCACGGCCAGCCCCAGCGCGCCCGCCCGTGCCGCGGACAGGCGCAGCAGCCCCATGGCGGCCAGCACCACGGCCAGCGGCAAGGCGGCCCCGAGCGCGGTCATGGCGCCGCGCCAGCGATGGCGGGATCTTGTGTCATGGCCGGGGCACCTTGGGGGTCAGGACGGACCGCCGAGAAGTTCGTCGGCGATCCGGCGCACGATGGGACGTGCCTCGTCCGGTTCCATGCCGGGGCGCAGGCGCGGATCGTAGAGGATGCGCAGAAGCAACTCGTCATGGCGCGTGAGAAGCGCGAATTCCTCGTCGTCGTTGAAGATCGAGGGCCGCGCGGCGGGGCTGTCATTGGGCAGGCCGAGGCCTTGGGCCACTTCCTCGTGCACGCAGGAGCGGCGCAGGAGCGGCGGGTGCTCGTCACGGATGATGGCGATGGCCGTCACATAGGTCGAGCTGCCGCCCGCCTCGGAAAAGGCGTAGACCGAACAGAAGGTGAAGCGCGGAAGCCGCTCGATCTCGGCCACAGTCGTGGGGCCGATGCCGGGCACGATCTCGCGCACCAGGCCGCCGATCTCGCGCTGCGCGTCGCGGCCGACATAGAGCACGTGGAAGTTGCCGCCCGAGGTCACCGTGCGCACCGGGTGGCCGCTGACGCGGGCGAGGCGCCGGGCATAGGCGGTCAGCTGGGCGCGGTCCTCGTCCTGCTGCGCGGCGTCCACGAGCGGCCCGAAATGTGCCTGAAGGCGCACCGGCGCGGCCCAGCGGCGCAGGCGCGAGGGCGTCTCCTGCGCCACGAAGCGCCCGCCCGAGAGCGTGTATTCGTCGTAAAGCGCGATCCGCTCGAAATTCGTCGCCAGTTGCGCGGCGGTCAACGGCATGTCGGCCTCGCCGCCATCGGTCCTGAGCAGCCCGTCGGCCAGCAGGCGGTTTTCGACCCCGGCATAGTAGCGCGCGAAACTTTCCGCCTCGGCCGAGGGCCCGCGCGGCGCGGGGGCGGCGGTCTCGGTCTCGGGGGGCACGCTCGCGACGGGCGGAACGACGCAGCCCGCCAGCAACAGGCAGGCGAGCCCCGCGGCGAGGCGGGGCGGGGCCAGTGCTGGCCTTGCCGGTCGATCGGTCATCTGCGCCGTGGTCCTTCCTGTCGTCGGGCGCGTGCGCGCCGTCAGTTGTCCGCGTCGGCGTCCTGCGCGAGATCCATGTCCCGCGGCGCGGTGCCGGGGCGCCGGGCCGAGGCCGCGGCCAGCGTGTCGCGCAGTTCCGCCTCCATCTTCGTCATCTCGACCTCGGCCTCCGCGCGGCGGCGCTTGCCCTCGTCGGCGATTTGCAAGGATTCCTCGATGGTGGCGATCAGCTCGGCATTGGCGGCCTTCACCGCGTCGATGTCGAAGACGCCGCGCTCCATCTCCTCGCGCACCATCTTGTTGGAGGCGCGCAGGTTCTCCGCGTTGGCGGTCAGAAGCTCGTTGGTCAGGTCGGTCGCCTCGCGCACGGCCTTGGCGGCCTCGGTCGAGCGCTGGATCGTCACCGCCTGGGCCAGCTGCGTCTCCCACAGCGGCACGGTGTTGACGAGGGTGGAGTTGATCTTGGTGACGAGGCTCTTGTCGTTTTCCTGCACCAGCCGGATCGAGGGCAGGGACTGCATGGTGACCTGCCGCGTCAGTTTCAGGTCATGCACCCTCCGCTCCAGGTCGTCGCGCGCGGCGCGCAGGTCGCGCAATTCCTGCGCCTTGATGACCTGCCCGTCCTCGGGCGCGGCCTGCACCTCGGCCTCCTTGGCGGGGATGGTCCGGCTGTCCAGTTCCCCCAGCTTGGCCTCGCCCGCGGTGATGTACAGCGCCAGTTCGTCGTAGAAATCGAGCGTCTTTGCGTAAAGCTTGTCGAGCGCCTTGATGTCCTTCATCAGCACGTGCTCGTGGCCCAGCAGGTTGTCGGTGATCCGGTCGATCTGGTCCTGGACCTGCTCGAAACGGGCCATGAAGTCGTGCATGGGCTTGGCCTTGCCGAACAGCCGCTCCCACCAGCTCTGCTTGCGGTTGGGGTCGAGTTCGTCGACGGAAAAGCCGCGGATCGTGCCCACGATCTCGCGCAAGGAGTCGCCGGCGGGGCCCACGTCCTTGTTCTTCACGCCCGAGAGCATCTCCTGGCTGATCGCCTGCAACTCGGCCTGGGCGTTCGAGCCGAAGGTCACGATGGAGTTCGTGTCGGCCATGTCGATCTCGGCCATGCGCCTGGCGATTTCCTCGGCGGTGGGCGCGTCGGCCTGGGGCAGCGTCACGAGGTCGGCCGAAGGTTCGGGCAGGACCACGGCGTTCAACTCGTCGACCATCTTGGCGACCTCTTCGGCCTCTTCGCGGATTCTCGTGCTCATGGACGTGTCCTTACCCTTCGATATGCAGGTTTTCCCGGTTCAGCCGCTCCCTCAGGACCTCGATCTCGATGTCGAGGTTGGACCTGTCGTCGGTCAGCATGGCGCGCGTGCGCTTGGCGAAGTTGGTGTCGAGATCGTCGAGAAACGCCACATAATCCGCGCGGATCTGCGGATCACGATTGCGTGTGTAGAGATCGGCGAACTGCACCGTCGCATCGCGCGCGCCCTGGAGGTAGACGCCGAGATAGCGGCGCGCCGATGTCAGGTCGCGCGGGTCGGCCTCGACCTGGCGGAACATCTGGCGCACGGTGTCCTCGAAGGCGTCCACGCGCGCCTCGAGTTGCCGGTCGCGGGCGCGTCGGATCGCGTCGGTCATCTGGTCGAGCACGCCCTCGGCCTCCTCGATCTTGCGCGCGATGCGGTCGGTCTGGAGCCGGTCGACCCCCTGAAGGCCCTTGTCCTTCATCGGGTCGAGCCCGAAGGCGGTCAGGTGCAGCGCCGCGGCGATAACGCCCACGACGATCGCCGTGAGCGGGTGCCAGTTGCCCCCGAAGACCAGAAGCCCGGTGCCGGCACCCGTGGCCACCGCGCCGAAGAGCTTGCGCGGGATGGCCGGGCGGCGGGCGACGGTGCGCTCGTTGAAGGCGTCTTCCGCGCGCACCCCGTCGCGTGTCAGCCAGGCGCCGAGAAAGAGCGCCGCGATCCCGGCGAGATCGGCGGCCATGGCGGCGACCGGCTGGAAGAAGACCCCCAGCAGCGCGACAAGCGGCAGCACGAAGAGAATGTTGATCTTGGCCCCGTGCCGCAGCGGCTTGCGGCCCTTGAAGCTCGGCACCTCGAGGCGCTGGGCCGTCACGGTCTCGCGCCGGTCGGGGCCGGCGCGCCCTCCGCCGGGGCTGAACTCTCCACCATAGCGTTTCGACATGGTCAGAGCACCCCGAAGCCGCCGAAGGACGCCATGAGGATCACCATGCTCAACGCGAAAAACGCGATACCCTGCAAGAAACTGGAACTCATTCCATCCCCGTGACATCACGCGCACCCTGCACACCGGCAGGATAGGCAGGTTTGCGGTCAAAGGCCAGCCGACGCGACGGGGTCGCGACGGATTTCCGCCGGCGGTCCGGTCAGACCTGTGAGCGCAGGGCCCGCGATGCAAGGAGTGTCGCGCCGACCGGCACGCGGACCGGCAGGGCCGGGCTCGCCTGTCGTGGACACTCCGCCGCGCCTAGCGCCGCGCGCAGGACGTCGGGAAAGTCCGGGTCCGCGGGGTCCAGAAGGCGCCGGTAGACCGCGAAGAGGCCGGGGCGCATGTAGCCCGACCAGTGGCAGACGCGCGTGGCGGGCGGGCGGATGCGATGGCCGAGCGCGGACAGCGCGGCGCGCGTCGCCGCGGTGTCGATCCTGAGATCGATGGCGCGCCCATGGGCGCCGAGCCCGGCCGAGAGCGGCAGATCCCCCGCGCGGTCGGGCGCCACGGCGAGGCGGAACATCAGGTCGAAGGGGACATTCTCGAGGCTGGTGACGTTCAGCGCCTGGCAGGCGGCCGCACCGGGGCTGGCCAGCGCGCGGGCGGCGGCGTCGCGATACTCGGCCCCCGCCATCAGGACGAGCCGCCGCACCGCGCCCTCGGGCGCGCGCGCAAGCGCCGTCAGCGCGACCCGCGCGCCCAGCGAATGGGCGACGATCTGCACGGGCGCGTCGGGGCGGTGCCGGTGCAGCGTCCCGATCAGCCGCGCCAGTTGTCCGCCCACCGTCAGCGCGCGGGCCGCGACCTCGGGCAGGGTGCCGCGGGCCGGCCAGCCGAAGCCGAGGCCGAGCCCCGCGCCCGGCCGGTCGAGATGCAGGTGCCGCGGCCAGCTGACCGCCTTCCAGCAATCGGCGCGCGGGCTGAGCGACAGGATGTGGCGGTGCGGGTCATGCGCCGGATCGCCGGGCAGGAACCGGAAGCCGTGGACCATGATCGTCACGGGCCGTCCGGGCGCCAGGGCATCGAGGGCGGGCGCCAGCGCGGTTTCGCCTGCCGGCGCACAACCATCCTGCCTGTCCGCCGCGTTCACATTGAGAAGCGCCATCGGCCTGCCCGCGTCCGGTACCACGATCTTGGGGGTGGTCTAGGTGTCTTCCGCAACATCTCGGTAACGCCACGGCGACAGTTCCGTGACGCGGCGCTGGTGTCACGGTTCCGCCCGCCGCGTCGAAGGGCTTGACCGTTCCCGCGCGCTTGGCTACGCGGCGCATCACGTGGCGATTTGTTCACCGGATTGCGGGCCACGCGAAAGATACCGCTAAAGAGGTCGAGGCGTGCGTCACACCGCCCGCACCCGGCCGTGTAGAGGATAGCGCGGGTCCGACGATCCCCGACACCCGCGCAACCAGGCCGAGGAGGACAGGGCCATGAAGGATGCACCCGGCGCACCGGACCGCAGATTGAAACCGCGCACCCGTGCCGTGCACGCGGGCACCCGCCGCAGCCAGTATGGCGAGGTGAGCGAGGCGCTGTTCCTGACGCAGGGCTTCGTCTACGACACCGCCGAGGCCGCGGAGGCCCGGTTCATAGAGGCGGGGCCGGACGAATACATCTACGCCCGCTACGGCAATCCGACCGTTGCGATGTTCGAGGACCGGATCGCCGCGCTCGAAGGGGCGGAGGACGCCTTTGCCACCGCGTCGGGCATGGCCGCGGTCAACGGCGCGCTCTGCGCGATGCTGAGGGCGGGCGATCACGTGGTGGCGGCGCGCGCGCTGTTCGGCTCCTGCCTCTACATTCTCGAGGAGGTGCTGCCGCGCTTCGGCGTGGAGGTCACGCTGGTCGACGGCACCGATCTGGACCAGTGGCGCGCGGCGCTGCGGGCGGACACGAAACTCGTGTTCTTCGAGGCGATGTCGAATCCGACGCTGGAGGTCATCGACATCGCGGCCGTCTCGGCGCTCGCCCACGAGGTCGGGGCCCGGGTCGTCGTCGACAACGTCTTCGCCACGCCGGTCTTTTCGGATGCGATCGGCCTCGGCGCGGATGTGGTGATCTACTCGGCCACCAAGCATATCGACGGTCAGGGGCGATGTCTGGGGGGCGTGATCCTGGGCACGCGCGAGGTCATCCGCAAGACGGTCGAGCCCTACATGAAGCATACCGGCGGCGCGATGAGCCCGTTCAACGCCTGGGTGATGCTGAAATCGCTCGAGC
>CAZGHJ010000068.1:0-12631 GCA_964525355.1 uncultured Roseicyclus sp.
ACACCGCCGGCTTCCACGAGCCGGGCTCGGCGCTGTGCCTGTCGATGAACCTCGATGTCTGGGAGAGCCTGACGCCCGCCCAGCAGAAGATCGTCGAAGCGGCCTGCGAGGCGACGCATGCCAACAACCTCGGCATGTCCTGGGCCGAGAACGGCGCGGCGCTCGCCCGTCTCCAGTCCGAGGGCGTGCAGGCCCGCGAATTCCCCGACGACGTCTGGGAAGCCTTCGGTCGCGGCGCCGAGGAAGTGCGCGCGGCGAACATGAGCGATCCGCTCTATGCCGAGATCTCCAACAGCTATTTCGCAGCGCAGGCCGAGACCGCGGCCTGGTGGGAGATCGGCGATGGCGAGTACATCCGCCAGCGCAACCGCGTGAACGCGGCCTGATCGCGCAGCCATGATCGCACCGCCCGGACAGGGTTCTGTCCGGGCGGGCATTCCTGCCGCAGGCTGATCCGGCCGGTCGCGCGAGTGGCGACCCCGGATGGACTTGTGCGGCAGCGTTCGTCCGGCGTCTATCGTCCGGCGTAACAGGGGGTCGGGGACAGTCACATGATCGATTTCGTCGTCTGGGTGCTGCAGAACATCGCGCTTGCGCCGTATTATCTATTCGTCGCGATCACCAACCCCGGTGCCTGGCTCAACTGGGCCGATCCCGAGGCCGTGATGCGCTTCATCTATTACGGCGCCTCGGTCGAGTTCTTCTTCGTCGTCTTCACGACCTTCCTCGTCATCACCGCGCTGGGCATGTTCTGGAGCCGCGAGATGCTCTGGGGCTGCGTGCGCGTCCTCGAGGGTGTGGCCAATGCCATCGGACGCACCGCCGCCTGGGCCGGCCTGCTGATGGTGCTGATCCAGGTGATGATCGTCTTCCTCCAACGGATCTTCCGCGTGGCCGAGATCCAGCTCGGGCCCATGGGCACGGCAATTGCCTTCGACCTCAGCTGGTGGGCGGAGGGCCTGAAATTCTGGAACGCCGCCGTGGTGTGCCTCTGCGTCGCCTACACCTTCGTGCAGGGGAGCCATGTGCGCGTCGATCTCGTCTATTCCGCCGTGAAGCACCGCACCAAGCGGATGATCGACATGTTCGGCTGCCTGTTCTTCATGATGCCGGCTGTCGTGATCACCTATCTCTACGCCTGGTTCTTCATGTGGCGCCACCTGATGACGCCGGCCGTGACCTCCACCAGCGAACTCGACCGGATGCTGATGCAGGCGCGGATCTTCCGCTGGAACGTGGAGACCATCGGCTTCAGCCCGAACGGCTTCAACGCCTACTTCCTGTTCAAGGTGCTGATCGTGCTGTTCTGCGTGCTCGTGTTCATGCAGGCGGTCTCGTTCTTCTGGCGCTCCTACCTCGAATGGGTCGAGGGCGAGGAGAGCGCGGGCAAGTATCTCGACCGGGACGATATCGGCGACAGGGCCGAAGAACTGGAACACAGCATCCATTCGGGATCGACCTGAACGGGTCATCGGGGAGCCGCCGCAACGCGGCTTGGGGACTTACGGCGTGCGCAGACGCGCCGGAATGAGGGGAAAGACGGGACCATGCTCTTCGGTTTGGATGGGATCGAGATCGGCATCATCATCGTGTTCCTGACGCTGTTCGCGGGGATCATGACGGGCTTTCCGGTGGCCTTCGCGATCGGCGGCGCTGGGGTCATTTCATTCGCGATCATCGCCGCGCTCGACAATGCGGGGCTGCTGATCCACCAGGCCATCGACACGGGCTCGGCGGAATATGCGGCGCTTCTGGCCGAAGGGGTCATCCGCGACAGCATATCCGTCTTCCGATACCCCGAATTGCCGCGGATCGAGGAGCCGCTGTTCCCCGGCGGCTGGGAACAGGCGATGGAGCGCAACATCTCCTTCATCGTCAACCGGATGAACGAGCGCGTGATCGCGGGCCAGTCGATCGAGACGCTTCTGGCGGTGCTGATGTTCGTTCTCATGGGCATCACGCTCGAACGCTCCAAGATCGCCGAGGAGCTTCTGACCACCATGGCGCGGGTCTTCGGGCCGCTGCCGGGCGGTCTGGCCGTGTCCATCGTGATCGTGGGCGCCTTCCTCGCCGCCTCCACCGGCATCGTGGGCGCGACCGTGGTGACCATGGGCCTGCTGGCGCTGCCGACGATGCTCAGGAACAACTACTCCCCCGAGCTTGCCACGGGTGTCATCGCGGCCTCGGGCACGCTGGGTCAGATCATCCCGCCCTCGATCGTCATCGTGCTTCTGGGCACGCTGGTGGGCGATCTTTACGCCACCGGGCAGGAGACGCGGGCGCAGCTTGCCGGCTGTAACGACGCGCTGACCTTCCTGGGCGAGCCCGCTGTCCTGTCGGTGGGCACGCTCTTCCAGGCGGCGCTGTTGCCGGGGATCTTCCTTGCCGGCCTCTACGCGCTCTACGCGTTCGGTTTCGCCCTGGTGAACCCGTCCAAGGCGCCTGCCGTGGAATTCGGCGCGTCGACCTCCGAGCCGGTGACGCGCAACGAGGCGCTGACCTGGTTCCTGGCCGCGCCGGCGGCGATCCTGATCGCCATCAGCCTGGCCGCGGGTGGCGGGCTCGTGGGCTCGCAAACGATCCTGCTGACCGATGCGACCGACAGCGACCGCCCAAGCCTCAGGACCAACGTATCCGAGCAATGCGCGGCCTCGATGATCGACCTGCACGGCCAGGAGGCCTGGGACGAGGCCGTGGCCCAGCGTGAGGCGCAAGCCGCCGCCTCCACCGGCACCGCGACCGAGGCCACGACCAGCGTCGTCGACATGACGCCCGAAGAGCGTGCGACCGCCATCGAAGCGGCCGCCGCCGCCGCCGCGCCGATCGGCTCGGGCGTGGCTGCGATCTTCGTGCTGCTGTCGCTGGTTCTGGCGATCGCGCGGGGCGTCTCGCCGACCTCGGACCCGGTGCCGCTCCTGGTGGGCGGGGTGGGCGTCGTTCTGGCCTTCATCGTCGACATCCTCTTCATCGGTCCGTTGACGAGCCCGGGGACGAGTTTCCTGATCCTCGCCATTCCCACGGTGCTGACCATCTGGGGCGCGCGGCACGCGATGATCCGGTTGGCTCGCAACGATCTGCTGCGCGTCGTCTTCCCGCCGCTCATCCTGATCGTGGCGGTGCTGGGCTCGATCCTCGGCGGGATCACCAACCCGACGCCCGCCGCGGCGCTCGGTGCGGCCGGTGCCATCATGCTGGCGGCCTACCGCAAGCTGAAGGAGGAGAACGGCAAGTCGAAGATCGTCATCTGGGCGAGCTTCGCCATCGTCATCATGATCCTCGTGGGCGTGAATTTCGACCTGCGCATCACGCGTTCGGTCGTGCCCTTCGAAGATTGGGTGGCCTATGTCGTCGCGCAGGCGGCCTATCACTTCGCCTTCTTCGGCCTTCTGTTCTCCTGCTGGGTGCTTTATCGCAGCGCGATCCTGACGCCGGTGGTGCGCGAGACGGCCAAGGTCACCTCGATGGTCTTCACCATCCTCATCGGCTCGCAGCTTCTGAACCTGGTGCTGATCTCCTTCGGGGGCGAACACCACATCCAGCAGTTCCTGCGCAGTTTCGACAACGAGATGGCGGTGTTCCTCCTGGTGATGCTGATCCTGTTTATTCTGGGCTTCGTGCTGGACTTCCTCGAGATCATCTACATCGTCATCCCGATCGTGGGGCCGGTGATCTACGGGGGCACGCTCGACCCGAGCTGGGTGACGATCATGATCGCGGTCAACCTTCAGACCTCGTTCCTGACGCCACCCTTCGGTTTCGCGCTGTTCTACCTCCGAGGGGTCGCGCCGCCCTCGGTGACCACGGGGAACATCTATCGCGGGGTGCTGCCCTTCGTGGGGATCCAGGTGCTTGCGCTGCTGTTGTTGTGGCTGTTCCCGGGCATCGTGACGATCCTGCCGGACCTGCTGGGCTGAGCCCGGCCGAGGATCGGGGAAGACGGAAAAAAGGGGCCGCCGCCGCGGCCCCTTTCCCATTCAAGGATCGCTTGAGGTCATGTGCGCCGTCAGCGGCGGGTCAGGAAAGAAAGACGCTCCGCCACCGCGCGGGTGCCGCAGCTCCGCAGAGCGGGATGGTGGGCTCGGGCGCCTAGCTGCGCAGGTCGGGCAGCGTGATCTGGGCCACCTGCTGCGCGATCGGATCCACCGAAAGCGGATGCGTCCGGTTGGAATAGCCCTCGGGATCGCCGAGCGGCTGCCACGCGCCGCCGATATAGACCTCGAGTGCGGGGAACTGCGCCTTGTAGCCCATCTTGTCCGAGCCGGGCACCCAGTAGCCGAGATAGACGTAAGGCAGCCCCGCCTCGCGGGCGAGCGCCACGTGGTCGAGGATCACATGCGTCCCGAGCGAGCCCTTGGCCGCGGCGGGATCGAAGAAGGAATAGACCAGGCTCAGCCCGTCATCGAGGATGTCGGTGAGGCAGACGGCCGTCAGGGCGTCCTCGGCGGTCTTGTCGCGGTATTCCACGACGCGCGTCTTGACCGGCGTCTCCTCGATCATGGCGGCGAACTCGAACACGTCCATGTCGGCCATGCCGCCATCGGCGTGGCGCGCGTCGAGGTAACGGCGGAAAAGCGCGTATTGCTCTTCGGTCGCCCAGGCCGAGCGCGCGCTGCGCACCAGATGCGCGTTGCGCTTCACGATGCGCTTGTGGCTCTTGCGGGGGGTGAAATCGGCGACGCGGATGCGTGCGGACAGGCAGGCAGTGCACTCGGTGCAGGACGGCCGGTAAAGCACGTTCTGCGAGCGGCGGAAGCCCTGCTTGCTGAGCGCGTTGTTGAGCTTTTCGGCCTGGTCGCCCTGGAGCGCGGTGAAGAGCTTCCGCTCGCGGCGCCCATCGAGATAGGGACAGCTCTGCGGAGCCGTCACATAGAATTGTGGCGCGATGGGAAGGGTATGACGCATGGAGGTCTGCGGTGCCGACGGTCTTTTGTCTGTCTTTGATCTCAGCCTGCCCCAGCCGGCACATCGCCCGCAACAGCTTTTTTCGCGGCTGGTTACCGCGGGCGCCATGTCGCAGGCGCGGGTCCGGGACGGCTCAGCGCGGGCTGTTGATCGCCGCGCTGCCGAGAATGTGGTCATGCAGGCCCTGGTGACGGCGGCTGGCCGCGATCAGGCCGATCGAGACCAGTTGCAGGATCATCGACACCGACCAGAAAAGATAGAGGCCCGTATGCGCGACCGCTTCTCCGGGGCTCAGTCGCTGGCCGAGGCTGTTGCGCAGCTCGATATTCATCAGGCGCATGCCCAGTGTCGCCGAGCCCGAGCCGATCGTCGCCGCGCGATAGAGGAACGACACGCCGAGATAGAGGATCGGCCAGATCCACAGCAGCAGCGTCAGCGTCAGAAGGCCGAGGATCAGCGAGATCACCGCGATGATCGCCACGTCCACCAGCCAGGCGAAGAAGCGCTTGGCGGGGATGCCGTCATAGAAGGCGGGGTCGTAGTCGGGGTCGGGCAGGCCGGTCGGGTAGGTCATGTCTGTGGTCATGGCGGCTGAAACCGGGTTTGAACAGGGGGAAATTGGCAGGGCGGCCGGCGCGTGGCGGCGGATGCGGGGACGCCCCCGCGGCCGCCGGGGGAAGGGGCCGGCCTTGCGCGCTGAGGGTCCGGCGCGCAGGGCCACGTCTTTGGCAGCGCGATCAGGCCTCGGCGCCGTCGACCGCGTCGGACTGCGCCTTGCGGGCGCGGTCGTCCATGAACTGGTCGAACTCCGCCTTGTCCTTGGCGTCGCGCAGGCGCTGCAGGAACGCCTCGAAGGCCTCCTGTTCCTCCTCCAGGCGGCGCAGCGTGTCGGCCTTGTAGGCGTCGAACGCGCTATTGCCCGAGGACCGGAACTTGTGGCGGGTCATGGTGCGGGGCGTGCCGCAGCTTCCGTTGAACATGCGTTTGCTCCAGATCATGTAGGCGAGAAGGGCGAGGCCGATGGGCCAGAACAGGATGAAGCCGAGCACCATGGCGGCGATCCAGGCGCCCTTGCCCCTGGCGTCGAGCCAGGCCTCGGCACGGGAAAACCAGCCCTGGGCGTGCTGCACCATGGGGGCTTCGGTCGGGGTAGGGGTCATCTCGATCTCCTTTCGGTTGCGGTGCGGGCCGACTAGGTCCGATGGCTCGGCCAAATGTAAATGTTTATTACATTAACACATATGGGAAGGTTGGCGTCCCGGGCAAGAGAAAAGTGACTCTTTTTTACATTGGGTGGCGGCGCTCCGGGCGCAAAGACGCTGGCCTGTTGTCGGGGGCAAAAGAAAACCCCGCCGAAGCGGGGCTGTGACAATCCACACGAGGATCTTGGTCTTGCGTCCGCCGCCCGGCGCAGCAACACGAGGTGCACCTAACCGTCTTTCATCGCGCGCCGGGCTTACTGCGGACAAATCTTGGAGTGTCAAAATCGAGTGTGCCACATCTGGCACACCGGTCAAGAAAAATCGCGCGCGCGCCTCGTTATCCTTGCCGGCCACGACCGGCGAGGCGCTCCAGCATCGCCGAAAAATCGCGGCCGCGGCCACCCTCCTCCTCGACGAAGGCCCGGTAAAGCTCGGTCGCGCGCGCGCCCATGGGCGTGTCGGCATCCGCGCCTTCGGCGGCCTCCTGGCTGAGCCGCAGATCCTTGAGCATCAGTTCCGCCGCGAAACCGGGCTTGTAGTCGTTGTCGGCCGGGCTTTTCGGTCCGATGCCGGGGGCAGGGCAATAGGCGTTCATCGACCAGGAATACCCCGATGAGGTCGAGACCACGTCGAACATCGCCTGCCGGTCGAGGCCCAGCTTGTCGGCCAGCGCGAAGGCCTCGCAGGTGGCGATCATGGTGACGCCCAGGATCATGTTGTTGCAGATCTTCGCGGCCTGCCCGTTGCCCGCTGGCCCGCAATGCACGGCCTTCTGGCCCATCACCTCGAAAAGCGGCGCGGCCGTGGCGAAGGCGTCCTCGCTGCCGCCAACCATGAAGGTGAGCGTGCCGGCCGCCGCGCCGCCGACCCCGCCCGAGACCGGCGCGTCGAGGCACCCCATCCCGGCTGCCGCCGCCCTGTCCGCCACGGCCCGCGCCGAGGCCACGTCGACCGTGGAGCAATCGAGCAGCACCGCGCCCTTGCGCATGGCGGGCAGCACCTCGGCCGCCACGTCGCGCAGGATCGCGCCACTGGGAAGCATGGTCACGACCACATCCGCGCCCGCCGCCGCCTCGGCCGCGCTTGGCGCCGTCGCGACGCCCGGCACGTCCACGGGCGCGGTGTCGAACCCCGTCACCTCGTGGCCCGCCGCGGCGAGGTTGGCCGCCATGGGCGCGCCCATGTTGCCCAGCCCGATGAACCCGATCTTCATGGCGTTCCTCCCTTTTCGTGCCTCACAGCTTCAGCCCCTCCGCCCCCAGCGGCAGCAGCATCGCCGAGACCTCGGCATTGCTGGCCCCCACGAGGCTCTCGTGGCGCCAGCGGGGCTTGCGATCCTTGTCGATGATGGCCGCGCGGATACCTTCGAGGAAATCGCCCTTCTCCATGGCCCGCGCGGTGAAGCGGTACTCCATCTCGAGCGCCGCCTCAATCGTGTCGCGGCCACGCACCCGGCGGATCAGGTCCACGGTGCAGGCCATCGACAGCGGGCTGTTGCGCGCCATGGCCTTCAGCGCCGCCGCCGCGAAGTCGCTGCCGGAGGCGGTCAGCGCGTTGACGATGTCACGCAAGGCGCTGCCGGCAAAGGCGCTGTCGATCTCCGCCCGGCTCGCCGCCAGCGCGCTCTCCGGCGCGGGCAGGGCGGCGCGGTCCACCGCGGTCCAGTCGCCCGTTTGCACCAACTCCTCCTTCAAGGCCTCCCAGCCCGCCTCGGGCAGGAAGTAGTCGGCGAACCCCGCATGGATCGCCTCGCCCGGCCCCATCCGCGCCGCCGTGACGCCCAGGTATTCGCCAAGCCGCCCCGGCGCGCGGGCCAGGATCAGCGAGCCGCCCACATCCGGCACCAGCCCGATGCCCACCTCGGGCATGGCGATCACGCTCGTCTCCCCCACGATCCGGTGCGAGCCATGGCAGCCCACGCCCACGCCGCCGCCCATGGTGAAGCCCTGCAGGAAGGTCGCGACAGGCTTGGGGAAATCGAACAGCGCCGCGTTCATCCGGTACTCGTCCGCCCAGAAGCGGCGGCCATAGTCGTAATCGCCCGCCGTCCCGGTCGCGTACATCTCCGCGATGTCGCCGCCCGCGCAGAACGCCTTCTCGCCCGCCGCGTCGATCACCAGCAGCGCCACCTGTGCATCGTCCCGCCAATCCGCAAGCGCGCCCTCGATGCGGCGGCACATCTCCCAGGTCAGCGCATTCAACGCCCCCGGCCGGTTCAGCGTGATGCGCCCCGCGCGGCCCTCCTTGCGGATATGTATCTCCTCGCTCATCGGCTCACCCCGGCCTCTGCCCCTTCTTCTTGTCCCAAATACGGCCTTCGGGAGCGCACCCCCGTCACCCGCGCGCGGCCAGCATGCTCCGCGCCACGATCAGCCGCATGATCTCGTTCGTGCCTTCCAGGATCTGGTGCACGCGCAGGTCGCGCACCACTTTCTCGATCCCGTAATCGGCCAGATAGCCGTAGCCGCCATGGAGTTGCAGGCACTGATCCGCCACCCGGCTCCCGGTTTCCGTCACCAGCTTCTTGGCCATGGCGCAGGCCTTGGTCGCGTCCGGCGCGCCCGTGTCCAGCTTCCACGCCGCCTGCCGCAGGAAGACCCGCGCAGCCTCCAGTTCGATCTCCATGTCCGCCAGCCGGAACTGCAGCGCCTGGAACCGGTCGATCGACTGCCCGAAGGCCTTGCGCTCGCCCATGTAGACCAGCGTCGCGTCCAGCGCCGCCTGCGCCGCGCCCAGCGAACAGGCCGCGATGTTGAGCCGCCCGCCATCGAGCCCGGCCATCGCATGGCGAAACCCGTGCCCCTCCTCGCCCAGCAGGTTCTCCGAGGGCACCTGCGCGCCATCCAGCTGCACGGCCCGCGTCGGCTGCGAGCGCCAGCCCATCTTGTCCTCGAGCCCGCCGAAGCTCAGGCCCGGCGTCCCGTCCTCGACCACCAGTGCCGAGATGCCGCCCGGCCCGTCCTCGCCCGTGCGGGCCATGACGACATAGGCGTCCGAATAGCCGCCGCCCGAGATGAAGGCCTTGGTGCCCGTCAGCTCATACCCCTCGTTGGTGCGCCGCGCGCGTGTCTTCAGCGCCGCCGCGTCCGACCCCGAGCCGGGCTCGGTCAGGCAGTAGGACAGGAAGATCTCCATGGAGAGGGCAGGCGGCAGCAGCCGGTCGCGCAAGGCCGGCGCGGCGTAGGCCTCCAGCATCTTCGCGCACATGTTGTGGATCGACAGAAACGCCGCGACGGACGCGCAGGACCGGCTCAAGGCTTCGAAGACCAGCGTTGCATCCAGCCGGCTCAGGCCGGATCCGCCCATCTCCTCGGACACGTAAAGCCCGCCGAAGCCCAGTTCCGCAAGCTTTGGCCAGAGCGTTTTCGGGATCTCGCCCGCGGCGTCCCAGTCTCGCGCGTGCGGCGCGATCTCGGCCTCGCCGAAGGCGCGGGCCATGTCGAAGATGGCCTGCTGTTCCTCGCTCAGGGCGTAATCCATGGGCCGGCCCTCCCCGCCTGCTGCCATCAGGAATTGAACAAGCGTTTAATTAACCCCCGCCCGCGCGCGAGGCAAGCGTCGCAAGCGGGCAGTGCCGTTCGGTCAGAGATCGGCGTGGAACTCCTCGATCAGGTGATCGACCACCGCCTTCATCGCCTCGTCTTCGGTCGCGCCGGCCCCGAGCGCCGCGGCGCGGACCGCGCGCTGCCGCTCCGACGAGGTGCCGCGCGCCAGGATGTCGGGCAGGGCCTGCAACTCGGGCAGACAGCCCAGCGCCTCGGCATCCTCGCCCAACAGGTCCACCAGTTCCGCGACCAGTTCGGGCACCGGCACGATCTCGCGCCGGCCGAAATCGATCAGCCCCTCCGAGATGCCGTAGCGCTGCGCGCGCCAGCGGTTCTCGTTGATGAGGAAGCGGTCATAGGCCCGCCAGCGCAGGTTCGCCGCGCGCAGGCGCATGAAATAGCGCGTGAAGCACTGCACCAGGGCTGCCAGCGTCAGCGCGTCCTCCAGCCGCGGGCAGACGTCGCAGATGCGCGTCTCCAGCGTCGGGAACCGGTGCGAGGGGCGCAGATCCCACCAGATCTTCGTGGTGTCCTCGATCACGCCCAGATCGATCAGCACGCCCGTCGAACGCTGGTACTCGGCCCAGGAGGCGAAGCTCGGCGGCAGGCCCGTGCGCGGCAGGTTGTCGAAGATCGTCAGCCGGTAGGAGGCAAGCCCCGTATCCACGCCCTGCCAGAAGGGCGATGAGGCCGAGAGCGCCAGGAGATGCGGCAGCGTGTAGCTCAGCTGATCCATCAGGTCGATGCGATGCTCGGGGTCGGGAATGCCCACATGGACATGCATGCCCGAGATCAGCATCCGCTGGGCCACGCCGCCGAGGTCGCGGGCAAGCTGGTTGTAGCGGTCCCTGTCGGTGTGGTGCTGGTTCTTCCAGTCGGCCGACGGATGGCAGGACACCGCCAGCGGCGCGAGGCCGAAGCGGTCGGCGCAGGCGGCAACGGTGGCGCGCAGGTGCCTGAGATCCGCGCGCGCGGCGGAGATGTCGGCGCAGACGCGCGTGCCGATCTCGATCTGGCATTGCAGGAATTCGGGGCTGACCTGGCCTGAGAGCTCGGCCGCGCAGGCTTCCATCAGCGCGTCGGGCGCCTCGGCCAGCGCCCCGGTGGCGCGATCGACGAGGAGGTATTCCTCCTCTATGCCAATCGTGTAGGGCGCGGTGTCACTTGCCATCACGGCCTCGTCCCGGTGGAGCCTGCGCAAGTCTCAGCAGGGAATCCTGCCCCGGGCAAGCGTTTCGCGACCCAGGGCTGCGATGCAGACACGAAAAAGGGCGGCACAGGATGCCGCCCTTCCCACGATCAGATCCTTGTCCGGCGGGTCAGGCCGCGACCGCCTGCTTGCGGCGCTTCACCGCGGCGAAGCCGCCCAGACCTGCCAGCAGCATCCAGCCGGCCGCCGGAAGTGGGACGACGGCGGCTGGCGCCGTCACGTCGGCAAAGATTTGCAACGTGGACGTGTTGTTTTCGGGATTGATCCAGGTCAGCTTTGTGCACCCGCCCTGAAACCAACAAGACCAGTCGCCGAAGTTGCCCGTCGCTGTGGACAAGGTTCCACCTCCCGTCACGCCGAGCGAGAAACCGGTGAGTTCGACATCCCCGAAGGTTGTCGGAAGATCCATCCCGAAGTCGTCGAAAGACAGCAGGAACGCGTTGTCGGCCGGGTTGTTCGGGGTGTTCTCGATCGTGACGTTCATGAATTCCGTGAACGGGCCGCCGGCGGTGGGCGACGTGACGGTAAACGAGAGGTTCATGCCGGTCCTGAAGTCCCGCGCAGCCGTGTTGGCGTTGTTGAACCAGGAGATCTCGCCGATCAGAACCTGGTCGGTCCCCTGCACATCCTTGCCCCAGCTATCCGCGATGATCTGCATCGTGCTGTCGTCCTGGCCGGCGTTTTCGGCCAGGTTGGGGCAGGTCGAACTCGGCGATCCCCAGGCCAGACCGGCGCCGCCATCGAACAGGCAGTTGTTGTTGTACCAGCCAACGCTCGTTCCGTTGAAACTGCCGGTGAAGGTTCCGCCGAAAGTTGTTGCGGACGCGCCGGCGGCAAGACCGCCCACCAGTGCCGCACTGAGCAACAGCGTTTTCATGCAATGTTCTCCTGAAATATGCCGTCTGAACAAGTCGTTATCTCAAATCGAATCGCTGAGTTAGCGATCCTTGCTTTTTTATATTAATACAATTGTCAGGTATGAGAAACCATCTCCGGTCGCCTAAACGAACGAGCCGGTGCCTGCGCGACGCAGACGTTGCAGATGCGTCACGCAAGCTTCTCCGGGCGTCTGCCCTTTCCCGCAAACCGGCCGCGCGCGGTCACTCCATCACGGGGATCGAGAACTGGCCGCCTTCCTTGATGCCGGAGGGCCAGCGGGCGGTCACGGTCTTCGTCCGCGTGTAGAAGCGGAACGCGTCCGGCCCGTGCTGGTTCAGGTCGCCGAAGACCGATTTCTTCCAGCCGCCGAAAGTGTGGTAGGCGAGAGGCACCGGGATCGGCACGTTGATGCCCACCATGCCGATGTTGATCCGGTTGGCGAAATCGCGCGCCGCGTCACCGTCGCGGGTGAAGATCGCCGTCCCGTTCCCGTATTCGTGGTCCATGGCAAGCTTGAGCGCCTCTTCGTAGCTGCCCGCGCGCACCGTCGACAGGACGGGCCCGAAGATCTCCTTTTTGTAGATCTCCATGTCGGGGGTCACGCGGTCGAAAAGGTGCGGGCCGATGAAGAAGCCGTCCTCGTAGCCCTGAAGGCTGAAATCGCGGCCGTCGACGACGAGTTCCGCGCCTGCATCCACGCCCGATTGCACCAGCCGCAGGATGTTGTCCTTGGCGGCCCCCGTCACGACGGGGCCGTAATCCACATCCGCGCCGGCGGTGTAGGGGCCGACCTTCAGCGCCTCGATCTTCGGCACGAGCTTCTCGATGAGGCGGTCGGCGGTCTCCTCGCCCACGGGGACGGCCACGGAAATCGCCATGCAGCGCTCGCCCGC
>CAZGHJ010000069.1:0-12501 GCA_964525355.1 uncultured Roseicyclus sp.
GCAACATCGCCTATCACGACATCCACCATTT
Source organism: uncultured Roseicyclus sp. (assembly GCA_964525355.1). Taxonomy (GTDB): domain Bacteria; phylum Pseudomonadota; class Alphaproteobacteria; order Rhodobacterales; family Rhodobacteraceae; genus Roseibacterium. The sequence continues at coordinate 32 of CAZGHJ010000069.1, forward strand.
CAACGCCAACATCCCCTCCTACCGCCTGCGCAACTGCCACCGGGCGCTGCGCGAGCGGTACGAGGTCCAGACGATCCGCTGGCCCGAAGCCCTGCGGTCCTTCACGCTGAAGCTCTGGGACGAGGACCAGGGTCGCCTCGTGCCCTTCCCGCGCCAGCGAGTCCGCGCCGCCGTTCCGGCGGAATAAGCGCGCGCAATCCCCGCTGACGCGGGCCGGCGCACGCGGTTCCCGTCAGAATGCCGCGCCATCGGCCTGCGCTTTTCCGTGGCAACGCGGGCCGGCGCGCGGCTCCCGGCAGGGGGCCCAAGCCGGCCCGCTCCCGCCTGCCGCCTCAGGCCGACACGGCCTTGCGCACCATGTCCCAGTACAGCTCCGTCACCCGCGCGCGCCCCAGGCGCCCACCCTCGCGGTACCATGTCGTCACCCCGGTCAGCATCGCGATCAGCGCCATGGTCGCGAGCTTCGTGTCGCCCACCGCGAAGACGCCCGCGTCCTGCCCGCGCCGCAGGATCGCCTCCAGCCGGTCCTCGTAATCCCGCCGGAGCCCCTCGATCACCGCGAAGTTCCCCGGCTCCAGATTGCGCAACTCCATATAGGCGATGAACACCAGGTCCGGCCGGTCGAGATGGTAGCGGATGTGATGCTCGACGAAGGACTGCAACTGCCCCAGCGGATCGGTCTTCGGCGCCTGCCAGTCCTCCAGCAGCTCCTCCAGATGCGCCTTCATCAACTCGAAAAGCAGCGTCTGCTTGTCCGCGGTGTAGAGATAGAGTGCGCCGGCCTGCACCCCGACCTCCGCCGCGATCTGGCGCATCGACACGGCCGCGAAACCGTGGCGTGCGAACAGCCGCAAGGCCGCCGCCCGAACCTTCGGTCCCGTGATATCCGCGTGGCTGCCCTGCGTTCGCGCCATGGGCGCAGATTATCTGAACATGCGTTCAATTCAACTGCGCCCGGCGCGCCGCCGGGCCCTCTCGCTGGACAGCGGCCGGGCGCTCGGATTACATCGCCCCATGGCTCGTCTTCTCGCCCTTGTCGTGACCTGCGCGCTCTGCCTCGGCGGCTGTGGCCCGGACCTGGCCGCGCTCGATGCCCGCATCGCCGCCGAGCAGCGGGACACAGGCTATCCCGAGCTTGTCCCCCTCGGCCCCCTGCTCGAGACGGTCTACGCCGACCCGCCGCAAGCCGCGACGCGCGAGGGCCCGACGATCGAGGAGCGTGCCGCGGAGTTGCGCCGGCGCGCGGCCCGGTTGCGGTCCCTGCCCCTCTAAGCCGCAAGGCGCCGCAGACCCATCGCGGGCTCCGCGGGCGCCCGCCTTCCCCTCTCGCCACCACCGCCAAGCCCCAGTCCCGGCCCGCGTTGCAGGCCCGGACCGAAGCCGCTAACAGGATGGCTGCAAGACCGAGATTCCCTCCGGAGACCTGACATGAGCGAGCCAGTCCAACCCGGGCCAATCCGCCTCGGCATCGCGGGCCTTGGCACCGTGGGCAGGGGCGTCGTCAAGATCGTGCAGCGCCAGTCCGGGCTCTTGGCCGCGCGCTGCGGCCGCCCGGTGGAGATCACGGCCGTCTCGGCGCGCAGCCGCGACAAGGATCGCGGCGTGTCGCTCGAGGCCTACGCCTGGGAAGACGATCCCGTGGCGCTGGCCACGCGGGACGATGTGGACGTGTTCGTGGAACTCATGGGCGGCGAGGACGGCCCCGCCAAGGCCGCGACCGAGGCCGCCATCGCCGCCGGCAAGCACGTGGTGACCGCAAACAAGGCCATGCTGGCCCATCATGGCCAGGCGCTGGCCGAAGCCGCCGAGGCCGCAGGCGTAGCCCTGCGCTTCGAGGCCGCCGTCGCGGGCGGCATCCCCGTGGTCAAGGCGCTGACCGAGGGGCTGGCGGGCAACGCGATCACGCGCGTCATGGGCGTGATGAACGGCACCTGCAACTACATCCTGACGCGGATGGGCGACGCCGGCCTGACCTATGCCGAGGCCTTCGCCGAGGCCGACGGGCTGGGCTATCTCGAGGCCGATCCAGAGCTCGACGTGGGCGGCATCGACGCAGGCCACAAGCTGAGCCTTCTGGCCGCCATCGCCTTTGGCACGCGGGTCTCCTTCGACGACATACGGCTGGAGGGGATCGGCCAGGTCTCGATCGACGACATCCGCCGCGCGGGCGATCTGGGCTACAGGATCAAGCTTCTGGGCGTGGCGCAGATGACGGGCCGCGGGCTGGAACAGCGCATGACCCCCTGCCTCGTGCCCAGCGCCTCGCCGCTCGGCCAGCTTGTGGGCGGCACCAACATGGTGGTGATCGAGGGCGACGCGGTGGAACAGATCGTGCTGCGCGGCCCCGGCGCGGGCGAAGGGCCCACCGCAAGCGCCGTCATGGGCGATGTCTGCGACGTGGCCCGCGGCCTGCGCCTGCCGGTCTTCGGCCAGCCCGCCGCATCGCTGGTGCCCGCGCCTCCCGCCACCGCCGAAAGCCCGGCCTGCTACTACCTGCGCATGGAGCTTGTCGACAAGCCCGGCGCGCTGGCGAAGGTGGCGACGGTGCTGGGCGAGAACGGCATCTCCATCGACCGGATGCGCCAGTACGACCATCCCCATGCCAACGCGCCGGTCCTCATCGTCACCCACCGGACCGCACGCCCCGACCTCGACGCGGCGCTCGCGGCGATGCCGGCCACCGGCGTGGTCGTGGGCTCTCCCGTCGCGCTCCGGATCGAGGACGTGTGACGGGCAGGCAGATCCCGGCCCGGATCGCCGGCGCGGGCGGCCGCAGCTTCGGCAACACGATCAGCAGACCTGCCGGACATCCCGTGACGGTCGGCGTCCCTGCCACGCAAATCGACCTTCCCCAACCCGCGCGCGCACCGTGGATCGCAGACGGCGCGGCGCGGACAGCCGCCCGCAAAGGCCCGCACAGGCGCCATTCCGGCGGCACGACCGCAAATCCGATCGCCTCGCCACGCAGGTTAGCGCAACCGCACGCGCCCTGTCGCCTTGCCCGCGTCATGGTCGGCCGCTAAACGGGTGGCAACAGCGTAACCGCCGAGGAAACCCGATGACCCAGCCCACAGATTTCAACGACCGGATGCTCTCTCTCGGTCTGGCGCGGGTCTCCGAGGCCGCCGCGATGGCCTCGGCCGAACTGATCGGCCACGGCGACGAGAAGGCCGCCGACCAGGCCGCGGTCAACGCCATGCGCGATCAGCTCAACCGTCTCGACATCCGCGGCGTCGTCGTCATCGGCGAGGGCGAGCGCGACGAGGCCCCGATGCTTTATATCGGCGAGGAGGTCGGCAACGGCGAAGGCCCCGAGGTCGACATCGCGCTCGACCCGCTGGAAGGCACGACGCTGACGGCCAAGGACATGCCCAACGCCCTGACGGTGATCGCCATGGGGCCGCGGGGGTCCATGCTGAACGCGCCGGACGTCTACATGGACAAGCTCGCCATCGGCCCGGGCTACCGTCCGGGCGTGGTCACGCTCGACATGTCGCCGTCCGAGCGGGTGTCCGCGCTGGCCGCGGCGCGGGGCTGCTCGACCACCGATATCACGGTCTGCGTGCTGGAACGTCCGCGCCACGAAGAGATGATCGACGAGCTTCGGACCACGGGCTGCGCGATCCGACTGATCACCGACGGCGACGTGGCGGGCGTCATGCATTGCGCCGAGAAGACCACGGGCATCGACATGTACATGGGCTCGGGCGGCGCACCGGAAGGCGTGCTGGCGGCGGCGGCGCTCAAATGCATGGGCGGTCAGATCTACGGCCGGCTCCTCTTTCGCAACGAGGACGAGAAGGCCCGCGCGAGAAGCCACGGAATCACCAATCTCGATCGGGTCTACACCCGCGACGACATGATCACCCAGCACGTGATCTTCGCGGCGACCGGCGTCACGGATGGCTCGATCCTGTCGGGCATCAAGCGCGAGGTCGACACGCTGACCGCCGAGACCATCCTGATGCGGTCCAAGACCGGGTCGGTGCGGCGGATGACCTACACCAACCCGCGCTGAGCCATGGCCCCGGCCCCGGCAACAGACGAGGCCCGGGCAACCGCATTCCTGGGCGTGGAGACTTCGCTGACCGGGCGGCGCTGGATCGGGCCCGATCTCGAGGAAGAGCGCCGCGCCGCAGCCCTTGCGCAGCGTGCGGGGCTCGACCCGGCGGTGGCCGCGGTGCTCGCCCGCCGTGATGTGGCGCCGGAGGCCGCCGCGGCCTTCCTCGCGCCCTCGCTCAGGGATCTCCTGCCCGACCCCGCACGGCTGCGCGACATGGAAGCCGCCTCGGCCCGCCTTGCCCGCGCCCTGAAGGCCCGCGAGCGGGTCGCCGTCTTTGCCGATTACGACGTGGATGGGGGCGCCTCGGCCGCGCTTCTTATCACCTGGCTGCGGCGGATGGGACACGGCGCGACGCTTTACGTGCCCGACCGGATCGAGGAGGGCTACGGCCCCAACGTGCCGGCCATGGCGCGGCTGGCCGAGGCCCATGACCTGATCGTCTGCGTCGATTGCGGCACGCTCAGCCATGAGCCCATCGCGGCGGCCAAGGGTGCCGATGTCATCGTACTGGACCACCACCTGGCCGAGGCCGAGTTGCCGCGCTGCGTGGCCGTCGTGAACCCCAACCGCCAGGACGAGCCGGGCGATTTGGGCCATCTCTGCGCGGCCGCGGTGGTGTTCCTGCTCCTCGTGGATCTCAACCGGCGCCTGCGTGCCGACGGGATCGCCGGGCCGGAGCTGATGTCGATGCTCGACCTCGTGGCTCTGGCGACCGTGGCGGACGTGGCGCCGCTGACGGGCGTCAACCGCGCCTTCGTGCGGCAGGGCCTGACGGTCATGGCGCGGCGGCAGCGGCCCGGCCTCGTGGCGCTCGCGGATGTCGCGCGGCTCGACCGGGCGCCCACGAGCTACCACCTGGGCTATGTGCTCGGCCCTCGCGTCAATGCCGGCGGGCGCATCGGCGAGGCGGATCTGGGCGCGCGGCTGCTGGCCTGCGACAGCGAAGAGGAGGCCGTGGCGCTGGCGCAGCGTCTCGACACGCTCAACACCGACCGCCGCGAGATCGAGGCGCGGGTGCGCGATGCCGCGCTTGCCGAGGCCGAGGCGCGGGGCGACGATGCGCCGCTTGCCTGGGCGGCGGGCGACGGCTGGCATCCCGGCGTGGTGGGGATCGTGGCGAGCCGCCTGAAGGAGCACATGAACCGGCCCGCCATCGTCATCGGCTTCGAGGGGGACGCGGGCAAGGGCTCGGGCCGTTCGGTGCCCGGCGTCGATCTGGGCGCGGCCGTGCAGCGGCTGGCCGCCGAGGGCCTGATCGAGCGCGGCGGCGGGCACCGGATGGCCGCGGGGCTCAGCCTCTCCCGCGCGCAGCTCGATCCGGCCATGGCGCGGCTGGCCGAGCTGCTGGGGCGCCAGGGCGCGGGACAAGGCGGGGCACGCGATCTGCGGCTCGACGGGGTGCTGATGCCGCAGGCCGCGGACCCGGAGCTGATCCAGCGCATCGAGGCCGCGGGCCCCTTCGGATCCGCCGCCCCCGCACCGCGCTTCGCCTTCCCCGCCATGCGCATCCGCTCCGCGCGTCCCGTCGGCGAGGATCATCTCAAGCTGTCCTTCACCGATGGCGGCCCGACGATGGACGCGATCGCCTTCGATGCCGGGCGGCGCGGCCTCGACGCGTTGCAGACCCACCAGGGCCGCCCCGTGCATCTGGCCGGACGGGTGGAACTGAACCACTGGAACGGGCGCACGCGCGTGCAGCTTCGCCTCGAGGATGCAGCCTGGGCCGAGTGAGCGGCGCCCGCAGGGGCCAAGACACCGAATCCTGCCCACCCCCGGCAGAATCCCCTTGATCCCTGTGCCGTGTTTTTCTAGACACCCCCTACCCACCGCGTGGCCCGTTCGTCTATCGGTTAGGACGCCAGGTTTTCAACCTGGAAAGAGGGGTTCGATTCCCCTACGGGCTGCCACATTCCCCCCTACGCCTTTGACTCCATTCAGCGTTTTGGGCTTATCCCTCAGCGCAGTGTCCATCGATTCCCGCCCGCGGAAGGGGCCGCGTCGAAACTCGTCGAAAGATCCTTCACCTGTCAGCCGGGCCCGTGCGGCCCGCGCCAGCGCGTCGCAAACGAGGCGGGCTCAACCTGATCGGGCCGCCCTCAGGGCCTGTTCGATGGCGTCGAGCAGCGTCTCGCGGACGACCGGCTTCATCAGGAACGTGTCGGAGGGGCGAATGCCGTTGCCGTTCACGGCCGCCTCGTTCGGGTAGCCCGACATGAAGACGACCGGCAGGTCGGGGAAGCGCTCAGTGATGCGGCTGGCAAGCGCGGGGCCCTGGAGCTTGCCGGGCATCACGACGTCGGTAAGCAGAATATCGAAGCCGTCGAACTTCTCTCCGTAAAGGGCCGCCGCCTCGTCGCCCGAGCTTGCGACGGAGACGGAATGCCCGGCGCGTTCGAGCGTGACGCGCAGGATGTTCAGGATGACGGGCTCATCCTCGACGACGAGAACATGGCCCGTGAGACGCGGCCGGGTCGCGACGCCGGGCGGCGCGCCGGGCACTGCCGCCGACCGGTCGGGGTCGATCGCGGGCAGGTAGATCTTCACGGTCGTGCCGGTGCCGACCTCCGAGTAGATCCGCAGCGCGCCCTCGGACTGACGGACGAAACCGTCGACCATCGCGAGACCCAGACCGGATCCCAGTTCGGGCGGCTTCGTGCTGAAGAACGGCTCGACGATCTTCTCGATGTCCTTGGGCGGGATACCGGTCCCGGTGTCGGTGACGGCGATCAGCACATAGCGGCCCGGCGCGATGTCGTCGTTGTAGCCGGAGGCGTAGTCCTGCGAGACGCGCACATTGCTCGTCTCGATGGTCAATTGCCCGCCATCCGGCATCGCGTCGCGCGCGTTGATGCACAGGTTCAGGATCGCGTTTTCGAGGAACGACTCGTCGACCCGCGCCGTCCACAGGCCGGCCGTTCCCACCACGTCAAAGGAAATCGTCTCGGGCAACACCCGCGCGATCAGCGCGCTGATAGACCTGATCGACTTGTCGAGGCTGACGGCGGTCGGGTTCAGCCGCGACCGGCGCGCGAAACTCAGAAGCTGCCGGGTCAGCCGGTTGCCCCGCTGCGCGGCCTCCACGATCTGGTCGAGGAAGTCCCGCAATTCGGGTTCCGCCGTCATTTCGGCCGCAAGCTCGGCATTGCCGATCACGATGGCCAGCAGGTTGTTGAAGTCATGCGCGATGCCGCCGGCGATCCGGCCGATGGATTCCATCTTCTGCGCCTGGCCCAGCATTTCCTGCTGACTGATCAGTTCGTTCTGGACCGCGACCTCCTGCGACACGTCGAGGATCAGGCTGTTCCAGAGCACGGAGCCGTCCTCCAGCCTTTCGGGAATGCCGCGCCCCTCCACGTGCTTGAGCCGGCCCGACGGCGTGCGAATGCGCCAGCGATGCTTCCACGGCGTCAGGGTTTCGGCCGACTGCGCGACCGACGCCTGCATCGCGGCGAGATCCTCGTCCAGCACCACCGACCAAAGCAGCGAGGCGTCGTGCTCAACCTGTTCGGCGGTGACCTCCCAGATCTCGAAACAGCCGGGGCTCATGTATTCGACGCGATCGGACCCGGCGGGAGAGCGGACGTAGCGGAATATGGCGCCGGGCACGTTTTCGGCGAGGGACTGGAACGCGCGCTGGCTCTCGGCAAGGGTTTCGGCGTAGCGCACCTCGTTGGACAGGTCGATCACCGCGCCGACGATCTCGACGGACGCGCCGCCGTCGTCGCGGATCGCCGAGCCCTGCGTCAGCGTGGTTACGTAGTGGCCGTCCTTGTGGCGCAGCCGGAAGCGGCAACGGCAGGGCGCCTGTGTCGACAGGTGCCGCTCGATCTGCGCCCGGAAGGGCTCGGCATCGTCGGGATGCAGGAGGCCCTGGAAAAACGCGAAATCCTCGACGCATTCGGACCGGTCGAACCCCAGCATCGCAAGCAGGTGATCGCTCCACTGGACCCGGTTCGTGGCAAGCTCCCAGCGCCACATCCCCACGTGCTGCCCTAGGGCCGCGAGGGTGGCATCGGGTCTGTTCCACGTGATGTCCACCGGCATTCTCCGCAGAACTTCGGTCGCTCGGCACGATGAAACCACTCTACCGAAAGGGATTTTGCAGGCAAGTCCGCAGCGCCATTCCACATTCCGCTCGCCTGCCGAAAGCAGGGGTCGGGCGTGGCCGCTTTCAGGGGCGGTACGCGCAAGGTCGATGAGCGCCTGCAACCTCCCGCGGCGTGCGCCCGGCCCCGCACCGGCAGCACCTTGCGGAGAGGTCGCTCAGTCGGGGTCGCGCACCATGTCGGGCACCCCAAGGCGGTCGATCAGGCGGTTGGTCTCGCGCTGGACGAGGGCAAGGTTGCTGTCGCGCACCGTGGGCAGAAGGGCGCGCGCACGGCGCGTGTCGGCATAGTCGAGGCGCGCGGTGATCAATTCCTCGCCGCCGCCGCCCTGCGCGAGCACCCGGCCAAAGGGATCGAGGATGCGCGAGCCGCCCCAGAAGCTCAGGTCACCCTCGCGGCCGACGCGGTTGGTCATGATGACGGGCGCGCCGTACATCATCGCGTAGAACTGGATCGTCGTGGCCCAGGACAGCGGGTTGTCGAATTCCTCGCCCACCGCCTCTCGCCCCGAGGAGATCGGCGCGGTCAGGATCGTCGCGCCGTGCAGGAAGGCGAGATGGGCCAGCGCGGGGTTGTAGAGATCGGCGCAGATCAGCAGGCCCAGCACCCAGTCCTCGGTCAGCGCATGGGTGTCCACGAAGCGGCCATGGGCGTAATATTTCGTCTCGATCAGCCGGCCATAGGAGGGCAGATTGATCTTGCGGTGGATGTAGCGCAGGCGGCCCGCCTTCAGCACCGCGGCGGCGTTGTAGAACTGCGCGCCGCGCGCCTCCTCGACGAAACCCACGACGATTTCCATGTCGCCCGCGGCCCGGCTTAGCCCGAGCAGGCGCGGGTCGTCGCGGGTCATCACCACGTCGAGCAGCGCCTCGGCGCCGTAATGGCCGACGAGCGACAGTTCGGGAAAGACCAGAAGCTCCACGCCCAGCGCCGCGGCGCGCTCCACATAGGCGTGGTGTTTCTCGAAATTCGCCGCGAGATCACTGGTCTCGGAGGCGATCTGCGCGGCGCCGACGGTGAGAAAACGGCTCATGTCACGGGCTCTTTCTCGCAGGGGTCAGACCGCGACGCGCTCGTCGGTCCAGGTACCGGCATTCTCGAGGATGCGCTCGGCATCGACGTAGCTGTCGCGCAGGATGCGCTCGTAAAGCGCGGCCTCTTCGGCGCGGGTCACGGGCGCCTCGGTGCCCAGCATCCGGCGCAGCGCGACCTGCAACGCGTCCACCGTGCCCGAGCCTTCGTCGAACTGCGCCTTCTTGCGCCAGACAAGCGCCGTCGGCAGCAGATCGGCGCAGGCCTTGCGCAGGATCCATTTCTCCGTCGTGGGCCCGGTGGCCTCGACCGCGTCGGGGTCCGTCCGGCGCAGCTTCAGCTCGGCCGGGATGGACTGGGCGAAGTCGATGAGGTCGCGGTCGAGGAATGGCGTGCGCGCCTCGAGGCTCTCGGACATGGTCACGCGGTCGACGCGCTGGAGGTTGATGTTGTGCATCGTGCCCAGCGCGCGGGTGATCTCGTCAGCCAGCGCGCGGGGGTCGTCGGCGTAATCGTGGTGGTAGGTGTAACCGGCGAAAAGCTCGTCCGCGCCCTCGCCGGTCAGCACCGCCTTGACGTCCTGCCGCGCCAGCCGGGCCGCGAAAAGCGTCGGGATGGCGCTGCGCACCAGGTCCACGTCAGCCGATTCGAGGTGGTAGATCACATGCGGCAGGGCCTGCGCGAGGTCGTCGGCCGTGAAGACGTGCTCGCGGTGGTCGGAGCCGATGTGACGGGCCACGGCGCGCGCGGCCTCGAGATCCGGCGCGCCTTCGAGGCCCACGGCGAAGGTCTTCAGCGGGCCGCGGCCCATCTCCTGCCGGACCTTCTGGGCGATGGCCGCGATGATGGAACTGTCGAGCCCGCCCGACAGGAACGAGCCGACCTCGACATCCGCGACCATCCACTTGGCCACGGCCTCCTCGAGGACGAGGCGCAATTCGCGCGCGGTGTGGTCGATGTCGAGACCCGGTTCCGCCTCGGCCGCGCCGTGGGGCGTGCGGTACCATTGCCGCCAGCCGTCGCGCGTGTCGTAAAGACCGCCGGGCGGGATGTATTCGACGCTGTCCACCGGCACGCCGTCGAAGGCCTTGAGTTCCGAGGCGAAGGCCACGCCTTCACCCAGCCGCGCCATGTAGAGCGGCTTGATCCCCAGCGGGTCGCGCGCGGCGATGATCCGGTCGCGGGTGGCCAGCACGAAGGCGAACATCCCGTCGAGCCGACTGATCCAGCGGCTGGCGCCAGAGCGGAAGAGATGCAGGATCGTCTCGCTGTCGCTGGCCGTCTCGAAGGCGCTTTCGCCGAGGATCGCGCGCAGATCCTCGTGGTTGTAGATCTCGCCGTTCACCACCAGCAGGTCGTCGGTCTGGTGGATCGGCTGCGCGCCGTCCTCGGTCCCGATGATCGACAGGCGGCAATGGGCCATCACCACCGGCGCGTTCGGCAATCGCGCCACGGCCAGCGCATCCGGGCCGCGATGCGAGATCTGGCGGATCATCCGCTCCGCGAGGGTCTCGTCGCCGACGCGCCAAAGACAAACAAAGCCACACATGTCGTCACCTCCGGGCACTTGCCTACGACAGATCGGGGCCACGCGAAACCCGCGTGGGGCGCGGGCTATCTGTCGGGCTCGGCGCCCTCCGCGGCAGCCGCTTCGGCCTCGGCCTCGGCATTCTCGACGGCCCAGGTCCCGGCCGCCTCGACCGCGACGGCCGTGGCCGTGGGCAGGACGCCGAGATAGGCATCCGTCTCCGAGGCCTGCGGCGCGGCGCGTTGGGACATCCGGTAGGTGGCGTAGACCGCGAGGCAGGCGAAGGTCGCGCCGGTCACGATCCAGAAGCCGCCCGGCCCCACCCCCTCCATCGCCCAGCCGGTCAGGAGCGGGCCGAGGATCGCGCCGAGCCCGAAGGTGAACACGAGCCCGCCCGATGCGGCGGCCATGTCCTCGGTCGGCAGGAAGTCGTTGGTGTAGGCCAGCAAAAGCGCGTAGAGCGGCGTGGTCATGCCCCCCGCGAGAAACGCCGCCGCCATGAGCGGCCACAGATCGCGCGTCCCGTCCGGGCCGGGCGCACCGCCCGCCATCCAGCCCAGGCCACAGGCGACCGCGCCCATGGCCGCCGTGCCGAGGATCACCTTGCGCCGGTCCAGCCGGTCCGAGAGCCAGCCGATCGGAAATTGCAGGATCAGCGCGCCGGCGAAAAGCATCGCCACGAACAGCGCGATCTCGTTGGCGGTCAGGGCGATCTGGCTGCCGAAGACCGCCCCCATGCCGGTCTGGGTGGCGTAGATGCCGCCCAGCAGGAAGATGCCGATCGCGCCCAGCGGCGAGCCCGAGAAAAGCTGACGGAACGACATCGGGCGGGCGACCTCGGCCGCGGGCGCCGGCGTGATCGACAGAAGGATCGGCGCGAAGGAGACCGAGACGAGGATGGAGGCCCCGATGAACAGCGCCGAAGTCGCCGCATCGCCAAGCGTCAGCAGCCCCTGCGCGCCGATGATCCCCAGCGTCTGAGCGATCATGTAGGTCGACAGGACCTTGCCCCGGCTTTCGTTCGTGCTGGCGTTGTTCAGCCAGCTTTCGGCGGCCACGTAGATGCCGGACATGCAGAAGCCGATCAGCACCCGCAGGAGCGTCCAGGCCCAGGGCTCGGCCATCAGCGTGAAGGCGATGAGCCCGGCCGACATGAAGCTGCCGAGCGCTGCGAAGACCCGCACGTGGCCCACGCGCTGGATCAGCACCGGCGTGTAGCGCGCGCCCGAGAGGAAGCCGAGGAAGTAGCCCGAGGTCACGATGGCAAGTTCCGCCGCGCTGAACCCCTCGAGCCCGCCGCGCAGGCCGATCAGCGTGAAATGCATGCCGTTGCCGAGCATGATGAACACGATGCCGAGCAGAAGCGCCCAGACACCGGACAGGACTTGCAGCATGGGCTCGATCTCCGTTGCGCGGGATGGCGGTTCCGGCGACGCCTCGCACGAGTCAGGCGGCGGCTCCGTCGCTGCAACGCCGCATGATCCGCGATTTGCGACATGCGGCAGCGCAGCATGGCCCAGGCGCCACGCTCCGGGCGCACGAAAAACGCCGCCGATCGGGGATCGGCGGCGTTCGGTGATGCGGGCCGGAAGGACCGGCCTGTCGCGCGGGGCCGGGGCTACTCGGCGGGCGAGGAGGCCGCGTTGATGGCCGCGCGCTCGGTGCGCAGGCCCATCACGATGCACACGCACAGAAGCACGAGCACCACCGCGAAGGGCAGTCCGGTGGAGATCACCATGGA
>CAZGHJ010000070.1:0-12382 GCA_964525355.1 uncultured Roseicyclus sp.
CGCGGGCCGCGCTCATGGCTTCGCGTCTGGCGCCCGCCCTGGCGATGCAGCCCCATGCCACGCCGCTTTTCAGGCGCACGTTGATCGACCGGATCATGGCCGGGATGCGCCTGCGCCAGACCACGATCATGGTCCTGCGCAGCATCATCCGCTGGCCCGTTCGCAGCATGCTGACCGCCGCGGGCCTCGGCGCAGCCACCTCGACCGTGATCGCCGCGGGCTTCATGAACGGCTCGCTGAACCACATGATCGATCTCGCGTTCAACCAGTCCTACCGGGGCGACGCGATGATCCTGCTGACCCGCGACATGCCCCGCGACGCGCTGCCCGAGGTCGCGCGCCTGCCCGGCGTCCTGCAGGTCGAGCCGCAGCAGTTCCACGCCGCCACCCTGCGCAACGGCCCGCGGGAGAAGCGCGTCTCGCTCGAGGCGCGGCCCTCGGACGCCACGCTCAGCCGGGTGATCGGCGCCGATGGCCGCGCGATCACGGCCCCGCCAGGCGGCATCCTCCTGTCGGAGCGGCTGGCGGCCGCGCTGGACCTCTCGGTGGGCGAGACCGTCGAGGTGGCGTTCATGACCGGGCGGCGGGAGACCCATGACCTCCTCATCACCGGGCTGGTGGAGCAGTATCTGGGCCTCGGCGCCTATGCCGACATCGACTTTCTGGACGCGCAATTCCGCCGCTCGCCGCGCATGTCGACGGTGAACGTCCTGATCGACGAGCGCCACCTGCCCGAGCTTCACGCCGCCTTGCAGGAGACGCCAGCGCTGGCCGGCCTCATCTCGATGACCGACAACCGCCGATCCTTCGAGGAAACGATCAGCGCTAACATCACCGTGGTCAATTCGATCTATGCCGCCATCGCGATCCTGATTACCGTGGGCGTGGCCTATAACGGGGCACGCATCCAGATGAGCGAACGGGCGCGCGAGCTGGCCAGCCTGCGTATCCTCGGCTTCAGCCGGGCCGAGGTCTCCTCGGTGCTGGTGGGCGAGACGATGGTGCTCGCAATCCTCGCCCAGCCGCTCGGCTGGCTCATGGGGGCATGGATCGCCACGGCGCTGTCGAACAGCTTCTCGTCCGATCTCTACGCGGTTCCGCTGGTGCTGGAGCCCGCGATCTTCGCCCGGGCAAGCCTCGTGGTGCTGGCCGCGAGCCTCGTCTCGGTCCTGCTCGTAAGGCGGCGGATCGACCGCATGGACCTTGTCGCCGTGATGAAAACAAGGGAGTGATCTCAATGGTCTGGACCACACGCACCATCGCGTTGAGCCTCGCCGGCGCGGCGCTGATCGGCGGGCTCGGCTATGTGGCGTTCCGCGAGGATCCGGTGCCGGTTGATCTCGTGGAGGTCACGCGCGCGCCGCTCCAGGTCACCATCGACGCCGACGGGCAGACGCGCATCCGCGACATCTACGAGGTGGCCAGCCCCATCGCCGGCACCGCGCAGCGCGCGCCGGTGGCGGTGGGCGACAGGGTCGTGGCCGGCGAGACCGTGGTGGCGCGCGTGCAGCCCGGAAGCCCCTCGCTGCTCGACGCGCGCACCCGCGCCCAGGCCGAGGCGAGCGTGGCCGAGGCTGCCGCCGCGCTCGAGGTGGCGCGCGCCGATCTCGTGCGGATGCGCGAGGAGGAGGCCTTCGCGCGCCTTCAGTTCGACCGGACGCGGACGCTGATGGAGCGTGGCGTGACCACGGTGACGCAGATGGAAACCGTGGCGCAGGCGCTGGCTGTAGCCGAGGCGGCGGTGGCCTCGGCCCTTTCGCGGGTGGCGATGTCCGAGGGCGCGCTGGAACGGGCCGAGGCGGCACTGGTCGGCCCGGAAAGCGGCGCGGCGGAGGCGACCGAATGCTGCGTGACCCTGCGCGCCCCGAGCGACGGGGTGGTCCTGTCCATCGCCACGATCAGCGAGCATCCCGTGCAGGCGGGCGCGCCGCTTCTGACGATCGGCGATCCGGCGGACCTGGAGATCGTGGCCGACCTGCTGTCGTCCGACGCGGTGCGCATCGGCCCCGGCACGCCGGCGCTCGTGGAGCGCTGGGGCGGGCCGGACCCGCTGGCCGCCACGCTGCTACGGATCGAGCCGGCCGCCGAGACCCGCGTCTCGGCGCTTGGCATCGAGGAACAGCGCGTCGATGCCGTCTTCGCCCTCGAGACGCCGGCCGAGGCACGCGCGGGTCTCGGGCACGGATTCGCCGTTTTCCTGCGCGTGGTGGAATGGGAAGGCGCCGACACGCTTCAGGTTCCGCTCGGCGCGCTCTTCCGGCGCGGGGACGATTGGGCCGTTTTCACGGTGGAAGACGGCGTTGCGCGAGAACGTGCCGTGTCGCTCGGCCGCCGCGGCGCGCGCAGCGCACAGATCCTCGAAGGGCTGGAGGATGGCGCTATCATCATCACGCACCCCAGCGACGCCGTTTCGGACGGGGTCGCGGTGATCGACCGCGCCGATCTTTGACGCCGTCTCAGATCAGCGGCAGGGCCTCTCGCACCAGGTCGTCCAGGTCCTCCGCCTGCCCGGCGGCGACCTGCGCCTTTAGATCGGCGCGCATCTCGGGGCCCCAGTAGTCGCGCAGATGCGCCGCCACCCGCTCGGCCTGATCCTGCCCCGGCTGGCTGGCGAAGAAGGTGGCGATCTGGTTGGCCATGCGGACCAGTTTGCTTTTATGCGACGTCACTCTCGCGCTCCGTGATCCTGTGGGGATGGGTGTAGACCTCGACCGTGTCGCCACGGGCGAAGGCGGCCAGCGTGATCCCGGCCTCATCGGCCAGCCGCAGGGCGGTGGCCGTGGGCGCCGAGACCGAGACGACCACGCCCGCGCCCGCCATCGCGGCCTTCTGCACGATGTCGAGAGAGATGCGGCTGGTCATGACGAGGGCGCCCTGCGCGGCCTCGATGCCGGCACGCGCAAGCGCCCCGATCAGCTTGTCGAGCGCATTGTGCCTGCCCACGTCCTCGCGCGCCGCGACAATGCCCTGCCCCGGCAGCAGAAATCCGGCCGCGTGAACCGCGCGCGTCTGATCGTGCAGCGGCTGGTGGCCGCGCAGCGCGTCCCCCGCGCCGGCGATCTCGCCATGCACGAACCGGGCCTCGGCCGTCACGCGCGGTACCGGCCGCATCGCCTGATCGAGGCTGTCGATGCCGCATAGGCCACAGCCCACGGGACCCAGCATCGCGCGCCGCCGCGCCCCGAGCGCCTCGGCCCGCGCGTCGCTGATCCAGAGCCGCGCCTCGATCCCGCCGGAAAGGCTCATCGCCTCGACGCTCTCGATCTCGGACGCCTCTTCGACGATCCCCTCGGTCAACGCGAACCCCACGGCAAAATCCTCGAGATCGGCGGGGCTGGCCATCATCACCGCCTGGCTGGAGCCATTGACCGTGATGGCCACCGGCACCTCCTCGGGCAGCGCGCGGGTGATGGAGGACGCCGTGCCCCCCAGACGCCGTGCCGGTGCACCAGTGGCCACGCGGCCCATATCCTCGCGGGCGATCATTCCGCCGCCGGAAGCACGCGGCGCGCGCGGGCAGCCTGCGCGGCATAGTCTTCCTGCCAGTCGGACGGCCCGTTCGACAGCGCCACCTGCACCGCCGTCACCTTGTATTCCGGGCAGTTCGTCGCCCAGTCGGAATTGTCCGTGGTGATCACGTTGGCCTGCGTGCCCGGATGGTGGAAGGTGGTGTAGACCACGCCCGTCGTCACCCTGTCGGTCAGCGTGGCCCGCAGCGTCGTCTCGCCCGAGCGCGATGCGAGGCGCACCCAGTCGCCCTCCTTGATGCCGCGCACTTCCGCGTCATGTGGGTGGATCTCCAGCACGTCTTCCTCGTGCCAGATCACGTTCTGCGTCCGCCGGGTCTGCGCGCCCACGTTGTACTGGCTCAGGATGCGCCCGGTGGTCAGGAGAAGCGGAAAGCGCGGGCCCGTCTTCTCGTCGGTGGGCACGTACTCGGTGATCATGAACCGACCCGTGCCGCGCATGAACCCGTCCACGTGCATGATGGGCGAGCCCTCGGGATGCGCCTCGTTGCAGGGCCACTGGATCGAGCCGCGTTCTTCCAGAAGATCGTAGGTGACCCCCGCGAAGGAGGGCGTGGTGGCCGCGATCTCCTCCATGATCTGGGCGGGATGCGTGTAGTGCCAGTCCGCCCCCATGGCGCGCGCCAGCATCTGCGTGATCTCCCAGTCGGCGTAACCGTTCCGGGGCGCCATCACCTTGCGCACGCGGTTGATCCGCCGCTCGGCATTGGTGAAGGTCCCGTCCTTTTCCAGGAAGGTCGAGCCCGGCAGGAAGACATGCGCGTAATTCGCGGTCTCGTTCAGGAAGAGGTCGTGGACGATCACGCAGTCCATCGCGGCGAGACCCGCGGCCACATGCTTGGTATCGGGGTCCGATTGCAGGATGTCCTCGCCCTGGCAATAGAGCCCCTTGAAGCTGCCCGACACGGCAGCATCGAGCATATTGGGAATGCGCAGGCCCGGCTCGGGGTCGATCTCCACGCCCCAGGCGGCCTCGAAGATCGCGCGCACATCGGCGTTCTTCACGTGACGGTAGCCCGGCAGCTCATGCGGGAAGCTGCCCATGTCGCAGGAGCCCTGCACGTTGTTCTGACCGCGCAGCGGGTTCACGCCCACGCCCTCGTGCCCGATATTGCCCGTGAGCATCGCAAGGTTGGCGATGCCCATGACGGTGGTGGAGCCTTGGGAATGCTCGGTCACGCCGAGGCCATAGTAGATCGCGCCGTTTCCGCCCGTGGCATAGAGCCGTGCCGCGCCGCGCAATTCCTCGGCCGGAACCCCCGTCAGCATCTCGGTCATCTCGGGGGAGTGGCGCAGGTCCGAGACGAACTCGGCGTATTCCCGGAACTCGTCCCAGTCGCAGCGCTCCCGGATGAAGGCCTCGTCGAAGAGCCCTTCGGTCACGATCACATGCGCCATCGCGGTGATCACGGCCACGTTGGTGCCGGGCCGCAGCGCCAGGTGATGGGCCGCCTCTACGTGGGCCGATTTCACGAGGTCGATCCGGCGGGGGTCGATCACGATCAGCTTCGCGCCCTGCCGGAGCCGCTTTTTCAGCCGCGAGGCGAAGACTGGGTGCCCGTCCGTCGGGTTCGCGCCGATTATGACGGCGACGTCCGTGTGCATCACGCTGTCGAAATCCTGCGTGCCGGCACTGGTGCCGAAGGTCTGGCCAAGCCCGTAGCCCGTGGGCGAGTGACAGACCCGCGCGCAGGTGTCAGTGTTGTTGTTGCGGAAGACGCCGCGGGCGAGCTTCTGAACGAGGTAGGTCTCCTCGTTCGTGCAGCGGCTCGAGGTGATGACGCCCAGCGACTTCCGCCCGTAGCGCGCCTGGATGCCCCGCAGCCGGTCCGCGGTGAAGGCCATGGCCTCCTCCCAGGACACTTCGCGCCAGGGCTCATCGATGCTCTCCCGGATCATCGGGTTCAGGATGCGCTCGGCGTGGTTGGCGTAGCCCCAGGCGAAGCGGCCCTTCACGCAGGAATGGCCCTTGTTCGCGCCGCCATGCTTGTAGGGCACCATCCGCACCAGTTCGTCGCCATTGAGCTCCGCCTTGAAGGAGCAGCCCACCCCGCAATAGGCGCAGGTGGTGACGACCGAGCGCTGCGGCGTGCCAAGCTCGATCACCGATTTCTCCTGCAGCGTCGCGGTCGGACAGGCCTGCACGCAGGCGCCGCAGCTGACGCAATCGGACGACAGGAAATCGTCCCCTGCTCCGCCGGCGCTGACGCGGCTGTCGAACCCGCGGCCTTCGATCGTCAGCGCGAAGGTCCCCTGCACTTCCTCGCAAGCCCGGACGCAGCGGTTGCAGACGATGCACTTCGCGGGATCGTAGGTGAAATAGGGGTTGCTGTCGTCCTTCGGGAGCCACTCGGGGTTCGTCGCGCCCGAGGTGTCTCGTGCCTCGAAATGGTTGGCAAGGCCGCCGCCCTCGGGCGCGCTGTAGCGCACGTCGCGCAGGCCCACGGCACCGGCCATGTCCTGCAACTCGCAATCGCCGTTGGCCGCACAGGTCAGGCAGTCGAGCGGGTGGTCGGAGATGTAAAGCTCCATCACCCCGCGCCGGATCTTCTTGACCTTGGCGCCTTGCGTATGGACCACCATGCCGGGCGCCACGGGCGTGGTGCAAGACGCCGGCGTGCCGCGGCGCCCCTCGATTTCCACGACACAGAGCCGGCAGGACCCGAAGGCCTCGAGGCTGTCGGTCGCACAGAGCTTGGGCACGGCTATGCCCGCCTCCGCCGCCGCCCGCATCACCGAGCTGCCCTCGGGAACCGTGACCGCCACGCCGTCGATCGTCAGGCTCACGGGCGCGCCCACCGCCGCAGGGGTGCCCATGTCGCGATCGTCTTGGGGAATGATGAAATCCTTCATGCGCACGGTCCCTGATTTCTTCTTGTCAAAAATACGGGGGGGAGCGCGAGGGGGCAGCGCCCCCTCGCACGGGTCGGCGCCGAAGGCGTCGAAAAAGGACAGGGCTTCACTCCGCCGCCTCCCGCACGCCCGAGAATTCCTCGGGAAACTGCTCCAGCGCGCTCATCACCGGGTAGGGCGTGAAGCCCCCCAGCGCGCAAAGCGAGCCGTCCTTCATCGTCTCGCACAGATCCACCAGCAGCGGGATCGCCGCGGCATCGCCCTGCCCGATACGGTCGATGGTCTCCACGCCCCGCACCGCGCCGATGCGGCAGGGCGTGCATTTCCCGCAGCTTTCCACTGCGCAGAACTCCATCGCGAAACGCGCGAGGCGCAGCATGTCCGCGCTGTCGTCGAAAACCACCACGCCCGCATGCCCGATCAGCCCGCCCGCGCCGTCGAATTCCTCGTAGCCGAGGCCCGTGTCGAATTTCCCCGGCGCGAAATAGGCGCCCAAGGGCCCGCCCACCTGCACGGCCTTCACCGGCCGGCCCGAGGCCGTGCCGCCGCAGATCTCCTCCACGAGCACCCCAAGCGGCATCCCGAACGCCGTCTCGAAGAGGCCACCGCGCGCAACGTTGCCCGCGATCTGGAACGGCATCGTGCCCCGAGACCGCCCCAGCCCGAATCCCGCGTAAAAGGCCGCGCCCTTCTCGAAGATCACCGGCACGGTGGCGAGCGAGATGACGTTGTTCACCACCGTCGGCCGACCCAGGAACCCCTCCAGTGCCGGCAGCGGCGGCTTGGCGCGCACCACGCCGCGCTTGCCCTCGAGCGAATTCAAAAGCGAGGTCTCCTCGCCGCAGACATAGGCGCCCGCGCCCACGCGCACCTCCATGTCGAAGCGCCGCCCCGAGCCCAGCACGTCACCGAGCATTCCGGCACCTCGCGCGGTCTCCACCGCGCGCGTCATCACCTCGATGGCGTCGGGATATTCCGAACGGATGTAGACGTAGCCATGCTCCGCCCCCGTGCCGAGACCGGCGATGGTCATGCCCTCGATCAGGCAGAACGGGTCGCCCTCCATCAGCATCCGGTCGGCGAAGGTGCCCGAGTCTCCCTCGTCGGCGTTGCAGACGATGTATTTCCGCGGACCCGGCGCCTTTCGCACCGTGTCCCACTTGATGCCCGTCGGAAAGCCCGCGCCGCCGCGCCCGCGCAGGCCGCTTTCCCTGACCTCTGCCACGATGCCCTCGGCCTCCATCCCGAGCGCCCGGCGCAGGCCGGTCAGCCCGCCATGGGCCTCGTAGTCGGCAAGGTTCAAGGGGTCGATCAGCCCGACGCGCGCGAAGGTCAGCCGGTCCTGACGCGCGAAGAAGGGGATCTCCTCGACCGGGCCGAGCCCCTCCAGCGCGCCGTCGAGCAGCGCCGGGACATCCTCCACGCGCAGCGGTCCGAAGCCGTGCCGCACGCCGTCCCGCTCGATTTCCACCAGGGGCTCCAGCCAGACCATGCCGCGGCTGCCGTTGCGGACGATCTCGACGTCGAGCCCGCGCGCGACGGCCTCGGCGGCAATCGCCTGCGCCACAGCCTCCGCGCCCAGCGCCTTCGCGGCCGCGTCCCGGGGCACCCAGATCCTCATCGCGCCACCTCCGCCACGAGCGCCGCCGCCTCGGCGCGGCCCTTCAGCACGCCGTCGACCATCGCCGCAGGCCCACAGGCGCAGAGGCCAAGGCAATAGACCGGCTCCACCGTCACGCGCCCGTCCGCCGTCGTCTCGCCCCAGCCGATACCGAGCAGGTCGAAGACCCGCGCAGAGAGCGCATCGGCCCCCACCGCCTGGCAGGCCTCTGAGCGGCAGATCTTCAGAAGGTGTCGACCGGCGGGCGCATCGCGGAAATCGTGGTAGAAGCTGATCACGCCGTGCAGTTCCGCCCGCGTGATGTTCAGCGCCGCGCAGATGGGCACATGCGCCGCGGCGGGAACGTGGCCATAGACCTCCTGCAACGCGTGCAGCATCGGCAGAAGCGGCCCCTCGCGGCCCAGATGCGGCGCAAGAAGCGCCTCGATCTCCTCGACGCTGGGGGCAATTGTGGTCTGGCTGGCAGGCATCCGCGGGCTCCGGTCGGTGTCGCGAAACCATGCGCAGGGAACGATTTCAAATCAATATCGCTGAACCGTTGGTTGATCGGAATTTCTAATGAACTGCACGCGGCGGATGGCGATCCGAAAACGACCTCGCCGCCGATTGCCTGTGGCCGATCGGGCACGCGCAAGGGCCAGATTGCGCGATGACGCATGCAACCGCCGCACGAATCACGACAGGGCGCCGCTTCGTAGCCGCGCCCCGTCTTCAGGCTTTCGTGTGATCCGATGGCCGGCAGCAGCCGGTCAGGCCTCGCCCTTGCGACCCTTGCGCAGACGTAGCCCGGCGAAACCTGCAAGCGCCGTCAGGACCAGCGGCAGACCTGCGGGCAGCGGGACGACCGTAGCCGGATCGTTGATCTCCGCGACCGTCAGATCTACGCGCCAATCAAAGCTGATACTATCGTCAAGAGAAGCAAGTAGCAGGCGCGGCTGGACCTGGAAGTTCTGCATTCCGGTGAGCGGACCGCCCGTCACGATGTCGAAGACGCCGTCCTCCACGCGCGCCAAATCGGTCAGTTGCTCGAAAGATCGTGCGAACACGCGTGCGCGACCCGAACCGTCCGTCGAAAGATCAAAAATCGTCAGCGTTCCATCCGTGAGTTCGGTTCCCGCCGCGATATCGAATTCGAATGCGTCGCCGGGATCACCATCATAAGAAGTGCAATCAAGACTGAAGTCAGCCACGAGTTGGCATTTCGCGCTGACGGAGCCCGAGATGCTGTTGCTCCCGATACCGAGCGTGCCGACAGAGATCGGAGCGTTGAGGTTCGCCGAGAAGTCAGTCGTCTCGTTGACCGTGATAGCCTGCGCCGGCGCGGCAAGCATCAGCACCGTCGCGGCGGCCAGAATTACTTTCATGAGTATCCCCTTTGCAAACACACGGCCGACCTGCGTCGGGCGGACCGGTTGCACCACGTCACCGGCCTCTGGCGCCCTCGTCAAGGCGTCCTGGATCTATTTTCTCAGACCCCCGGTCATGGAGCAGCTTCCAGCGCCGCCGCATGCGAAAGCAGCGCGTCGAGAACCGGCGTGTGCGGTTCGCGATAAGGCGCGACGAGGCCGACCGCGTGTTCCACGCTCTGGCCCTCCAGGGGCCGCACGCAAAGACCTGCACCGCCCGCGAGCAGCGCGGCCATGTCCGAGGGCAGGATGGTCAGCCAGTCCCCCTGCCGCACATGGGCTGCGAGCACCAGCGTCGAGCTCGCCTCGATGCGCACGTCCGGTGTGACACCCGCTTCCATGAAGTTCTGGTTGATGATCCGCCGGTTCTGCATGTCCGGCGTCAGAAGGCACATCCGCCGCCCCTCGAGATCGGACCAGGCCACCGCCTCGCGCGCGGCCAGATCGCTGTCAGGCCGGCACAGGAGCACGTAGCGCTCGCGATAGATCGGCACCGACACGACACGCCCCAACGGCTCGTTGTCGAGGTAGGTCAGGCCCGCGTCGATATCGAGGTTTTCCATCATCGTCAGGATCTCGGCCGAGGTCCGCGACAGGATGGTGAAGCGCACGTTGGGATTGCGCTCGGCAAAGCGCGAGGACAGCGCCGCCGCATGGGCCAGCGCGGTGGGGATCACCGCAAGGCGCACATGGCCCGACAGCCCGTGCCGCGCGACGCGCATCTCTTCGCGGAAGGTGCGCGCATCGGCCACCAGTTGCCGCGCCCAGACGAGCGCGCGCTGACCCTCGGGCGTGAGCCCGCCATAGCGGTGGCCGCGAAAGACCAGCTTCACCCCGAGATTTTCCTCGAGTTGACGGATGCCCGTGGACAGCGTCGGCTGGGTGATGCCAAGCTTCTCGGCGGCCCGGCCGAAATGCTCTTCCTTCGCCACGGCGAGGAACATTTCCAGTTTCGCGATCATGCCGTGATCTTGGGCCGCCGAGGCGGCAAAACTCAACGGAAAAACAGATCGGCGCGGACCTCGTTACCACGACTCGACCTTGACCCGTGTCAAGGTGAGCGCACGCGCGCCCCGGCACACTCTCTTCCCAGTGACACGCCTCAACCCTGTCCCCGGGAGGACGAACGATGACCAAGCACGGCAAGATCGACACCACCGAAAGCCTGATCTGGCTGGAGGATCTGCGGCGCGAGGATGTGGCGAAGGTGGGCGGCAAGAACTCCTCGCTGGGCGAGATGATCTCGACGCTGGGCGCGAAGGGCATCAAGGTGCCAGGCGGGTTCGCGACCACCTCGGACGCCTATCGCGCCTTCGTGCAGGCGAACGATCTGGGCGGCGTCATTCGCGAGACGATGGCAGCACTCGACGGGCACCGGATGAGCCTTGCCGAGGCGGGCCGGACCATCCGCAAGGCCTTCGAGGCCGGCACCTGGCCCGAGGAGATCGCCGCGGACATCGCCGCGGCCTATGCCCAGATGTCCGCGCGCACCGGCCAGGAGGCGCTTTCGGTCGCCGTGCGCTCCTCGGCAACCGCCGAGGACCTGCCCGACGCGAGCTTCGCCGGCCAGCAGGAGACGTTCCTGAACGTGGTGGGCGAGAAGGCGCTTCTGGCGGCCTGCCGGCGCTGCTACGCCTCGCTCTTCACCGACCGGGCGATCACCTATCGCAACCTCAACGGCTTCGACCACGAGGAGGTGGCGCTGTCGATCGGGGTGCAGCAGATGGTGCGCTCGGACATGTCCTCCTCGGGCGTGATGTTCTCCATCGACACCGAGACGGGCTGCGACCGCTTCGTGCTGATCACCGGCGCCTGGGGGCTGGGCGAGAACGTGGTGCAGGGCGCGGTCGACCCCGACGAGTTCCACGTCTTCAAGGACTTCCTCGACCGGCCCGAGCTGTCGCCCATCATCACCAAGGAGCTCGGCGCCAAGGAGATCAAGATGATCTACGGCGCGCCGGGCGAGGCCCCGAACCATGGACTGACGCGCAACGTGCCCACCTCCAAGGCCGAGCGCAAGCGCTTCACGCTGAGCGATGCCGAGGTGATCGAACTGGCCCGCATGGCGAAGACGATCGAGGCGCATTACGGCCTGCCGATGGACATGGAATGGGCCAAGGACGGCATCACGGGCGAGCTCTTCATCGTGCAGGCCCGCCCCGAGACGGTGCAGTCGCGCGCCGATACGCACGTGCTGCAGAACTTCAGCGTGACGCCGGCAGGCCCCGCCATCCTCGACGGGCTCGCCGTGGGGGCCGCCGCCGCGACGGGGCGTGCCTGCCTGATCCACTCGGCCGCCGACATCGACAAGTTCGTCGACGGCTCGGTCCTCGTGACCTCGATCACCGACCCCGACTGGGTGCCGATCATGAAACGCGCCGCGGCCATCGTGACCGACCATGGCGGCCGCACCTCCCACGCCGCCATCGTCAGCCGCGAACTGGGCCTGCCGGCCATCGTGGGCACCGGCACGGCGACGCACGACCTCCATGACGGGCAGGACCTGACCGTGTCCTGCACGGAAGGCGCGCGGGGCGTGATCTATACGGGGCTCGGCACGATCGAGACCGAGGACGTGAGCCTCGACGACATCCCCCAGACCGAGACGAAGGTCATGCTGAACGTGGCCGACCCGGCCTCCACCACGCGCTGGTGGCGCCTTCCGGCCGATGGCGTGGGGCTCGCGCGGATGGAATTCCTCGTCTCGAACGTGATCCGGGCGCACCCGCTGGCGCTTTTGAACTTCGACACGCTGCCCGAGGGCGAGATCAGGGACGGCATCGCGCATCTGACCCGCGCCTACGAGGACAAGTCCGAGTATTTCGTCGAGACGCTGGCCCGCGGCCTCGGCCGCATCGCCTCGGTCTGGTATCCCAACCCGGTCATCGTGCGGCTTTCCGACTTCAAGTCGAACGAATATGCCGAGCTTCTGGGCGGCACGCTCTACGAGCCCGAGGAAGAGAACCCGATGATCG
>CAZGHJ010000071.1:0-12338 GCA_964525355.1 uncultured Roseicyclus sp.
CCGGCCGGACGCGGATCGTCCTGGGATTGCGCGACGTGATCGACGATCCCGCGACCACGCGCCGCCAATGGCTGCGCCAGCGCAATTTCGAGGCGCTGCGGGAATTCTATTCCGATGTCTGGATCTATGGCGATCCGGACCTCTACGACACCGCCGCCGAATACGGCATCGATACCGCCTCGCAGGCCGCGATCACCTACACGGGATATCTCGACCAGCGCGCGCGTCTGGACACGCCGGCGGGGCGGCAGGCCGTCGACAGCCTCATGGGGGACGATCCACGCCCCTATGTGCTGTGTTCGGTGGGCGGCGGGCGCGACGGCGATGCGCTGTCCGAGGCCTTCGCGCGGGCGGACTTGCCCAAGGGGCACCGCGGCATCCTGATCACCGGCTCGCAGATGTCGGCGGCCAACCGGCAGCGGATCGAGGCGCTGGCCGCAGAGCGCGCCGACCTGACGGTGGTCGAGTTCGTGCGCGAACCCGTCCTGCTTGCCGCCCGGGCCGCCGCGCTCGTGGGCATGGGCGGATACAATACCACGAGCGAAATGCTGTCGCTGGGGCGTCCGGCGCTGATCGTGCCGCGTGTCCGGCCCCGGCGCGAACAGCTGCTGCGCGCCGGGCGGCTCGCCGCACGCGGTCTGGTGGACATGATCCACCCCGACACGCTCACGCCCGCGGCCCTGGCCGCGCGGCTTGCCGATGCGGTGACGCGGCCGCCTGCGCCGCGCGGCGCGCTGGACATGAACGGGCTGGAGCGGGTGCGGGCGCTGGCCGATGCGGCCCTGGCCGGTCGCGCCGCGGACCTCCGGAAATCCGCCTGAACCCCAAAAGCACGAGGAAGGATCTTCACATGACAGCAGATATGCACCCGCCCAAGGTGGGCTACGTTCTCAAGCGCTATCCGCGCTTTTCCGAGACCTTCATCGTCAACGAGATCCTCGCCCATGAAGCGGCCGGGCAGCCGTTGGAGATCTTCGCGCTCAGGCCGATGGAGGAGAGCCATTTCCAGGATCGGCTCGGCCAGGTGCGCACGGGCGTCACGCGGCTGCCCGACAAGCAACGGACCTCGGAAGCGTTCTGGCGGCTCATGGGCCGCGCCAGGGAGCAGTTGCCCGGCGCATGGGCGATCCTCGGCGAGTTGCGCGACGAGAGCGAACGCGACGTGGCGCAGGCCATCCTGCTGGCGATCGAATGCCGCGCGCGGGGGGTCGGTCACCTGCACGCGCATTTCGGCACCGTCGCCACGACGGTCGCGCGCCTGGCCGCGAGGCTGGCCGGGATCGGCTACAGTTTCACCGCCCATGCCAAGGACATCTTCTGCGACTACGACGAGAACCTGAACCTGGCCGCCAAGCTGCGCGACGCGCGGCACGTGGTGACGGTGTCGGATTTCAACCTCGGCTACCTGCGCGACCGGTTCGGCGCCGATGCCGGGCGCGTCACGCGGCTCTATAACGGGCTCGACCTGGACCAGTTCACCTTCCGGCCGCCGCCGGCCGGGCCGGGCGACATTCTGGCCGTCGGGCGGCTGATCGAGAAGAAGGGGTTCAACATCCTGATCGAGGCGGTCCGGCTGCTGCGCGCGTCGGGCCGCCCGGTGCGCTGCCGCATCGTGGGCGGCGGCGAGGAATGGGCGCATCTGGCCGCGCAGATCAGGTCAGACGGGCTGGAGGATGTGGTGGACCTGCTGGGGCCGCGGCCGCAATCCGACGTCATCGCGATGATGCGCGACGCAGCCGTGCTGGCCTGCCCCTGCATCACGGGCCGCGACGGCAACCGCGACGGGCTGCCCACCGTGCTGCTGGAGGCGATGGCACTGGGAACCCCGGTGATCGCCACCGACGTGACCGGCATCCCCGAACTGGTGCGCGACGGCGAGACGGGCCTGTGCGTGCCCGAGGGCGACCCCGAGGCGCTGGCAGAGGGGTTGACGCGGCTGCTTGGCTCGCACGCGTTGCGCGAGCAGTTGGCGACGCGGGCGCGAACCGTGATCGAGCGGGAGTTCGACATCACCGAAAATGCCGCCGTCCTCAGGTCGCTGTTTCGCGACACGCAGGCCGTCGCCACCCGCCGCACGGAGGTCGCGTGATGCGGATTGCCTATGTCTGCACCGATCCCGGTATTCCCGTATTCGGCACCAAGGGGGCGTCCATCCATGTGCAGGAAATCCTGCGCGCCTTCCTGCGCCGCGGGGCCGATGTCACCTTGATCTCGCCGCGTCTGGGCGATGCGCCCCCGGCCGATCTTGCCGCCGTCGAGGCGCGCGCGCTTCCCGAACCGCCGAAAGACGCCGGGGGGGAGGCTCGGGTGGATTGGGCGCTGTCGACCAACGCGCGCGTCGCCGCACTGCTCGCCCAGGACGCGCCGTTCGATCTGGTCTACGAGCGGCACGCGCTCTTTGCCCATGGGGCGATGGAGGCGGCCGCGGAACGCGGCGCCGCCTCGGTTCTCGAACTCAACGCCCCGCTGATCGACGAGCAGGAGCGTCACCGCGCCCTGCTGCGGCGCGACGCGGCCATGGCCAGCGCCCGCCGCGCCTTTGGCGGCGCGGGTCTCGTGGCCGCCGTGTCGCAGGGCGCCGCGGCCTATGCCGTCGCCCATGGCGCCCCGCAAGACCGGGTCGAAGTGGTCCCCAACGGCGTGAACCCGTCGCGGTTTCCCGAGGCCGTCCCGGCCGCGGGGCCCTTCACCGTGGGCTTTCTGGGCACGCTGAAGCCGTGGCACGACACCGCGACCCTGATCGAGGCCTTCGCGCTGCTGCGCGCGGGTCCGGTGCCCGAGGCGCGGCTGCTGATTGTCGGCGACGGCCCTGACCGCGCGCGCATCGAGGCCCGTCTTCGGGCGCTCGGGCTCAGCGATGCGGCGCAACTGACCGGGGCGGTTCCGGCCTCCGACGTGGCGGGATGGCTCGCACGGATGCATGTCGCGGTGGCCCCCTACAGTGCGGCCCAGCCGTTCTACTTCTCGCCGCTCAAGATCTACGAATACATGGCCGCCGGGCTTCCGGTGCTGGCCAGCCGCGTCGGCGACCTGCCGGAGGTTCTGGACCACGGCAAGCTTGGGCGTCTGGCAGATCCCGACGATCCCGCCGCCCTGGCGCACGACCTTGCGCATCTCGCGGCAGATCCGGCCCTGTGCGCGCAACTTGGATCATCGGCGCGCGCCCATGTCCTTGCGCACCGAACGTGGGACGCGGTCGCGGAGCGTCTGATCGCGGCGGCGCGGCCCGCCCGGGTGGTGGCGTGATGGCCCGCTCTCGCCCGAAATCCATCGTCGAGGCGCTGCCGGGTCTGCGCCGGGTGATGGTCCGTTTCGCGCCCTTCCTGCGTCCGCACAGGCCGCTTCTGGCCGGCGCGACCGGGGCGCTGATCGGCGCCACGCTGATGCGGCTGCTGGAGCCCTGGCCGCTGAAATTCGTGATCGACCGGGTCGTGCCCTCCGCCAGCGTCGAGGGCGGCGGATCGGGCATCGCGGCGATCGACGCGCTCGATCCGATGACGCTTCTGGCGCTCTGCGCGGCCGGCCTCGTTGCCGTCATCGCGTTGCGCGCCGTGTTCCAGTATCTCGCGACCATCGGCTTTGCCATCGTCGGCAACCGGGTGCTGACCGAGGTGCGCGGCGTGCTGTTTCGCCACCTTCAGGGGCTGTCGCTGGCCTTTCACAGCCGGGCGCGCACCGGCGATCTGACCACCCGGCTGATCGGCGATGTGGGCATGCTGAAGGAAACCATGGTCACCGCCGCGCTGCCGCTTCTGGCGAACGCGATGGTGCTGGTCGGGATGCTGGCGGTGATGCTCTGGCTCGACTGGCAACTGGCGCTGATCGCCCTTCTGCCGCTGCCGCTCCTGTGGCTGGGCTCGGTCCGCATCGGCAGGCAGATCCAGACGGTCAGCCGCAAGCAGCGCAAGCTCGAGGGCGACATGGCCGCCACCGCCGCCGAGGCGATGGCGGGGATGCGCACCGTGCAGGCGCTGGCGATCGAGGACCGTGCGGCCGAGAGTTTCGAGGGGGCCAACCGCAAGAGCCTCAAGGACGGGGTCAAGGCCAAGCGCCTCGCCGCCGGGCTGGAGCGGATGGTCGATCTGCTGGTGGCGCTGGCGACCGCGCTGGTGCTGTATTTCGGCGCGCTGCAGGTGCTGCGCGGGCGGATCACGCCGGGCGACCTGATCGTGTTCCTCACCTATCTCAAGGCGACGTTCCGGCCGATCCGGAGCTACGCGAAATATACCGCCCGTCTGGCCAAGGCGAGCGCGTCGGGCGAACGGGTGATCGAGGTGCTGGACGAATTGCCGGACATCCGGGATGCGCCCGGTGCGCGCCAGGCGCCGGCCCTGCGCGGCGAGATCGTGTTCGACGAGGTGGTGTTCGCCTACGGTGACGGCCTCCCGGCGCTTGGACCGCTCTCGCTGCGGGTGGCGCCGGGCACGCGCGTGGCGCTGACGGGGCCCTCGGGGGCGGGCAAATCCACCCTCACGGCGCTGATGCTGCGCCTGTACGATCCGACCACGGGGCGCGTCCTCTACGATGGCGCCGACATCCGCGACTTCACGCTGGAAAGCCTGCGGTTGCAGACAAGTCTCGTGCCGCAGGAGACGCTCATGTTCCGGGGCACGCTGGCGGAGAACATCGCGCTGGGCGCCGGGCGCGCGGTGAGCCGGTCCGAGATCGAGGAGGCCGCGCGCCGCGCCAACGCGCATGATTTCATCGCCGCCTTGCCGAACGGATACGACACCCAGGTGGCCGAACGGGGCGCGACGCTGTCGGCCGGTCAGCGCCAGCGCATCGCCATCGCCCGCGCGGTGCTGCGACGTGGCCCGATCCTGATCCTGGACGAGCCGACCACCGGGCTGGACGGGGCCAACGAGGCCGCCGTGGAAGAGGCGATCTGGCGGCTGGCCGAGGGGCGCACGACCCTGTGCGTGACCCATGACCTGGGCCTCGCGGCGCAGGCCGACCGCATCCTTTATCTGGAACATGGTCAGATCGTCGAAGACGGCACCCATGGCGAACTCCTGGCGCGCCGGGGCCGCTACGCGCAGCTCTGGGGCATGCAGGACGAGGGCACGGAGGCGAAGCATGCTGTCGCCGGTTGAGCAGGCCATCTGCGCGCGCGATCCCGCGCTTCCGGGTCTGCCGCTGCTTCTGGATGGGGCCGAGCTTGCGCGGGAGCTTGGCTGCGCCGGTCTCGTGCCGGGCTACCTGCGCTACAAACCCGGCACCAGTTGTGTCGCGGGCGTCTTTCACCCCGAGCGCGGGCCCATGGCCGCCCATGCCTACACGCCCGAGCGCTACGCGGAGGTCCGCCAGCGGGCGGAGTGGCGCAACGATGGCGGGGTCTTGATGCTCGATGCGGCGTGCGTGGCCGTCATCCCCGCACGGCTCGATCGCAAGCTGAAATCGCTCAGGCGGCTTGACGACGAGGAGCATCGCGCGAAGGTCCTGCGACGGCTGATCGGCAAGGACAGCAGCATCCGGAAGGGCAGCGTCGAGGTTCTGCGCTACAAGCCCGGCCGCCGGCTTGTTGCCCGCCTGGATGTCGACGGACGCCCCCGTGCCGCACTCAAGGTCTTCGGCGCCGCGGATTACGACCAGGCCCTGATCGGCGCGGTCGGCGCGGCCGCACATGGCGGTGCCCGGCTCCTGGGATGCGATGCCGGGCGCCGTATGCTGATCACGGAGTGGGTCGATGGCGACCCGCTCTGCCCCGACGCCACGGGCCGCGCCCCGGCAGGTTCCAGGGTGGCGGAGACCGGCGCCGCGCTTGCCCGGCTTCATGGCGCCGCCTTTCGTCCCGCCGCGCGGGTCACGCGCGCCAAGGCGCTGACCGCGCTGGGGGAGGTCGAACCGGCGATGCGCGCCCTCCATGCGGAGCTCGGCCGCGAGGCCGGGCGTCTGGCTGCTCTGATCGCCGCGCGTCTGGAGATGTCGGATCACCGGCCGACGCTGATCCATGGCGATTTCAGCGCCGATCAGGTCGTGCATTCGGCCACGCGGCCCGTGATCCTGGACTGGGATCGCGCCGCGCGGGGCGATCCCGCCAGCGACTTCGGCACCTTCCTTGCGCGGCTCGATGCCCAGGTCGCCGACGGTCTGCTGGCGGCCGACGAGGCGGACGCCATCGGCATGGCCCTTGCCGAGGGATATGGTGGCGTGGCGGGGCGGTTGCCCGACGGCATCGCGCGTGAACACGCGCGCAGTCTCCTGATGCTCGCAACCGAAGGGTTCCGCATCCGGCACCGCGACTGGCCGGAGCGCACGGGCGCGCTGCTGGAGCGTGCCGCCGCGCTGCTCGCGGGCCGGCGCCGCGCGCGCCGCGACGCGGCCATTCCCGCGCTCGACGACGCGCTTGACGCGGGAAAGGTGCGGGACGGCCTGGCGGCCGCGGTCGGTCGGGCGGCCTGCGATCTGCGGATCGAAGAGCCGAGGCTGGTCCGCCACAAACGCGGGCGGCGCGCCATGGTGCGATATGACCTCTCGACCGCCGATGGCGCGCGTCACGCCTGTCTGGGAAAGCTCCGGGCAAAGGGCTGCGACCGTCGCACCGCCGCCGTGCACCAGGCGCTGCGCGCCGCCGGGCTGGACGGAACCGGGTCCATGGGCACCGGGGTGCCGCGCCCGCTGGGCGTGATCGCGCCGCTCGGGCTGTGGCTGCAGGAGGTCGTCCCCGGATACTGTCTGGGCGATCTCGTCGCCGCGGATGCCGACCCCGGCCCCTTCGCGCGGACCGGTGCGGCGCTTGCGGAGCTGCATCGCCACGGCGGGACGGATGCGCGCCGCTGGACGATGGCGGATGAAGCCGCGGTGCTGGAGCGCGCCTTGCGCCGCGCCGCCGACGCCCGTCCGGACCTGGCGGGCACGGTGCGCGAGATCGGCAGCCGTGCCGCCCGGAGCCTGGCCACCCTTGGCGACGGTGTCGTTTGCGCCATCCACCGCGACTTCTATTTCGATCAGGTGATCGTCGACGACGCCCGTCTTTGGATCGTCGATCTCGACCTTTTCGCCTGTGGCGATCCGGCTATCGATGTCGGAAATTTCCTGGCCCATCTCGACGAATTCGGACTGCGCCGATACACGGATCACAGGGCCCTCGATCGACAGAAGACCGCGTTCCTTTCCGGCTATGTCTCTGCCTCGGGGCCAGCCGATCCCGATCGGATCGCGGTTCTCCAGGCCATATCGCTTGCCAGGCACATATCGCTGAGCCTGGAATTGCCGGGACGCGGCCACACGACCGGCCCCCTCCTCTCTCTCGCCGAGGCGGCTTTAACCCCAACGGATTCCTGACAAAAACAGGCCTCGGGATCGACGCCAAGGGTGGTGAATTGCACGCCATAGACTGTGGAAAGATGATCAGAAAGCCAGCCGCGGCAACCTTCGGGAGGGCGTCTCGAAAAAGAGATCATCCACAGGCTGGCGGACGCGTTTCGCGATCTTCCCCCGGCGATGCGTCTGCAACCGCGTCGGGCTGCCGTTGTAGCGGCTTGAGGCGGCCTGTGGACAGACGCGGCGCGGGCCCAGGCTCGGGCCAACTTATATCGAACTCGAGGGCTCCGACGACCGGTGCGGGCATTGCTGGCATTGCGCCTGGGAGTGACCCGGTACCCATAGGGATGGCGTCGACAGATGCCATGGGCCGGGCGGATGTGAGAAAGGGCCCGGCCGTGATGCTTGCGCTCAGCCGGTGCGCTTTTGCCTAAATTTTGATCTTGATTTTAGAAGGCGCCGAAACGAGCATTCTTCGGGTGTCGCTTCGCATTCTGAAACTCGATTCGAAATTGTAACAGTTTTATTGCTCTCGTGGGGGGAGTCCATGATCACTCAGCTGAAAGGCGCCGAGGGCGTTGGGCTTGTCGTTGCCGGTGCCCAGACGAATATCGAGCTTACGCCGACAAGTGATGGCGGCTATCTCGCGACCTGGCGTTCGCCCGATATCGACGGCAGCATCGGCACCGGGATCTACGGCCAGATCTACAATGAATTCGGCAATCCCGTAGGCGCACCGTTCGTTATCAGCGGGGCGGGGGATGGAAACTCGAGCTACCCCGAGGGCTATTCCGTCACGGAACTGGCGGGCGGTGGTTTCGCGGCATCTTGGTACTCGAACACCGGCAGTGTCGTCACGCGGGTGTTCGATGCCACGGGCGCGGCGATCTCGGACGTCACGATCGTGGATGCGGGCTTTGCCTATGGCACGTCGACCGTCGCGCTGGCCGATGGCAGTTTCATCGTCACTTACGACAACCCCGGATCCGGGAACCAGGTCTTCGCGCAGCGCGTGAATGCCGATGGCACGCTGAACGGCGCGGCCTATGCGCTGACGCCCGCTGGTGGCGACGCGGAGTTTTTCTCGCAATCCGTTGTGCTCGGGTCGGGAAATCTGCTGACGGCCTATTACGGGACGAATGCCAACGTGGAAATCGTCGTGTCGTCGCCGGATGGGACGACCGTCGGGGCGCCGGTGCCGATCACCGCGACGAACGAATTGCAGTTCGAGGAGATCGAGGTCGCGGTCCTGA
Organism: uncultured Roseicyclus sp.; assembly: GCA_964525355.1. GTDB lineage: Bacteria > Pseudomonadota > Alphaproteobacteria > Rhodobacterales > Rhodobacteraceae > Roseibacterium. The sequence goes on from CAZGHJ010000071.1 coordinate 8,517, forward strand.
ATGATGGCCGCGCGGTCCTGGTTTGGCGCGAGGATGCCGCCGACAGCGACAATTCCGACGCGATACGTGGACAGATCGTCGATGCGAACGGCGTGCCTCAGGGTGGGCCCTTTGTCGTCAACGGCAACCCGGCCGGAAACGAGACGCAGCCGAGCGTCACGGCGACTGCCGATGGCGGGTTCTTCGTGTCCTGGAGCGACACCAGCCAGCAGAGCGTCTACGGCCGGAAGTTCGACGAGACCGGCGCGCCCGAGGGCGACGAGCTCGTGCTGACCGATCAGCAGGGTTCGGGGGTGGATGACACCTCCGCCGTGGGTCTTGCGAACGGGCTGATCGTCGTGGCCTTCCAGGGCACGGGCGTCTTCTCGGACGGGGACGCCAGCGGCGTGAACCAGATCATCCTGGGGGACGAGGCCAACCTGCCCGTCCTGCCGGTCGATCCGGCGGTGGAGGGGCTGGACCGGCCCCGCGAGGTGACGGAATCGGACGTGGCGGCCGGGGTCTTTCTGGACAGCAACGGTGCGGCGGCGGTGTCGGGCATTGCCGGTTTCGACGGCGGGCGGCTGATCGTCACGCGGATCGATCCCGACAACCGGACGGGTGTGAACGACAACGCGTTGTTCTTCCGTGACAGGCAGGCGATCGAGATCGCCAGCGCGGGCACGGGCGCGGGCCAGATCGGCGTCGCCGGGACGGAGGTCACCTTCGGCGGCACGGTGATCGGGACCCTCACCGGCGACGGGCTGGCCGGGGCCGATCTGATCGTGGAGTTCACCGCGGAGGCCACGCCCGCGGCGATCGAGGCGGTGGTCGAGGCCCTCGTCTATCGCGATACTTCGGACGATCCCGAGGAGGGCGTGTCGCTGGCCATCCTGCTCGAGGACGGAGCGGGGGGCGCGGCGGTGCCCGCCCGCGTCGATCTCACGGTCGCGTCGGAGGTCGACGCGCCGCAGCCCATCCGTGACGTCGAGACCCTCGTGAACAGCTTCACCGCGAGCACGCAGAACGCATCCAGCGTGGCGGCCTTGTCCGATGGCGGCTGGGTCGTGACGTGGGTCTCGATCGGTCAGGACAGTTTCGTCAACGACCTCGGGATCTTCCAGCAGCGGTTCGATGCCGATGGGGTGGCCCTTGGCACGGAGACGCAGGTCAACACGAACAGCGCCGGCAGCCAGTCCCAGCCCGAGATCGCGGCGCTGACGGGCGGCGGCTGGGTCGTGACGTGGTTCGACGCGAACACTCCGACTGCCGAAGGCTTCGTGCGCGCGCAGGTCTATGGCGCGGATGGCGCGCCGGTGGGCGGCGAGATCGCGGTGCCGACGACCAGCTTCACCATCCAGCAATTGCCCGCCGTGACGGCGATGAGCGATGGTGGCTTCACCATCGCGTGGCAGTCGCCGGTCGGGGATTTCACCGGCGAGATCAAGGCGCAGCGGTTCGACGCCACGGGGGCCAAGCAAGGCCCGGAGGTGATCGTCAACGCCGAAACGGCGGGGACGCAGGCCAATGCCGAGATCGCCGAATTGTCGGACGGCAATTACGCGGTGGTCTGGTACAATCAGAACGGACCGAGTTCGGTGTCGGGCGATGTCTTCGCGCGGGTCTTCGACCCGGCGGGCGTTGCGCAGACGGGCGATATCCTGATCAACCAGGATCAGGCGAGTTTCGAGTACGAGCCTCGCATCACGGCGCTGGACGGGGGCGGTTTCGTCGTGGCGTGGACGGCCTCGGGTCAGGACGGATCGGGCGACGGCGTGTTCGCGCGGGTGTTCGACAACACCGGCGCGGCCGTGAGCGACGAGTTCCAGGTCAACGAACGGACGAGCGGCACGCAGTATCAGCCGGATGTGACCGCGCTTCCCGGCGGCGGCTTCGCGATCGTGTTTTCGGGTAACACGGGCACCGGTGGGTTCGACATTCTCGTGCAGTTCTACGATGCGTCCGGCGACCGGACCGACAGCGAGATCGTGGTCAATTCCCTGACGACCGGCAGCCAGTTCCAGCCGTCGATCGACGCCTTGCCCGGCGGCGACGTGATCGTCACCTGGACCGATCAGGGTGGTTTCGACGGGTCCGGCAACGGCGTGTTCCAGCGGATCGTGGGCAATCCGGCCAATTTCAGCGATCCGGCCGACAATCCCGATCTGGACGTCGCGGCGACCGCGATCACGGCGCTGGAGACCGAGGCGGCGGCGGGCATACAGCTGCTGGCGAATGCGGGTGTGGTCGACCGGGACAGTGCCGATTTCGATGGCGGCGTTCTGTCGGTTCTGCAGGTGTCGGACAACGGGATCGAGTCGGCCTTTTCCGCGCCGGATGCGCCTTTGGCGCAGGATGTTCTGAGCGTTGCCGATATCGGCGGCGTGACGGTGTCGGGCAACCAGATCAGCTTTGGTGGCAACGTTGTCGGCACTATCGGCGCATCTGGCGCGGGCGGCGCGCTTTCGGTGAGCTTCACCCGGTTCGCGACGCCCGAGGCCGTCGAGGCGGTGATCGAAGCGGTCACCTACACGAACCTGTCCGACGATCCGCAGGAGGCGCGGGCGTTCCGGGTCGCGGTGTCGGACGGCGACGGCGGCGCGGCGACACCGCAGGTCGTCACGGTGACCATCGCGCCCGAGCCGGAGGCCTCGGCGAAGACCCCGCTGGGCGACGAGGTGCAGACCAACACCTACACGTCCGGCACGCAGGATGCCTCGGACATCGCGGCGCTGACCGATGACGGCTGGGTCGTGGTGTGGACGAGCCAGGCGCAGGGCGAAACGACGTCGACGGGTATCTACGCCCAGCGCTACGGCGCCGACGGGCTCCCCGTGGGCAGCGAATTCGCCGTTGGCGCGGGCACGACGGGCGAGACAAACCCTGCCGTCGCGGGGCTGAGCGATGGCGGCTACGTCATCCTGTGGGGGGAGGCGTCGTCAAGCGGCGTTCTGGGCCAGGTCTACAACGCCGACGGCAGCCTTCGCGGGGCCGAGTTCCGGGCCGAGACCACGGAACTCTCGACCCAGACCGATGCCGAGGTCGTGGCCTACACGGGCGGCTTCGCGGTGGTGTGGGAGGACCTCAGCCCGGGTGCCTCGGAGATCCGTGCGCAGCGGTTCGACAATACCGGCGCCAAGCAGGGCGCCGAACTGGTCGTGAACGCGTCCGCCGCCGGGTCGCAGACCGATCCGCAGGTGGCCTCGGACGCGGGGGGCAATCTCACGGTGGCCTGGACAGATCCGACGCTGGACGGGTCGTCGTCAGGCGTCTTCCTGCGCCAGATTGCGGCCGACAACGGCTTTGCCACCCCGAGTGATGTGCTGGTGCCCACGGTGGTGAGTGACGGACAGGTCGAGCCGTCGGTCGCGGTTCTGAACGACGGCAAGGTCGTGGTCGTCTGGACCGACCAGTCGAACCCCTCGCTGGACGGCAATTCGTGGTCGATCCAGGGTCAGCTTTTCGCCGCGGACGGCACGACGATCGGGGGTCAGTTTCTCGTCAACGACGACAGCGGGACGAGCGAGACGCAGCCCGATGTCGTGGCGCTCGCCGATGGCGGCTTCGCGGTCGCGTTCTCGTCGCGCGATGCGTCGGGTTTCGGCGTCTTCGTGCAGGAATACGACGCCGACGGGTCGCGGCGCGACGGCGCGCAGCAGGTGAATGTCGAGACATCATCCGGCCAGGTCGATGCGCATATCGCGGCGACATCGACGGGCTACGTGGTGTCCTGGACGTCGGCCACCTCGAACACGGCGGGGGACGGGTCGGGCAACGGCGTCTTCCACCGGGCCTTCGGCGACGGGACCAGCCCCGTGCCGCCAACGGCGCGCCCGGAACTGA
>CAZGHJ010000072.1:0-12307 GCA_964525355.1 uncultured Roseicyclus sp.
GGCGCGGCTCGCAGCTGAACGGCTGCCAGTTCACCCACGGGATGATCCACAACGTCGTCTATACCGGCGTGCCGCTCAGGCTTCTTCTGGAAGAAGCGGGCGTGCGCACGAGCGCGGCCTGGATCCTGCCCGAGGGTGCCGATGCTTCGGCCATGACACGCTCGATCCCGCTGGAGAAGGCGCTCGACGACTGCCTCGTGGCCACGCACATGAACGGCGAGCGGCTGCGCCCCGAACAGGGCTACCCCGTGCGCCTCGTCGTGCCCGGCTGGGAGGGCAACATGTGGGTCAAGTGGCTCCGGCGGATCGAGGTGGGCGACCAGCCCTGGCACCACCGCGAGGAGACGTCGAAATACACCGACCTGCTGGAGCATGGCGACGCGCGCCGCTTCACCTGGGTCATGGACGCGAAGTCGGTCATCACGAACCCCAGCCCCCAGGCGCCGATCACCCATGGGCCCGGGCCGACCGTCCTTTCGGGCGTCGCGTGGTCGGGCCGCGGCACGATCCCGCGCGTGGACGTGACGCTCGACGGCGGCATGAACTGGCACCGGGCGCGCATGTCGGGGCCTTCCTTGGACAAGTCCATGCACCGCTTCTATTACGAGTTCGACTGGGACGGCGGGCCGCTTCTCTTGCAGAGCCGGGCGATGGATTCGACCGGCTACGTGCAGCCCACGAAGGACCAGCTTCGCGAGCTTCGGGGCGAGAATTCCATCTATCACAACAACGGCATTCAGACCTGGGCGATCGACGAGACCGGCGCGGCTGAAAACGTGGAGGTCGGCTGAACCATGCAGAAGATCGTAATTGCCGCGGGTGCGCTTCTGGCCACCACCTCGATCTACGCCATCGCACAGGAGGCGCCCGCGCCCTCGCGCGAGGGCGGCTTCGGGCTCGGCCGCGAAGCGCTGCCCGAGGAGATCGCCGCCTGGGACATCGACATTCGTCCCGACGGGCAGGGCCTGCCCGTGGGCGAGGGCGACGTCTGGACCGGCGAGGAGGCCTACGTCACCTATTGCTCCGCCTGCCACGGCGATTTCGGCGAGGCGGTGGGCCGCTGGCCGATGCTCTCGGGGGGCTTCGGATCGCTCGACGGGGAGGATCCGGTCAAGACGGTGGGCTCCTACTGGCCCTATCTCTCGACCGTCTGGGACTACGTGCACCGGGCCATGCCTTACGGCGCGGCGCAGTCGCTGACCGATGACGAGGTCTACGCGATCACCGCCTACCTGCTCTATCTCAACAACGTGGTTGACGACGATTTCACCCTCTCCAACGAGAATTTCGCCGAGATCGCGCTGGAGAACGAGGGCGGCTTCTTCATGGACGACCGGGACGAGGTGGAGATCCCCGTCCTCAGCCAGGAGCCCTGCATGACGGACTGCGCGGAAAGCGTGGAGATCACCATGCGCGCGGCCGTGCTCGACGTCACACCCGAGACCGAGGAGGACGCCGTCGAGGAAGAGGCCGCCGCCACGGTCGAGGAGGCCGCGCCCGCCGGGCCGGACCCCGAACTGGTCGCGGCAGGCGAGGCCGTCTACCGCGCCTGCGCCGCCTGCCACGAGATCGGCGAGGGCGCGCGCAACCGGGTGGGTCCGGCGCTGAACGACACCTACGGCAATACCGTCGCCCATGTGGAGGGCTTCCGCTACTCGCCCGCGTTGCGCGAGGCAGGAGAGTCCGGCATGGTCTGGAACAGCGAGACGCTGTCCGCCTACCTGGCGGACCCGCGCGGCTACATCCGGGGCAACCGCATGGCCTTCCAGGGCCTTCGCTCGGACGAGGATATCGCGGCGGTCATCGCCTACATGCAGGCCGAAGGCGGCGTCGTGGAGTGACATGAGGGCACCGAGTTACCTTTTCGCGACGGCGCTGATGCTGGCGGGGCTGTCCGGGCCCGCCACCGCGGCCGGAGACCCCGAGCGCGGCGAGGCGCTCTACCGGCCCTGCGCGGCCTGTCACATGATCGGAGACGGCGCGATCCACCGGGTCGGGCCGCACCTGAACGGCATCGTGGGCCGGACCATCGGCGCGGCGGAGGGCTACGACTATTCCGCCGCGTTGACCGAGGCGGGCGCCGATGGCGAGGTCTGGGACGACTTCGCGCTCGACGGGTTTCTCGCCAATCCCCGCGGCTACTATCCCGGCACCAGCATGGCTTTCCGCGGCATCCGCGCGGCCGACGACCGGGCCGACCTGATCGCCTACATGCTTGAGGCCGGCGGATCGTCCGAGGCGCCGGCCCTGGCCGAGACCGGGCCGTCGCCCGAAGTCGCGGCCATCCTCGAGATCGAGGGCGACGTGGCCTATGGCCGGTTCCTGTCGTCCGAATGCACCGCCTGCCATATCGGCGAGGGCGGCGAGGGCATCCCCTCGATCCGGGGGCTGCCCTCGGCGGTCTTCATCTCGGGGATGACCGACTACCGGTCCGGCGCGCGGCAGCACCAGGTGATGAATACCCTGTCGGCCCGGCTCGGCGACGAGGAGATCGCGGCGCTTGCCGCGTATTTCCTGGAGGAGAACAAATAGAAGAACCAAACTTTGGGGCGAAACGGGTCGGAGAATCCGTTAGGCTCGAAACAGGGCGTCACGAAGCAAACGGCGCCAATGGGAGGAACGACCATGACTTTCAACAGACGGACATTTCTTGGAACCGCGGCGGCAGTCTCCGCCACCCTTGCCATGCCGATGATCGCTCGCGCGCAGGCCGCGCCGCGCGTCGTCGTCGTGGGCGGCGGCGCCGGTGGCGCCACGGCCGCGAAATACATCGCGCGCGACAGCAACGGCGCCATCGACGTGACGCTGATCGAGCCCTCGCGGTCCTATTACACCTGCTTTTTCTCGAACCTCTATATCGGCGGGTTCCAGGATTATGACGATCTCGGCCACGGCTATGGCACGCTGGCCTCGTCCTACGGGATCAACGTGGTGCATGACTGGGCCACGGGCGTCGATCGCGACGCGAAGACCGTGCGCCTCGCCGGCGGGGCTTCGGTGCCCTACGATCGGCTGGTCCTAAGCCCCGGCATCGATTTTGTCGACGACAGCGTGCCGGGCTGGTCCGTGGCCGCACAGGACGCGATGCCGCATGCGTACAAGGGTGGCACGCAGACCCAGCTTCTCAAGGCGCAGATCGAGGCGATGCCCGAGGGCGGCACCTTCGCCATGGTGGCCCCGCCGAACCCCTATCGCTGCCCGCCCGGCCCCTACGAGCGCATCTCGATGGTGGCCCACATCCTGAAGAACACCAACCCGACGGCGAAGATCCTGATCGCCGATCCGAAGGCGAGCTTCTCGAAGCAGGCGCTTTTCGAAGACGGCTGGCAGCGGCACTATTCGGGCATGATCACCCGCATCGGCCCCGATTTCGGCGGCGACATCGTCGAGGTCGATCCGGCCGCGATGACGCTGACGATCGACGGCGTGGTCGAGAACGTGGATGTCTGCAACGTCATCCCCGCCCAGCAGGCGGGCCGGATCGTCCACGAGGCGGGCATCACCGACGGCGATTGGGCGCCGGTCTCGGCCTATGACCTGTCGAGCCGGATGGACGAGAATATCCACGTCCTGGGCGATGCTGCGGCGCAGGGCGCGATGCCCAAGTCGGGCTTCTCGGCCAACAGCCAGGCCAAGGTCGCGGCCAACGCGATCGTCGCCGCGCTCACGGACGGCCGGGCTTTCCCACCGCGCTTCTCCAACACCTGCTGGTCTCTGATCGAGACCGAGGACGGGGTGAAGGTGGGCGCGACCTACGAGGCCTCGGACGAGGGCATCGTCTCGACCTCGAGCTTCATCAGCGAGATCGGCGAGAGCGCGGAGACCCGCGCCGAGACCTACCGCGAAAGCCTCGGCTGGTACGACGCCATCGTCGAGGACATGTTCGCCTGAGCGGCGGATCACAGGATGTCCGGGGGCCGGTGGCGGCCCCCGGAGCAGGCGCAACCCGGAGGACCAAGGCCATGCGGACATCAACACGCGCAACCCTTGTCGCAGCTCTCCTCGCGGTCTCGGGCGCGGCCCAGGCGCAGGAGGTGATCACCTACGATTTCGAAGGCAGCTTCGAGGACGCGACCTTCGCGGTGGAAAACACGATCATCGGGCGCGGTCTCGTGATCGATTTCGTCAGCCATGTGGGCGACATGCTCAACCGTACGGGCGCCGACATGGGCTCGGACGTTGAGATCTTCGAGCAGGCGGACATCTTCCTGTTCTGCTCGGCCGCGATCTCGCGCCGGGTGATGGAGGCCGACGCGATGAACATCGCCCATTGCCCCTATTCGATCTTCGTGGCCGAGCGGGAGGGCCAGGTGACGATCGGCCACCGTGCCTATCCCGACGGCCCGATGCAGGAAGTCGAGGCGATGCTTGATTCCATCATCCTCGAGGCGCGCGGGCAATAGGACCGAGGGCGCCCTGCCAGGGGCGCCCCGGGGGCTCGACCATCGAGCCCGCTCGCGGGCGCGGCGGCAAGGCGGCCCCCCCTTTTGACTTGCGTCAACGCGGATCGCCCGCGGGCTCATTATCCCGTTGGCAGTCCCGCGCAAGGAGTGGCCCGTGATCGAACCCCTTCTGGAACGTTTCGGCGACCCCGTGATCCTGTTGCTGGCGGGGCTCGTGACCGGCGTGCTGTTCGGCGTCGCGGCACAGCGCTCACGCTTCTGCCTGCGCGCCTCGACCGTGGAGTTCGCCCGCGGCCGGGTCGGCCCGCGCATGTCGATCTGGCTGATCGTCTTCGCCACGGCGCTGGCGGCAACGCAGGGCGCGATCCTTGGCGGTCTTCTCGACGTGTCCGACGCGCGGCAGCTTTCGGGCGCCGGCAGCCTGTCGGGCGCGATCATCGGCGGGCTGATGTTCGGCATCGGCATGGTGCTGGCGCGCGGCTGTGCGAGCCGGCTTCTGGTCCTGTCGGCCACAGGCAACCTGCGCGCGCTGGTGACGGGGCTGGTTCTGACACTCGTGGCGCAATCGGCGTTGAGCGGCGTGCTCGCCCCCGGGCGTGAGGCGATCTCGGCGCTCTGGCTCGTCTCGGGGCCCGAACGCGACCTGATGCAGGGCCTCGGCCTGTCGCGGAGCGCGGTTCTGGGCGCGGCGCTTCTGGGCCTTGCCGTCGCGCTGGTCCTCGCGCATCGCCGCGAGGTGAGCCCCGGCGAGATGCTGGCGGGCGTGGGTGTGGGGCTTGCCGTCACGCTGGGCTGGGTTCTGACCTACGCCATCGCGCAGGCCTCGTTCGAGATCGTACCGGTCTCCTCCGTGACCTTCACGGGGCCTGCGACGGACACGCTCATGGCGCTGGTCACGCAGCGCTCGGTGCCGCTGTCCTTCGGGATCGGTCTGGTACCGGGCGTGTTCCTCGGCGCAGGTGTCGCCGCTCTCATCGCCGGGGAATGGAAGATCGAACGCTTCGGACCCGACACGCCGATGGAGCGCTACATCGCGGGCGCCATCCTGATGGGGTTCGGCGCGATGCTGGCCGGCGGCTGCGCGGTGGGCTCCGCCGTCTCGGGCGGCGCGGTCATGTCGCTTACGGCCTGGGTGGCGGGGGCGTCGATCTGGGCGGGCGGCATGGCGACGGTCTTCGTCATGGACCGCGCCGGTGGCGCGCACGCCGCCGCGGCCTAGAGGTCGGTCACGAAGCGGTAGCCTTCCGCCAGACGTTCCACCCGGCCGATGCCGCCGCCGCCCATGTGGAAACCCACGGCGATCATCTCGTCCGCCGCGAGCCGGTCGAGAAGCCGGACCCGCGTGGCGCGACCCGTCTCCATGTCCTGATCGGCGCCCGAGGGCCAGTCGGGACGCGCCATGGCCACATGTTCGTTGCCGATGGCGTCACCGATGATCATGGCGCTGTCGCCACCCGAGGTCACGACGAAGGACATGTGCCCCGGCGTGTGGCCCGGTGTCAGGACGGCGGTCACGCCGGGCAGCACCTCATCACCATCCCCGAACTCCGACATCGCGCCCGAGATCGCGTCGAGCCGCCGGGTGGCGCCCGCGGCGAAGCTTGCCCGCGCCTCGCCGATCGTGTTCACAGTCTCCGGGTCGCTCCAGTAGGCCAGTTCGTCCCGTCCCATGTGGTAGGCGGCATTGCGGAACAGGATCTCGTCGAAATCGTCGAGCACGCCCCACAGATGGTCGGGATGGGCATGGGTGAAGACGATGTCGGTGACATCGTCAGGCGCGAGGCCTTCGGTTTCCAGCGCCTGCCCCAGGCGGCCCGCGCTTGCCATGAAGGCCGGGCCCGCGCCGCAGTCGAACAGGACCACGCGGTCGCCGCTGCGCAGGAGGGTCACGTTGCAGGGCGGCGTGAGCGGCGCGCTCAGGTCGAGCCCAAGCTCCGGCGCCAGCGCGGCCAGCTCCTCCTGCGGCACGGCGTCGAAGAAGAACCCCGCGGGGAGCGAGAGGCTCCCGTCGCTGAGCGTGACAAGCTCCAGCCCGCCGAGCGTCACGCGCTCGGCCGTGAACGCGGCCCGCGGCGCGAGTGCCGCGGCGCCCGTCAGCGCCAGCCAGGTGCGGCGTGTGAGCGTAGGCATGGGCTGTCCTCCCCGGTAGCGTCCCGTTGCGTGATTGATAGACCGTTTTGGCGGTGAAGAAAACCGGCGCGCCAGACGGTGTGGGATTCTTGCATAAGAAATTCTCTTGCTTTGGGCCGTCTGGCGCTTTGCCCTCGCGGCGGGTAGCAAGGTGCGGCAGATGTCTGCCACGGAGACCCGGGAATGACGCCACAGGACATCTTGCGCGCGCTGTTCGACCGGGCGGTGGAGGCTGCCGACCCGATGCGCAGCCTGCACGCGCATCTGCCGCAGCGCCCGCCTGGCCGTGTCGTGGTGATCGGCGCGGGCAAGGCGAGCGCGCGCATGGCAGAGGCGGTCGAGGCCGCCTGGGGCCCCTGCGAGGGGCTGGTGATAACGCGCTATGGCTACGCGCGGCCGTGCCGCGGCATCGAGATCGTCGAGGCGGCGCATCCCGTCCCCGACGCCGCCGGCGTCGCGGCGACAGGCCGGATGCTGGAGCTTCTGGAAGGCTGCGGGGAGGGGGACTTCGTGCTGGCGCTGATCTCGGGCGGGGGCTCGGCGCTTCTCACGCGGCCGGCGGGGGGGATCACGCTGGCCGAGAAACAGGCCGTCACGCAGGCGCTTCTGGCCTCGGGCGCGCCCATCGGGGAGATCAACGGCATCCGCAAGGAGATTTCGGCCGTCAAGGGCGGGCGGCTGGCGGCGGCGGCGTATCCGGCGCGGATGCTGGCGCTCCTGATCTCGGACGTGCCGGGCGACGATCCGGGCGACATCGCGAGCGGCCCGACGGTGGGCCATCGCGGCGACGCGGGCCGGGCGCTGGCGGCGCTCGGGCGCTGGGGCGTCGTGCCGCCGCCCTCGGTCGCGGCGTATCTCGCGGCGGGTGGCGATCCGGTGACGCCGGACGATCCGCGCCTGACCCGCGTGGAGAACCGGATCGTCGCCGCGCCCTCCCAGTCGCTCGCCGCCGCGGCGGAGCTTGCCGCGGCGCATGGCTTCGCCGTCGAGACGCTGGGTGACGCGCTGGAAGGCGAGGCGCGCGAGGTCGCCCGCGCCCATGCGGAGATCGCGCGCCGCGCCACCGGTCCTTCCGTGATCCTGTCGGGCGGCGAACTGACCGTCACGCGGCGTGGCGACGGCGTGGGCGGGCCCAACGCCGAATACGCGCTGGCGCTGGCGATCGCGCTCGACGGCGCGCCGGGCATTCATGCGCTGGCCTGCGACACCGATGGCGTGGACGGTGCGGCCGAGATCGCGGGCGCTCGGATCGGACCGGAGACACTGGCCCGCGCCCGTGCGGCCGGGCTGAGCCCAGAGGAGGCACTGGCCCGGAACGACGCCCATGGCTTCTTCGCCGCGGTCGGCGGGCAGGTCGTGACCGGCCCCACGCTGACCAACGTGAACGACTTCCGCGCCATCCTGATCGAGGGACCGGGCGGCAGGTCTTGAGCGCGAAGGCTCTTGCTGCCCGGCGCCGCCCATGCTGATCTTTCCGGCGGAGGCTTGGGGGAGAGTGTTGCCATGAACCTCGCGGCGTGGCTGGAGCGGACCGGACAGGTCATGGGCGCGCGTCCGGCGCTGATGTCCGGGCAGGATGTCGTGGCCGATTACACCACCTTCAGCCGCCGCGCGGCGGGGCTCTCGGCCGCGCTGGCCTCGGACGGCCTGTCGCCCGGCGACCGGGTTGGCATCTTCTCGAAGAACCTGCCCGATTACCTGACCTGCCTTTTCGGCATCTGGCGGGCCGGCGCCGTGGCCGTTCCCGTCAACGCCAAGCTCCACCCGAGGGAGGCCGCGTGGATCCTTGGCGACGCCGGGGCGCGTTTCTGCTTCGTCAGCGCCGATCTCGCGCCCGGTTTTCGCGCCGAGGTGGACATCCCGCAGGTGGAGATCGGCAGCGCGTCCTTCGCCCGCCTTTGCGCCGCCGGGCCTGCGCCCATGGTGGCGCGCGCGGCCGATGACCTTGCGTGGCTGTTCTACACCTCGGGCACCACGGGCAAGCCCAAGGGCGTGCGCATCACCCATGGCATGCTGCTGGCCACCTCGCTGTGTTATCCCGTCGACGTGGACCCGCTGACGTCGACTGACGCCGCGCTCTATGCCGCGCCGATGAGCCATGGCGCGGGCATCTACGCGCCGATCCATGTGCGCATGGGCGCGGCCCATCTCGTGCCGGCCTCGGGCGGCTTCGACGCGGGCGAGGTGCTGGAGTTGAGCGCCGCGCATGGCTCGACCTCGATGTTCATGGCGCCCACCATGGTCCGCCGCCTGACCGATGCGGCGAAGGTGGCGGGCGCCCGCGGGGAGGGCATCCGCACCGTCGTCTATGGCGGCGGGCCGATGTACACCGCGGATATCGAGGAGGCCGTCGCCTGGTTCGGCCCGAAATTCGTTCAGATCTACGGGCAGGGCGAATGTCCCATGGCGATCACCGCGCTGTCGCGCGCCGAGGTGGCCGACCGCGGCCATCCGCGTTGGCGCGACCGGCTTGCCTCCGTGGGCCGTGCGCAATCGGCCGTGGAGGTCGCCATCGGTGACGGGCAAGGCGCGATGCGTCCCCCCGGCGAGACCGGCGAGATCATGGTCCGCGGCGCGCCCGTCATGCCCGGCTACTGGAAGAACGAGGCCGCCACGGCAAAGACGCTGGTGGACGGCTGGCTGATGACCGGCGATGTCGGGCGGCTCGACGCGGACGGCTACCTCACGCTCGCCGATCGCTCGAAGGACGTGATCATCTCGGGCGGCACCAACATCTATCCCCGTGAGGTCGAGGAGGTGCTGTTGACGCACCCCGATGTCCACGAGGTCTCGGTGGTCGGGCGCCCCTCGGCCGAATGGGGCGAGGAGGTCGTGGCCTTCGTCGTCGCAGCGCCCGGCCGCACGGTGGACGCGGCCGCGCTCGACGCCCATTGCCTGTCGCAGATGGCGCGGTTCAAGCGGCCGAAGGACTACGTGGCGGTGCCGGAGCTGCCGAAGAACAACTACGGCAAGGTGCTGAAGACCGAGCTGCGCAAGACCTTTCAGGAGGGGTGAGAGATGGATCTTTCAGGCAAGACGGCGCTCGTCACGGGCTCGGTCCAGGGCATTGGCCTCGCCATCGCGGAGGCGCTGGCGGGCGCTGGCGCGCGCATCGCGGTGCACGGGCTCGCCGGTGACGCGCAGATCGAGGAGGTCTGCCACCACCTGCGCGATCGCGGCGCGGCGCAGGCCGAGTTCTTCGACGGCGATCTGCGCAATCCCGACCGGATCGACGGTCTGATGCGGGCGGTCTCGGCATGGTGCGAGGGCGGCGGTCCCGACATCCTCGTGAACAACGCGGGCATCCAGCACACGGCCCCCTTGGCCGAGATGCCGCGCGAGACATGGGACGCGATCCTTGGCGTCAACCTGTCGGCCGCGTTCCAGACCATGCAGGCGGCGCTGCCCGGCATGGCGCGGCGCGGCTATGGGCGGGTGATCAACATCGCCTCGGTCCATGGCCTCGTCGCCTCGAAGGACAAGGCGCCCTACGTGGCCGCGAAGTTCGGGCTGGTGGGGCTGAGCCGCGTGGCGGCGCTGGAATACGCCGCCTTGGGCGACAAGGCGACGGGTGGTGTGACGGTCAACTGCATCTGTCCCGGCTGGACCGAGACCGCGATCCTCGCGCCCCAGATCGAGGCACGCGCGGCGGCCCATGGGGGCGACCGCGACCTCGGGATCGCGGATCTTCTTGCCGAGAAGCAGCCCAGCCGCCGGATCTCGGACCCGGCCGAGATCGCCGCGCTCGCGCTCTGGCTCTGCGCGCCCGTGGCCCATAACGTCACGGGGACTGCCATCCCCATCGATGGTGGCTGGACGGCACAATAGGTGCGGGCAAGGGCGCCGGAACGGGGGGTGCGGGGGGCGGAGCCCCCCGCGGGTCGCCGCCGCAGGCGGCGAAACACCCGGCGCCTCTGGTGAAATCCGCAACATATCGCACAGGACGTCGGCAGCCGGCGCCGTTTTCCCGCCTTCTCGCCTTGTTGCCCGCGCGCGGCAACTCTACATCGCGCAGCATGAAGCGTTTCATCCCCTTCCTGAAATCCGGCCCGCTCGTGGCGGTCGTGCGCTTGCAGGGCGCGATCCTCGCCAATGCGCGCGGCGCGGGCCTCAGCGATCAGGCCGTGGCGCCCGCGATCGAGCGCGCCTTTCGCCGCGGCAAGCCTGCCGCCGTGGCGCTGGCGATCAACTCGCCCGGCGGCAGCCCCGTGCAATCCTCGCTCATCGCCGCGCGCATCCGCCGGCTGGCCGAGGAAAAGGAGGTGCCCGTGCACGCCTTCGTCGAGGATGTCGCGGCCTCGGGCGGCTACTGGCTGGCCTGCGCGGGCGACAGGATCTGGGCCGACCACGCCTCGATCCTCGGCTCCATCGGCGTGATCTCGGCGGGCTTCGGCTTTCCCGAGGCGATCGCGCGGCTCGGCGTGGAACGGCGCGTCTACACCGCGGGCGAGTCGAAATCCATTCTCGACCCGTTCCGCCCCGAAAAGGAGGAGGACGTGGCCCGGCTGAAGGCGTTGCAGGGCGACATCCACGAGGCCTTCATCGCCCATGTGAAGGCCCGCCGGGGCGACCGTCTCGCCGATGATCCCGAGCTTTTCACCGGCGCCTTCTGGACCGGATCAAAGTCGGTCGAGCTTGGGCTCGCCGACGGGATCGGGCATCTCGTGCCGAAGATGAAGGAGCTTTTCGGCGACAAGACGCGATTTGCCGTCTACGGGCCCCGGCGCGGTCTTTTTGGCCGGTTCGGTCTCAGCCTCGCCTCCGGGCTGGCCACCGGCCTCGAGGAGCGGGCCGCCTACGGGCGGTTCGGCCTGTCATGATCCTGAAGATCGTCAGCCTTTTTCTCATCTTCATGGCGGTGCTGGCCATGTTCGGCCGCCTGCGTCTGCCGGGAACGAAGCGCGGTCAGGATCTGCCCAGGCCGCGCCGCTGCAAGACTTGCGGCCGCTACGTGCTGCGCGGCGGGCCGTGCCGCGACTGCGACGAAGGGCAGGGCTGAGGCGTGGCCATCGAATTTGCCCTGGCGGGGCTCGGCCTCGTCATCCTCCTCTTTGCGGGCGATCTGCTGGTCAAGGGCGCGGTGAACCTGAGCCTGCGTCTGGGCATTCCGGCGCTGCTGGTGTCGCTGACCATCGTCGCTTTCGGCACGTCGGCGCCCGAGCTTCTCATCTCGATCAAGTCGATCCTCGACGGCGTTCCGGGACTGGCCCTCGGCAATGTGGTGGGGTCGAACACCGCGAACGTGCTGCTGGTCCTCGGCATCCCGGCGCTGCTTTCCGGGCTGCAGGGGGCGAGCGATACACGCAAGACCTACCTGGTGATGATCGGCGGCTCGCTCCTGTTCACGGCGCTGGCCTTCCTCGGGCCGTTCACCTGGTGGCACGGTCTGATCCTGCTGTCGGTGCTGGCCTATGTGCTTGTCGATACGGCCCGCGCCGCCTCGGCGCACCGGGCCGAGGCCAACGGCGCACCGCCCGTCGCGGCGGAAGACCTCGAGGAAGCAGACCCGGACATGCCGTGGTGGAAGATCGCGCTCTACCTCGGTCTGGGCCTCGCGGGCCTGCCCCTCGGCGCCGACCTGCTCGTGGACAGCTCCGTCGCGATCGCCACCGCCTATGGTGTCAGCGAGACGGTGATCGGCCTCACGCTCGTGGCCATCGGCACGTCGCTCCCCGAGCTTGCGACGACCGTGATGGCGGCGCTCCGCAATCACGCCGATGTGGCGCTGGGCAACGTGATCGGGTCGAACATGTTCAACCTGCTCGGCATCATCG
>CAZGHJ010000073.1:0-12164 GCA_964525355.1 uncultured Roseicyclus sp.
TCGTCGTTCACGATCACGCCGTCGCGCACGATGCCGTCATGGCCGTTGGCGTTGTAGGGGTCGAGCGCGATGTCGGTCATCACCGCGATCTCGGGCACCGCATCCTTGATCGCCCGGATCGCCCGGTTCGACAGGTTGTCGGGGTTCCACGCCTCCTCGCAAAGCTCGGTCTTGAGGCTCGCGTCGGTATAGGGAAAGAGGCAGATCGCCGGGATGCCAAGGTCGCGGGCCTCGCGCGCGGCCGCCACGATACGGTCGACCGATCGGCGCACCACGCCGGGCATGGAGGCGACGGGCTCTTCCACGCCCTCGCCGTCGCGCACGAAGATCGGCCAGATCAGGTCGTTCGCGCTCAGTTCCGTCTCGCGCACGAGATCGCGCAGGGCGGCGCTCGAACGGGTGCGGCGGAAACGGGTCGCGGGGAAGGGGGCCTGGTTGACGGTCATGGGATTGGTCTTTCGATCGTGTGGATTGCGGGCGTGGGCGCCCGGCACCGCTTCGGAGGTGTCAGCCCCGAAACGGGTTGCATGCGCGGGGCGAAAGGGCAATACGGCAAAGCGTCCGCGCCGGAAGCTGTCGTTTCCGGCGTCCCGGACGCCCCGCGGCTATTTTGCGCGCGGCTCGGCTGCCACCGTTTCAGGGACACCGCACGACGTGGATTTCCTCGACCTCGTGACCGAAGTCATCGACCTCAGGTCGTTTTCGAACCTTTGGTACTGGATCGTGCTGGCGATCCTGTGGTCGACCCTGTCCCATTGGACGGTCGGGGTTCCCTATCACATCGTCGTCCGCGCCCGGCGCGGCGACGCGCGCGCCGACCGCGACATGGTGACCCTCGCGCGGATCAACTCCGAACGCATCCTGTCCCAGACCGAGACCTCCGCGCCCATCTTCCTGGGCCTCGCCGCCTTCGTGGTTTCGGCGCTCGCGGTGACCGGCTGGGGATACGGGGTGGAGTTCGCGCAGGCGGTCTTCCTGCTGCTTTTCCCTGCGCTTCTGGTGGGCGGGCTCAGCGTGCTGACCGCGCGCAGGCTGCGGGCGGAGCATTACGAGGACGTGGCGCGGCGGCTGCGCATCCACCGCACCTATGTCCAGATGCTGGGCGTGGTCTTCATCTTCATCACCGCCTTCTGGGGGATGTACACCAACATCGCCGTCGGGCCGCTGGGCTAGTGCCCGGGCCGGCTTGACAGGGGCGCGCATGGGGGTAGGTGAGGCGCGACAATGGCAGAGCTTTCCCGAAAAGACGTGGCGCGTGCGGAGCGCATCCTGGCCGGCGGCGCGCCCGAGGGCTTCGATGCCACGCGCGTGCTGGGCGAGGTCGACCGCGCGCAGGGCCCAGTGTGCCATGTCGCCCGCGACGACAAGCGCGCCGAAGCGATGGCCACCGCGCTCGCCTTCTTCGACCCAACGGTGCCCGTCCTGCGCTTTCCCGGCTGGGACTGTCTGCCCTATGACCGCGTCTCGCCCAACCCCGAGATCTCGGCGGCGCGCATGGCGACGCTCGCAGCGCTGGCGGGCGGGCTATCAGGACGCTTCGTCCTTCTCACGACGCTGAACGCGGCCACGCAATACGTGCCGCCGCGCGACCTGCTGCGATCCTCGGCCTTCGCGGCGCAGGTGGGCGGGCGGATCGACGAGGCCGGCCTGCGCAGCTTCCTCGTGCGCATGGGCTTCGTCCAGACGCCCACCGTGACCGAGCCCGGCGACTACGCCGTCCGGGGCGGCATCATCGACGTCTGGCCGCCGGGCGAGGCCGGCCCGGTGCGGCTCGACCTTTTCGGCGACACGCTCGACGGCGCGCGGCGCTTCGACCCCATCTCCCAGCGCACCACCGAGACGCTGGAGCGGATCGAGCTTGCGCCCGTCTCGGAGGTTATCCTCGACGAGGCCGCGATCACGCGGTTCCGGCAGAACTACCGCATCGAGTTCGGCGCGGCGGGCACCGACGACCCGCTCTACGAGGCGGTCAGCGCGGGCCGCAAGCACCAGGGCGCGGAACACTGGCTGCCCTTCTTCCACGACCGGCTCGAGACGCTCTTCGACTACCTGCCCGGCGCCACGGTCACGCTCGACGACCAGACCACGCCCCAGCGCCTCGCCCGCTGGGAGACGATCGCCGACCAGTACGACACGCGCCACACCGCGCTCAGCCAGAAGGGCCGGCTCGACACGGTCTACAAACCCGTGCCGCCGGGCCAGCTTTATCTCGACGAGGACGCCTGGGACGCGGCGACAGCCGACCGGCGCGTCGTGCAGATGTCGCCCTTGCCGCAGGCGCCGGGGCCCGGCGTGATCGACGCGGGCGGGCGTGCAGGGCGCAATTTTGCCCCCGAGCGCCAGAGCGAAAATCTGAACCTTTTTGAAGCACTAGCCGATCATGTTCGTGCGTTGCGTGAAGACCGTGACGTGATCATCGCCTCCTGGTCCGAGGGCGCGCGAGAGCGTCTGGCAGGGCTTCTCGAGGACCAGGGCCTTGGCGGCGCGCGGTTCATCGACGATGCGCGCGGCCTGACGGGGAAGGGTGATCTGCATCTCGCCGTCTGGCCGCTGGAGCAGGGCTTCACCGGCCCCTTCGCGAAGACCCGCGGCATCGCCGTCATCTCCGAACAGGACGTGCTGGGCGACCGGCTGATCCGGCCGCGGCGCAAGACGAAGCGGGCCGAGAACTACCTGACCGAGGCGCAGACACTCTCGCCCGGCGATCTGGTGGTGCATGTCGATCACGGGGTCGGGCGCTACAACGGGCTCGAGACGATCACGGCCATGGGCGCGCCGCACGAATGCCTCGCGCTGGAATACGCGGGCGGCGACCGGCTGTTCCTGCCGGTGGAGAACATCGAACTTCTCAGCCGCTACGGCCATGAGGAGGGGCTTCTCGACAAGCTTGGCGGCGGCGCGTGGCAGGCCAAGAAGGCCAAGCTCAAGGAGCGCATCCGCCAGATCGCCGACAAGCTCATCCGGGTCGCGGCCGAGCGCGAGTTGCGCACCGCCCCCATCCTGGAGCCCCCCGGCGACATGTGGGAGGCCTTCTGCGCGCGCTTCCCCTACGAAGAGACCGACGACCAGCTTTCGGCCATCGCCGACGTGATGGAGGATCTCACGCGCGGCCGGCCCATGGACCGGCTGGTGGTGGGCGACGTGGGCTTCGGCAAGACCGAGGTCGCCATGCGCGCGGCCTTCGTCGCCGCCGCGCAAGGGCTTCAGGTAGCGGTGATCGCACCCACGACCCTGCTCGCCCGGCAGCACGCCAAGACCTTCACCGACCGGTTCCGGGGCTTTCCCGTCACCGTGCGCCAACTCAGCCGTTTCGTCAGCCAGAAAGCCGCCGCGGAGACGAGGAAGGGCATGGCCGACGGCTCCGTCGACATCGTCATCGGCACCCATGCGCTTCTGGCCAAGGGCGTGCGGTTCAAGAATCTCGGGCTGCTCGTGATCGACGAGGAGCAGCGCTTCGGCGTCGGCCACAAGGAGCGGCTGAAGGAAATGCGCTCGGACGTGCATGTGCTGACGCTTTCGGCCACGCCCATCCCGCGCACGTTGCAGATGTCGCTCAGTGGCGTTCGGGATCTCTCGATGATCGGAACGCCGCCCGTCGACCGCCTGGCGATCCGCACCTACGTGAGCGAGTTCGACACCGTCACGATCCGCGAGGCGCTCCTGCGCGAACACTACCGCGGCGGGCAATCATTCTTCGTCGTCCCCCGGATCGAGGACCTTGCCGGCATCGAGGAGTTCCTGCGCGAGCACGTGCCCGAGGTGACCTTCGTCACCGCCCATGGCCAGATGGCCGCGGGCGAGCTCGACGACCGCATGGTGGCCTTCTACGACGGGAAATACGACGTGCTGCTGGCGACCACCATCGTGGAGAGCGGCATCGACATCCCTACCGCGAACACCATGGTGATCCACCGCGCCGACATGTTCGGGCTGGCGCAGCTCTACCAGATCCGGGGCCGGGTGGGCCGCGCCAAGACGCGCGCCTATGCCTACCTGACCACGAAGCCGCGCGCGAAACTCACGCCCTCGGCCGAGAAGCGTCTGCGCGTTCTGGGCTCGCTCGACAGCCTGGGCGCGGGCTTCACCATCGCCAGCCAGGATCTCGACATCCGCGGCGCGGGCAACATCGTGGGCGAGGAACAGTCGGGCCACGTCAAGGAAGTTGGCTTCGAACTCTACCAGTCCATGCTGGAGGAGGCGATCGCCAAGATCCGATCGGGCGAGGGGGAGGGGCTGACCTCCGACGACGGGCAGTGGTCGCCGCAGATCAATCTCGGCGTGCCGGTCCTGATCCCGGAGGAGTATGTGCCCGATCTCGACGTGCGTCTGGGGCTCTACCGGCGGCTCAGCCAGCTGGAAACGAAGGTCGATCTCGAGGGGTTCGCGGCCGAGCTGATCGACCGCTTCGGAACGCTCCCGCGCGAGGTCAACACGCTCCTTCTCGTGGTGCGGATCAAGACCATGTGCAAGCGCGCCCATATCGCGAAACTCGACGCCGGCCCCAAGGGCGCGACGATCCAGTTTCACAACGACAAGTTCCCCAATCCCAAGGGGTTGGTGGAATTCGTTCAGGCGCAGGGCGGCCTTGCCAAGGTCAAGGACAACAAGATCGTCGTGCGCCGCGACTGGGACAAGGAGGCCGACAAGATCAAGGGCGCCTTCGCCATCGCGCGGGACCTGGCGCAGCACGCCAAGGCCTGAGCCGATCAGACGTCCACCGCCTCGCGCGGCATCCGCACCATGACCAGCGCCCCGAGCGACAGGGCAACCCCGACGCCCGCCGCGACCGGCACGGCCGTCCCGTCGAAGAACTGCCCGATCACCGCGCCGCCCAGCGCGCCGCCCACGGTCGCCAGCGCGCCCATGAGTGACGCGGCCGTCCCCGCGATATGGCCCAAGGGCTCGAGCGCCAGCGCATTGAGGTTGCCGATGGTGAAGGCGGCCGTGGCGAAGACCGTGACAGACCAGAGGAAGAACACGGCAAAGCCCGCCCCCGGACCCAGGATCGCGAGGGTGACAGCCGTGAGAAACGCCGCTACCGCCGACAGGAGAAGTCCGCGCCGGATCAGCGTCCGCATGCCCAGCCGCATCACCAGCACTCCGTTCACCGGGGCTGCCGGCGCCGCCATAAGCGCGATCAGCGCGAACCACAGCGGAAAGCTCTCGGCCCTTCCATAGGTCGTGTCGAAGACCTGCTGGATCGAACTCAGCGTGCCGAAGAGCGCCGTGAAGATCAGTGTCTGCACGACGATGGAGAACTGCATCTGCCGATGCGCCAGCGCCTCGCGCGCGTCCGACAGAAGCCGGGCAGGCGCCAGCGGGCGGCGCGCCGGGGCGGGCAGCGTCTCGGGCTGGCGGATCGCCATCCAGCCCACCGAGACCACCGAGAAGATCAGGAAGGCCACGAAAATCGCGCGCCAGCCGAAGCCCGCGATGATCACCGCCCCGATCAGGGGGGCGACCGCCGGGAAGAGCGTGAAGATCAGCATCGCATAGGACACGATCTGCGCCATGGCCCGGCCCGAATAGAGGTCGCGCACCATGGCAAGCGACACCACCCGCGGGCCCGCCGCGCCGAGGCCCTGGATCACGCGCGCGGCCAGCAGCGTCTCGAGCGTCGGCGCCACCAGCGCAAGGCTCGCGCCCACGAGATAGAGCGCCGCGCCGAGGAAGATCACGCGCTTGCGCCCCAGCGCGTCCGACAGCGGCCCGGCCAGCAGCGTGCCAAGCCCCATCCCGAGCACGAAGCTCGTCAGGATGAGTTGCGCGCGGTTGGTGTCCTCGGGCGAAAGCTCGGCCGCGATCTCGGGCAGGGCGGGCAGCATCGCGTCGATGGAGAAGGCCACGGTGGCGAAGATCGTGCCCATGAGCGCGATGAACTCGCCCCGCGACAGCCGCCGCGCCTCGGGCGGCGCGGTCACGTCCGATGGCGCGCTCATGGCGCGTCGTCCGCGACCCGTTCGGCCAGTTCGTCGATCACCTGCAACCAAAGGTCGGGCGGCTGCGCGCCGCTGACCACGTGCTGGCGCGCGACCACGAAACAGGGCACGCCGGTCACGCCGCGCTGCCGCGCGTTGAGGTCACGCGCGCGCAGGTCGTCGGCATCGGCCTCGCCCGCCAGAAGCTGGGCCACCATCGCGCCGTCGAGCCCCGCGGCCTCGGCGATCTCGCGCAAGGTCTGCGGATCGCCGATGTCGCGCCCGTCGACGAAATAGGCCCGGAAAAGCGCCACCGCCACGGGCGTCTGACGCCCCTCGATGCCCGCCCAGTGGATCAGCCGGTGCGCGTCGAGCGTGTTGGGCGTCCGCCCGATCCGGTCGAGGTTCAGCGTCAGGCCCGCGGCTTCGGCGGCCTCGACCACCGGGGCATAGGCTGCGACCACCCCCTCGCGCTCGCCGAACTTCGCCTCGAGATAGGCGCGCCGGTCCATGCCCTCCGCGCCCATGTCGGGGTTGAGCTGGAAAGGGTGCCACTCGACCGCGAAGGGATGATCGGGCCGCGCCTCCATCGCGCGGGCGAGGTTGGTCCAGCCGATGTAGCACCAGGGGCAGATCGGGTCCGAGATGATGTCGAGCGGAATCATGGGGCATCCTTTCGCACCGCCTGGGCCAGGGCGCGGCGGTCGAGCTTTCCGTTGGGCGAGCGGGGCAGGGCGGGCAGGCGAATGTAGGCCCGCGGTTGCTTGTACCGCGCCAGCCGTGCCTCGGCCAGTCCCCGGAGCGTGGCGTCACCGGCATCGCCCACGAGCGCCAGCGCGACGACGGTCGTGTCTGGCTTCGGGCTGAACGCAAGCGCGGCACACTCCTCGACGCCGGGCGCGTCGTGGAACGCGGCCTCGATCTCCAGCGGCGAGACGCGGAAGCCGCCCGCCGTGATCAGGTCGTCGCGCCGGCCGTGATAGACGAAGGCCCCGTCGCCGCGCCGCGCCACCCGGTCGCCGGTCTCGAACCAGTCGCCCCTGAGCGGCAGGTCGAGCGCGCCGCCCATCCGCCAGTAGCCCAGCATCAGGCCGGGGTCCGAGCGATGCACCGCGAGCGTGCCGATCTCGCCATCCGGCAACTGCGCGCCCGCCTCGTCCAGCACCGCAAGGCGCCGCCCCTCCTGCGCGAAGCCCAGCGTGCCCTCGGGCGCGGGCCGGGCGGGCGCGCCCGACAGGAAGGTCGAGCATTCCGACATGCCCAAAGCCTCGTGAAGCCGGGTTCCCGTCGCCCGGGCCCACGCGGCCCGGAGCGCCTCGGGCAGTTTCTCGCCCGCGCTCAGGCCATGGCGCAGCCGGGGCAGGGCGAGCGGCCGACCGTCGGCCAGGATCTTGCGGAAGATGCCCGGCGCCGCGGCGAGGATGGTCGCGTCATGCCGGCGCGCCAGCAGCGGCAGCGCGGCGGGATCGGTCCCGGGCGCCGGGATCAGCGCGGTGGCGCCCACCGACCACGGGTCGAGCAGCCCGGTGCCCAGCGTGAAGGTCCAGTTGAAGGCCCCCGCATGGAGGAGCCGGTCCTGCGGGGTCAGCCCGTACCAGCCCTCGTGCATCATCCGTCGCGCCCAGATCGCGCGATGGGCGTGGGCCACCGCCTTGGGCCGCCCCGAGGAGCCCGAGGTGAAGACGAGATAGGCCAGCCGATCGGGCGCGCCGAAGACGACATCGCCGGGCGCGTGCGCCATCATCGCGGCCAGATCGGTCAGGACCGGCCCCGCGCCCTCGGGCAGCGCGATCCCCTGCGCGGCCAGCACGGCGGCGGGTGCGACCAGCCGCGCAAGCGTGGTGATCTCGCCCGCGGTCAGCCCCGCCGCGGTCGGCACCGGCACGAGCCCCGCGGCGATGGCGCCGAGAAACGCCACCGGGAATTCCACCGTGTTGCCCAGACGCAGAAGCACGCGGTCGCCAGGACGGAGGCCCTCGGCGCGCAGCGCACCAGCCATGCCGCCGACGGCCCGCGTCAGCCGCGCGAAGCTCCAGCGCTCGGCCCGCGCCGGGCCGATGACGGCGAGCGCCACCTTGTCCGGGTCGGCACGGCCGGGCTCGAGCACGTAAGCGGCGAGGTTGAACGTGTCGGGACAGAGCTCCTGCATGGCCATCAGGTGCTAGTGCGCCGCGGCGCTGCAGGCAAGCGCGTGGCCGGGCCCCCGCGCCTCAGCCGAACATGCTCGGCAGATCGACGGTGCTTTCCAGGCCGATCGACCCCAGATGCGCGTCCAGAAAGGTCTCGGCCGCGCGGCGACCGGCCTGGCGCAACTGGTGCAGGACCTGCGGCACCGCCACGATCTTGGTGGCCACGGAAAGCTGGCGCATCAGCGTGTCGTCGCTGATCATGTGGATGAAGGCCCGTTTCATGGCGCCATCGCGGATTGCCCCGTCGTCGATCAGGCGCTGCACGAAATTGATCGCCCTGAGTTCCCGCAAGAGAGAGGAGTTGAAGCTGATCTCGTTGATGCGGTTCTGGATCTCGCGCGCGGTGACGGGCACCTCCTCGCGCAGCAGCGGGTTGATGTTCACGATCAGGATGTCGGGCGGCAGCTCGGGCGCAAAAAGCGGGAACAGGGCCGGGTTTCCCGTGTAGCCGCCATCCCAGTAGGCCTCGAGCGTCCCCGTCTCCGGATCCTCGATCTCGACGGCCTTGAACAGCGTCGGCAGGCAGGCCGAGGCCATGATCGCCTCGGGACCGATCTGATCGCGGGTGAAGACGCGGATCTTGCCGGTGCGTACATTGGTGGCGCAGATATGAAACTCGGGCCCGGGCGCGGCACAGACCTCGTCGTAATGCAGGCGCGCGACGATGGGCTCCAGCGGATTGCGATAGAAGGGGCCGGCCGCGTAGGGGCTGACCATGCGCGCGACCGTGTCGGCCATTGCGAAGGGCAGGGACGCCTCGATGGCCGCGCTGACGGCCATGGGAGCGAACGCCTCGAGCCAGGGCTCGAGGCGCGGATCCGTTATGGCGCCCACCTGTTCCCAGACCCAGGCGAGGTTGTCGCGCGCGGCCGTCCGGCTGCCTTTCGCCAGACCCGCCTTGACGGCTGCGCCGTTCAACGCCCCGGCAGAGGCCCCGGAGATGGCGGCGATCTCCAGCGTCTCCTCCTCGAGGATGCGGTCCAGCACGCCCCAGGTGAAGGCGCCATGTGCGCCGCCGCCCTGCAGGGCAAGGTTGATCCGCCTGGGCTCAGCCATCACGTGATCCGCGCCGCGTCATGGCACAACACGCCCGATGGCATCGCGGGACGCCCGGGCCGGATTGCGATTATTCGTACGAATAATCGCACGCGCGACAGGCCGCACGGTCACAAGGCCGTCCAGCCGCCGTCCACGCTGATCGTCGTGCCGGTGATCTGCTCGGCCGCATCGGAACACAGGAACGCCGCCGTGCCGCCCATCTGCTCGACCGTCGCGAAGTCCTTCGACGGCTGGCGCGCGAGCATCACCTCGCGCACCACGGTGTCGCGATCCATGCCGTGGGTCTCCATCTGGTCGGGGATCTGCGCTTCCACCAGCGGCGTGAGCACGTAGCCCGGACAGATCGCGTTGGCCGTGATCGGCTCCTCGGCGGTCTCGAGCGCGGTGGTCTTCGTCAGGCCGACGATCCCGTGCTTGGCCGCGATATAGGCGGCCTTGTAGGGCGACGCGGTCAGACCATGCGCCGAGGCGATGTTGATGATCCGCCCCCAGCCGGCTTCGCGCATCACCGGCAGCGCGGCCGCCGTCGTGTGGAAGGCGGAGCTGAGGTTGATCGCGAGGATCGCGTCCCATTTCTCGACCGGAAACCGGTCGATCGGCGCCACGTGCTGGATCCCGGCGTTGTTCACGAGGATATCGCAGGCCCCGGCCGTCTCGATCAGCTTGCGGCAGGCGGCACCATCGGCCATGTCCGCCATGACGTAGCGTGCGCCAACGCCGTACTCCGCGGCGATCTCCTCGGCCAGCGCATGGTCCTCGTCGCGGTCGGTGAAGGAGTTGAGCACCACGTCCGCGCCGGCGCGCGCCAGTGTCCGCGCGATGCCGAGGCCGATGCCGGAGTTCGATCCGGTCACCACGGCGGTCTTTCCGGACAGATCGGTGCTGAGGGCCATGGAGTCGTCCTTCGTGCTGGCGCTGCGTCTGCACGCAAGCCTAATGCTGCAGCCGCGAAACGAACAGGGCAAAACCGATCCTGCCATGGCCCACCCGCCCCGGCCCACTGCACAAAAAAAACGCCGGCACGAGGCCGGCGTTAAGTTATTGAGGCAGGTTTCATACAGGCAAGAAACCTATCGAGCAGTGCCTCCTGTATAAGCAATGACCCGCTCCGAGTCCAACCGAAAAGTTGCAATCCCGACAAATGCCCGGATAGCCTGACGCGGGCAGGCAAATAAGACACGCGAGGAGGCCGGTTCGAGCATGGTGATGGAATGTTTCGTTAAATCTTGCGGGATCGCACGGCCCTCAAGGGCCTTTTCGGCCCGGCGTGCCCGGCGCTTCGGCGCGGTCTTCCTCGCGGCGGTGACGCTTGGCCTTGGCCAGGGCGCAACGGCGCAACCGGCGCATGGAATCGCGATGTATGGCGCGCCCGCGCTGCCTGCGGATTTCACCCATCTTCCCTACGCAAACCCCGACGCGCCCACAGGCGGGCGAATCGTCACCGGAGAGGTCGGCTCCTTCGACAGCCTCAATCCGCATATCCGCCGCGGCTCGGTGCCCTGGCAACTGCGCTTCCTGGCCTACGAATCGCTCATGGGGCGGTCCTGGGACGAGCCCTTCACGCTCTACGGGCTGCTGGCCGAATCGGTCGAGGTCGATCCCGGCCACATGTGGGTCGAGTTCACCCTGCGTCCCGAGGCGCGGTTCTCGGACGGCAGCCCCGTCACGGTCGAGGATGTCATCTGGTCCTACGAGACGCTCGGGACCGAGGGACATCCGCGCTACCTGAACTCCTGGACGCGCGTGGCCGCGATCGAGGCTGTGGGCGACCGCACGGTCCGGCTGACCTTCACCGAGCCCGACCGCGAGCTTGCGCTGATCATGGGGATGCGGCCGATTCTCAAGGCCGCGCAATGGGAGGGCAGCGACTTCACAGAAAGCGGGCTCGACACGATCCCGGTTGCCACCGCGCCCTACGTTGTCGAGGATTTCGAGGCCGGCCGCTCCGTCACCCTGCGCCGCGACCCCGATTACTGGGGCGCCGATCTGCCCTTCCGCCGCGGGACGCACAACATCGACGAGATCCGGATGGAGTTCTTCTCCGACGGGACCGCCATGTTCGAGGCCTTCACCAGCGGTCTTCTGTCCACGATGCGCGAGACCAACGCCGCGAACTGGGCCACGAATTATGCTTTCCCGCGCGTGCAGGCGGGCGAGGTCGTCCTTTCCGAAATCCCGCACCAGCGGCCCTCTGGGATCACCGGGCTCGTGATGAACACCCGACACGCCGCCTTCTCGGACTGGCGCGTGCGCGAGGCCATGATCCAGGCCTTCAACTTCGAGTTCGTCAACCAGACGCTGAACGGCGGGATCGAGCCGCGGATCACCTCCTACTTCTCGAACTCGCCCTTGGGCATGCGGCCGGGGCCGGCGCAGGGCCGCGTGGCCGAATTCCTCGCCCCCTTCGAGGACGACCTCCTTCCGGGTGCGCTCGAGGGCTACACGCTGCCGGTCTCGGACGGCTCCGAGCGCAACCGCGCCGGCATCGCCGAGGCGCTGCGCCTGATGGAGGAGGCGGGGTATACCGTCGAGACCGGAGTGATGACCGGCCCCGACGGCGCGCCCTTCACCTTCGAGATCCTGCTGCAGAACGGCTCGTCGGAACACGAGGCCATCGTGAACATCTACGTCGAGGCGCTGGAACGGCTGGGCATCACGCCCTCGGTCTCCTCCATCGACCCGGCCCAGTACCGCGAGCGGACGGACGCCTTCGACTTCGACATGACCACCTACGCCCGCGGCCTGTCGCTCAGCCCTGGCAACGAGCAACGGCTATACTGGGGCTGCGAGATGGCGGACACCGAGGGGTCGCGAAACCTCATGGGCGCCTGCAATCCGGCCATCGAGGCGATGATCGACCGGATGCTCACCTCCGAGAGCCAGGAGGATTATCTGGCCGCGGTGCGCGCGCTCGACCGTGTGCTGATCTCGCAGCGCTACGTGGTGCCGTTCTGGTACAACCCCATCGCGCGCATCGCCCATAACGACGAGTTGCGCT
>CAZGHJ010000074.1:0-12156 GCA_964525355.1 uncultured Roseicyclus sp.
CTGATGGGCTTCGGCCACCGCGTCTACAAGAACTTCGACCCGCGCGCGAAGGTGATGAAATCCTCCGCCGACGAGGTGCTGGACCTTCTGGGGGTGGAGAACAACCCCACGCTCCAGGTCGCCAAGGAGCTTGAGAAGGTCGCGCTGGAGGACCCCTATTTCGCCGAGAAGAAGCTCTATCCCAACGTGGATTTCTACTCCGGCATCATCCTCGACGCGATGGGCTTCCCGACCTCGATGTTCACGCCGATCTTCGCAGTGGCGCGCACCGTGGGCTGGGTCAGCCAGTGGAAAGAGATGATCGCCGATCCCGCGCTGAAGATCGGCCGGCCGCGCCAGCTTTATACCGGCGAGACCATGCGCGACTACGTGGAGATCGAGGACCGCTAGGGACCGTCGATCAAACGGAAAAGCCGCCCCTCGGGGGCGGCTTTGCTGTTTTTGTTCAATGGACCGAAAGGCGAACCGCGCACAGCGCCTCAGGCCTCGGCGCGTTCCGCCGCCAGCGCCCTGATCCGCCCGATCATCGCCTTCACCCCGTTCGAGCGTTGCGCCGACAGATGCTCGTCGAGGCCCAGGCGGCCGAGTTCGGCGGCGGCGTCCACATCGCCAACCTCGCACACGCTCAGCCCGCCATAGAGCGCATGCAGCACCGCGATCAGACCGCGCACGATGATCGCGTCGCTGTCGCCGCGGAAGTCGAACCGCGCCTGCGGCCCCTCGCCCTCGATCTGCGGCAGGATCCAGACCTGGCTGGCGCAGCCGTCGACCCTGGTGGCGGGCACTTTCACCGCCTCCTCGAGGGGCGGCATC
The DNA here is from genome assembly GCA_964525355.1 of uncultured Roseicyclus sp. Classification (GTDB taxonomy): domain Bacteria; phylum Pseudomonadota; class Alphaproteobacteria; order Rhodobacterales; family Rhodobacteraceae; genus Roseibacterium. The sequence continues at coordinate 814 of CAZGHJ010000074.1, forward strand.
GCCTTGCCCAGTTCGATCACGTGGCGATAGCGATCCTCCCACTCGTCCAGAAACTCGAATGTCTCGGCGATCTCCTCGAAGGCGTCCTGCGCCATGTCATCCTCCGTCACTTCTGCTCGCTTGACGTAAGCGGCCCGTCCGGGCGCGTCCAGTGCGGCTTTTCACCCGCGGGCGAATGGTCTAAGCCACGGGCGACTTCTCGTCCAAGGACACCGGAGCCTCTCATGCCGCGCGCCCCCATCGCCCTGATCCTCTGCCTGAGCCTCGCGGGCTGCGGCGAAAGCCGCCTGAACCCGATGACCTGGTTCGGGGGCGAGCGCGAGGAGCGCATCAGCCTCGAGACCGTGCCGGAGAGTGTCGATCCCCGCCCGCTGGTGGCCGAGATCACCGCCCTGTCCGTAGAGGAGACGACCTCGGGCGTCATCGTCACCGCCACGGCGCGCACGGATGCCACGGGCTACTGGCAGCCCGGGCTGCTTGAGGTCGAGCGCACCGAGGACAGCGTCACCTACGAGTTCCGCGCCCAGCCACCGGGCGCAGGGCGCGTTGCGGGGCCCGAGCCCACCCGCATCATCGTCGCCGCGGTGGATCTGGGGCGCCGCGACCTCGCGGGCCTGCGCACGATCACGGTGCGTTCGAGCTCGAACCAGCGAACCGTGCAGCGCCGATAGGGCGGGGCCTGACACGGCCCCTCACGGGGCGTTACGACGGGACACACGCGCGATTATTCGTACGAATAATCGCACCCGGCCCTCAGACCGGAACCGTCTTCACCCGCTCTCCGTCGGCGGCCAGCCCGATCTTCCCGTCCAGAAGCCGCAGCGCGTCCTCGCCGAAGACCTCGCGCCGCCAGCCGCTGGCCCAGATGCCCTCCCGCTCGCCGCTTGCGATATCGTCGAGATCGCCGGTGGACGCGATGAGCTTCGCCGCCACGCCCGCTTCTTCGGCCTTGGCCTTCAGAAGCACCCGCAGGAGATCCGCCAGCGCCGGGTTCAGTGCCGCGCGATCGCGCCCCTTGGGCAGCCGCGGCCAGTCGGCCTGCGGTGTCTCCACACCGCGCTTCACCGCCGCCACCAGCCCCTCGGCGATCGCGCCCTTGCGCGCCTCGCGCAAGAGCAGCCGCGATTTCCCGAGGTCGTTCACCGATTGCGGCTTGGTCGAGACAAGCTCCATCAGCGCGTCGTCCTTCAGGATCCGGTTGCGCGGGATGTTCTTCTCCTGCGCCATGCGCTCGCGGAAGGCGGCCAGTTCCCGCGCGATGGCCAGCGCCTTGGGCGAGGCGTTCCTCAGCTTCAGCCGCTGCCAGGCCGCTTCGGGCTCGACCACATAGGCCGAGGCATCGGTCAGCGCGGCCAGTTCCTCCTCCATCCAGTGCGTCCGCCCCGACGCCTCGAGGCGCGCGGCCAGGTGCTCGTAGATCTGCCGCAGATGGGTCACATCGGCCAGCGCGTAGGTCTTCTGCGCCTCCGAAAGCGGCCGCCGCGACCAGTCGGTGAAGCGCGAGGACTTGTCGAGCGGGGCCTTGGCGATTCGGCGCACCAGTGTCTCGTAGCCCACCTGGTCGCCGAAGCCGCAGACCATGGCCGCCACCTGCGTGTCGAAAAGCGGCGCGGGCACGACGCCGCCCTCGATATGGAAGATCTCGAGATCCTGCCGCGCGGCGTGGAAGACCTTCACGACGGAGGGGTCGCGGAAAAGCTCGTAAAGCGGGTCGAGCGACAGCCCCTCCGCCAGCGGATCGACGAGGACCGCGTCCGCGTCCTCCGTTCCCGGCAGAGCCAGCTGCACCAGGCAGAGCTGGGCAAAATAGGTGCGTTCGCGCAGGAACTCGGTATCGACCGTGATGTAGGGGGCGCCGGCGGCCTTCTCGCAGAAGGCGGCGAGCGCATCGGTCGTGGTCAGGGTGGTGGTCAAGGGCGGCCCGGATCGAGGTTTTTTCAGGTCGCGCCGGTTTAGGCGAGCGGGCGGCGAAAGGGAAGGCCCCCGGCCCCGCCCGCGTGGCGTCGGCCCGACCCCCTGCCCTCAGCTTTCCATCGTGAAGACCACGGGCCGCCTGTCGCCGGCGGCGAAACGGCGCAGGACGGCGGGGTAAAGCCTGTGCTCGGCCGGCAGGACGCGCGCGGCCAGCGCCTCGGCCGTGTCGCCCGGCCGGACCGGCACCCGCGCCTGGCCGAGGATGGGCCCCGCGTCAAGCTCGGGCGTGACCTCATGGACGCTGCACCCCGCCCAGGTATCCCCGGCGGCGATGGCGCGCGCATGGGTGTCGAGCCCGCGATATTTCGGCAGGAGCGAGGGGTGGATGTTCAGCATCCGGCCCCGCCAGGCCTCCACGAAACCGGGCGTCAGGACGCGCATGAACCCCGCGAGGCACAGGATGTCCGGCGCGTGCGGCGCCAGCGCGGCCTGAAGCGCGGCCTCGAACCCCGCCCGGTCCTTGCCGAAGGGGCGGTGATCGACGGAAACGGCGGGCAGGCCCTGCGCGCGCGCCTTCTCCAGCCCGCCCGCCTCGGGGTCGTTCGACAGGACCACCACGGGCCGCGCCGGATGCGTGCCCTGCATCGACCGCACCAGCGCCTCCATGTTGGACCCGCCGCCCGAGATCAGGATACCGACCCGCCTCACCCGAGCCTGCCGCGGTAGCGGACCCCCTGCCCCGCGACGACCGCGCCGATCCGGCTCACCCGCTCGCCAGCCGCCGCGAGCGTCTCCATGACTTCTTCGGCGCGGTCCTCGGCCACGACCGCCACCATGCCGATCCCGGCATTGAAGGTCGTCAGCATCTCGGCCTCGGTGATGCCGCCCTCCGCCGCGAGCCAGCCGAAGACGGGCGGCAGATCCCAGGCGTCGAGGTCGACCTCGACGCCGAGCCCGTCAGGCAGGACGCGCGGCAGGTTCTCGGTCAGCCCGCCACCCGTGACATGCGCCAGCGCCCGCACGCCGCCCAGCCGCAGCGCCTCGAGAACCGGGCGCACGTAAAGCCGCGTCGGCGTGAGTAGCGCCGCGCCCAGCGTGCCGCCGCCGAAGGGCGCCGGCGCCCCCCAGTCCAGGCCCGAGCGCGCCACTACCTTGCGCACCAGCGAATAGCCGTTGGAATGAACCCCGTCCGAGCCGAAGCCCAGCAGCACGTCGCCCTCGGCCACGCCCGCGGGCAGCGCCGCGCCCCGCTCCATCGCGCCCACGGCAAAGCCCGCCAGGTCGAAATCGCCGGCCGCGTACATCCCCGGCATCTCCGCCGTCTCGCCGCCGATCAGCGCGCAGCCCGACAGCCGGCAGCCCTCGGCGATGCCCGCCACGATGCGGGCCGCGGCCTCGACCTCCAGCTTCGCAGTGGCGAAATAGTCGAGGAAGAACAGCGGCTCCGCCCCCTGGCAGACCAGGTCGTTCACGCACATCGCCACGAGGTCGATCCCGATCGTGTCGAGTTGACCCGTCTCGATCGCGATCTTCAGCTTGGTGCCGACCCCGTCCGTGGCGGCGACGAGGATCGGGTCCACGTAGCCCGCGGCCTTCAGATCGAAAAGCGCGCCGAAGCCCCCGAGCCCCGCCATCACGCCCGGCCGCGCGGTGGCGGCGGCGGCGGGCTTGATCCGCTCCACCAGCGCGTTGCCCGCGTCGATATCGACCCCCGCCGCGGCATAGCTGAGCCCCGGTTCGCCGTTTTCGTCTTCCGTCCCGGTCATCGTCCCGTCCCTCTCGCGGCCCCATCGTCCCCTCGAAGCGGAAAGCCGCGCGGCCCGCCCCGCGTCGCCGCGTAGCAGGCGCGGGGGGCCGCGTCCATGCGGGCCGCACGCGCGCCGTGGCCATTAACCGGACCTTCAGCCCCCCATGGCAGGCTGCGAGGCGCTTTCACATGGGGCCGGGGGGCTTTCCTGTCATGTCCAGTCTGACACCGATCGTGATCCATGCGGTCCCGCATCCCGACCTCGGCGGCACGCTGCCGCCGGTTCTTGCACCGCCCACGCTGCCCCTGCCGCAGACGCGGCTCTGGCGCGACACGGTCGAGCTTCTGGGGGGCCACGTGCAGGCGCTCGGCCCCGCGGGGCTCAAGGGCTTCGCCACGGTCGCGCGGCTGCCCGGTGCCCGCGCCGCGCTCGGGCCGGTGGTGCGCGTGGCACGCGGCGCGCGCGGGCTGACCGCCGAGACCGCGCGCGCCTTGCGCAGCACGCTGGGCCGGCGGCACCTGATCGTGCACGGCTCGGGCCCGGAGGAGGCCGGCATCCTCGCCGGTGCCGGTTTCCACCAGATCGCGCCCGCGCGGCAGATCGCGGGCCTTTTCATCGACCGCCGCCCGAAGGAACTGCTGCGCGCCATGTCGCCCGACTGGCGCAGCCGCCTGCGCGCGGCGACAGGGGCCGAGCTTGCCGTCCATCGCAGCGCCCTGCCCCCCGATCCGCGCCACTGGATCTTCGAGCGCTGGGACGGCGCGCAACCCGCGTCGTGCCGGGGCGACGACGCCGCGCTCTCGCCGCGCGTGATCGCCACCATGACCGCCGCCGATCCAGGTGCGGGGCAGCTCTTCTCGGTCACGCGCGACGGCAGACGGCTGGCCGCGATGCTTGTGCTGCGCCACGGGGCGGGCGCGACCTGCGCCATTGCCTGGACGACGGAGGCGGGCCACGCGGCCTCGGCCGGGCACCTGTGTCTCTGGCGTGCGATGTTGCAGCTGCGCGAGCTTGGCGTGACCTGGCTCGATCTCGGCCCGGCCGACTGGCGCCGTGACGCGGCCACGGCCCGGTTCTTCAGCGGGGCGGGCGCCAGCCTGCACGCCCATGGCGGCGCCTGGCTCGACAGCGCATGGCTCCCGCGCCGGCGGCCTGGCCGCGCGCCGGGCCCCGACACGACCTTTCGAGACATGCCCGCCCCGGACGCGCTCAGCCTGGCGCGCGGACCGGAACCGGCGCTCCGCGCGGTCCCGACGCCCCGCTGATCCCGCGCAGCGCCCGCGCCCGCGCCGGCGGCACCGCGCCCACCTCGAGCCCGGTGAACACATGCAGCGTGCCGAGGTCCCGGTCCACCACCGCGTGGTCCGAGACCCAGCCCCCCATCATCAGGTAGGTGCGCAGAAGCGGCGGCATCCGCGCCATGGCACGCCTGGGATCGGGGTGCCCGCCCTGCAGCCCGCCAAAACGGACGACGGACGGCGCCTTGACCCGCGGCTGCCAGCGCGCCGGCGCGAGGTGCCGCGCCCGCAAAAGCGCGAAGGCGTCGCGATACTCCCGCGCGTCCGTACCCCGGAAGGACGAACAGCCGAACAGCATCTGCACGCCGGTCGCGTCCACATGCGCCGTCATCGCCGCCCAGGCCACGCGCAGGATATCCGCATCGCGCCAGGCCGGATGCACGCAGAAGCGTCCCATCTCGACCATGCGCCCGGCATAACCCGCCAGTGCCGACAGATCGTAGAACTGCGCCGCGTAGCTGCGCCCGATCACCGCGCCCGAGGGCAGGTCCATCAGCCGGAAGCAGCAGACAAGCGTGCCGCTGGCCGCTTCCTCGATCAGCATATGCGTGCAGGCCGCGTCGAACCCGTCGGCATCGAGACAACCCGCTTCGCCCCGCGCATCCACGCCCGCCCCGGCATCGGGCGCGGCGCGAAACGCCAGCCAGCGCAGCCGCTGGGCCCTGCGCACATCCTCGGTGGTCGTCGCCGGCCGCGCCTGGTAGCGGCCGCGTGAAAGCGTCAGCATGCCGGTCCGCGATCCTGCCTTGCGTCCCTTGCCGAGGCGCAGGCTAGCACGGATGCCGGCCGGCACGAAACCACCCCCGGCCTCGGCGCGCCCGGCGTCACCCGCCGATCGAGCCGAGATCGAAGCGCCCGAGATTGCGCAGAAGCTGCCGCACGAAGCCCAGGTCGCGCACCGTGTTCTCCGTCACCCGCCGCGACAGGGTGACCACCCGGCCGTCCTCCAGGCCGAAGCGCTCCACGTTCGACACCGCCCCGCCCGCGTCGAAGGAGATCGCCACGACCTCCCGCTCGATCACCTGCGGCGCCTGGTAGGTGTAGCTGCGCACGCGATAGGCGCTGTAGATCCAGGCCTCGTCGCGCAGCACGCCCGTGGCCGAGGGCCGGCCGATCGTCTCGGCGACCGTCTCGCGCGTGTCTACGCCCAGTTGCAGCGCCGCAAGCTCGTCGTCGCGCGGAACGAAGCCGTGATTGGTGAAGGTCGCCGCGCAGGCGGTCAGCACGAGCCAGAGCCCGCTCACCAGCGCAAGTCGCCGGGCCATGGGTGTCACGGTGTGAAGGATGCGCATCTTGCCTCGTCGTTTTGCCTGTCCGGCGTGGCCAGCCCGGTTTCGCAGACCGCGGGCGCGGGCGGTTGCACCGGCGCCGACGGCTTTGTATTCGCTTAGACCATGGTCCGGGCCGGGGCAAGGTCAGCGGCGGCAGGCGCATCGGGGCGCGGCGGCGACGTCCGGGCCCCGATGCGGCACGACAGGGGAGATCCGACATGGCGGCAGGCGGCGCGGCAGGCGGCGGCACACAGGCCCCCGGCGGGGGCGGCAGCGAGGGCGGCACCATCGTTCTGCGGCGGCTGCCGCGCAACGCCCCCCTGCCCGTCACGCTCGAGCCCGACGCCGAGGCGCGGCGGGCGGCGGCGGATCAACTCGGGCTCCAGGCCCTGCGCAAGCTGCGCCTGACGGGAGAGCTCGTGCCCGAGGGCGGGGCGGACTGGCGGCTCGAGGCGCGTCTCGGGGCGACGGTGGTCCAGCCCTGCGTCGTCACCCTCGCCCCCGTGACCACGCGGATCGACATCGACATCACCCGCCGCTACAGCGCCGCGCATGTCGAACCCGAAGCCGACGAGGCGGAAATGCCCGAGGACGACACCACCGAGGCGCTGCCCGAACGGCTCGACCTGACCGCCGTGATGCTCGAGGCGCTGGCGCTCGCGCTGCCGGATTATCCGCGCGCCGAGGGCGTCGAACTGGCCGAGCGGCACTTCGCGGCGCCCGGCGTGGCACCGATGACCGACGCCGACGCCAAGCCGCTGGCCGGGCTCGCGGCGCTGCGCGACAGACTGAAGACCGGCGGGGACCCGCCCGGGGACTGAGACGTCAAGGGCCGGCCCGCGGCGCCCGGACGAGGCGCGCCGGGCCGTCCCCCGCACGGTGCCGGAAAAGGGCTTGCATGGGGCCGGAATCGGAGTATGTTCCGGCGCTCGTTCGGCCCCCCCGCCACTCCGCGCCATACCCGGTCCGCCAGCACAGGCTTCGGGCCGCGTGGCGCCGGGGATCGGCACCGGAAAAAGGTCGGGCGGACGCGAGAGATTTTTTGGACGCGACGGAGCAAGCCTCGGGCGATCCGTCAGGAACATCGAGGTTGTGACATGGCTGTCCCCCAGAACCGAGTGACGCGGTCCCGCCGCAACATGCGCCGCGCCCACGATGCGCTGGGTGCCGCGAACCCCAATGAGTGCCCCGATTGCGGCGAACTCAAGCGCCCCCACCACGTGTGCCCCGCCTGCGGGTCCTATGCTGGCCGTGAAGTGGTCGCCCAGGCCGACGAAGTCGACCTCGACGACGACGCGGCCTGAGCCGCGACAGGGGTGACGGCACGGGCGAGCGCGCGATGACCGATGGAACCGCGCTGACCGGCGGCAAGGTGCCGGGCTCGGTTCTGTCCATCGACGCGATGGGCGGCGACGCGGGCCCCGCCGCCGTGGTCGGCGGCATGGCGAAGGCCGCCGGCAAGAACCCGGACCTGCGATTCATCGTCCATGGCGACAAGGCGCAGCTCGAGTCGCTGATCGCGCGCAAGCGCGGTCTGGCCGAGCGCTGCGACCTGCGCCACGCCGCGGATGTCGTGCGCATGGACGACAAGCCGTCGAACGTGCTGCGCCAGGGCAGGAACACCTCCATGTGGTCGGCCATCGAGGCGGTGCGCGCAGGCGAGGCGCCGGTGGCGATCTCCTGCGGCAATACCGGCGCGCTGATGCTCATGGCGATGACCCGGCTGCGCAAGGTCGAGGGCGTGAACCGCCCGGCGATCGCCTGCCTCTGGCCGTCGCGGAACCCCTCGGGCTTCAACATCATGCTCGATGCCGGCGCCGATATCCGCGCCGATGCCGAGGATCTGCTGCAATACGCGCTGATGGGCGCGAGCTATGCGCGCAACGGTCTCGCCCTCGACCGGCCGCGCGTCGGGCTGCTCAATGTCGGCACCGAGGAGTACAAGGGCCGCGCCGAGATCAAGGTGGCTGCCGAACTCATCGCCCGCGTCGCGCCGGCGGCCGATTTCGACTATGTGGGCTTCGTCGAGGGCGTCGACCTTCCCTCCGACAAGGTCGACGTGATCGTCACCGACGGCTTCACCGGCAATGTCGCGCTGAAGACGGGCGAAGGCACCGCGCGGATGATCCGCGACCTGATGGGCGAGGCATTCCGCTACTCGCCGCTCAGCCGGATCGCGGCGCTTCTGGCCTATACCTCGCTGCGGCGGCTGTCCAAGCGCATCGATCCGCGCCGCGCCAATGGCGGGGTGTTCCTCGGGCTGAACGGCACGGTGGTGAAATCCCACGGCTCCTCCGACGCGACCGGTTTCGCCGCGGCGATCAAGCTCTCGGCACGGCTGGCGGCGGCGGGTTTCAACGAGCGTCTGGCCGCGCGCATCGCCGCGAGCGAACATGCCGCGGCGCTGGCGATGCAGGATGAGGGCCTCGCGAAGGGCTCGGCGCAATGACGCTCAGGGCGGTTCCAGTCGGCGTGGGCCACTACCTGCCCGAACGCGTGGTCGAGAACGCCGAGTTCGCCGAACGCCTCGATACCTCGGACGAGTGGATTCGCAGCCGCTCGGGGATCGAACGGCGCCATTTCGCCGCCGAGGGCGAGACCACCAGCGCCATGGCCGTGACCGCGGGGACGCGCGCGCTCGCCGATGCCGGCCTCGCGGCGGCCGATATCGACGCCGTCATCGTGGCGACCTCCACGCCCGACCTGACCTTTCCGTCGGTCGCCACCATGGTACAGGCCGGGCTGGACATGGAGGGGGGATTCGCCTTCGACGTGCAGGCGGTCTGCGCGGGTTTCGTCTATGCACTGGCCAATGCCAACGCGTTGATCCTGTCGGGGCAGGCAAAGCGCGTGCTGGTGATCGGGGCCGAGACCTTCAGCCGGATCATGGACTGGGACGACCGCGGCACCTGCGTCCTGTTCGGCGACGGCGCGGGCGCGCTGGTGCTGGAGGCCCGCGAGGGCGCGGGCACGTCCGAGGACCGCGGCATCCTCGCGACCGATCTCAATTCCGACGGCCGCTTCCGCGATCTGCTCTACGTGGATGGCGGCGTCTCCTCCAGCGGCACGGCCGGTGTCCTGCGCATGCAGGGCCGCGAGGTTTTCCGCCATGCCGTTGAAAAGCTTTCGGAAACCGCGGAGACCGCGCTGGCGAAGGCCGGGCTCGCCGCTCGGGATGTCGACTGGATCGTGCCGCATCAGGCGAACCTGCGCATCATCACGCGCACCGCGCAGAAGATGGGCGTGCCGATGGAGCGTGTCGTGGTGACGGTGCAGGATCATGGCAACACCTCGGCCGCGTCGATCCCGCTCGCGCTTTCGGTGGCGGTGGGCGACGGGCGCATCCGGCAGGGCGATCTGCTGGTGGCAGAGGCGATCGGCGGCGGGCTGGCCTGGGGGTCGGTGGTGTTGCGCTGGTAGCACCCCGCGCCTGCTTGAAAAGCACCGGGCCAAACCCCTGCATTGACTTGAGAAATCGCATCCCGCATCCTGCCGGGAACGAATAACGCGACACGCGAGGGACCGATGGCCGGCAAGACACTCACCCGCATGGATCTTTCCGAAGCCGTGTATCGCGAGGTTGGCCTCAGCCGGAACGAGAGCGCCAAGCTGGTGGAGCGCGTGCTCGAACTGATGTCCGACGCGCTGGTGGAGGGCGAGCAGGTCAAGGTCTCGTCCTTCGGCACCTTTTCGGTGCGCTCCAAGACGGCGCGGATCGGCCGCAACCCCAAGACCGGCGAAGAAGTGCCGATCAGCCCGCGCCGGGTGCTGACCTTCCGGCCTTCGCACCTGATGAAGGACCGCGTGGCGGCCGGGAACCGGACCTGACCGGGCCGCGCGCAGCATGACGCCGCCGCCCGCAGACGCAACGCTCCCCGACAGGTGCCGCGTCCGATGAACAAGTCCGCCGACGCGTTCCGCACGATCCGCGAAGTGGCCGACTGGCTCGGCGTGGCGGCCCATGTGCTGCGGTTCTGGGAATCGAAATTCCCGCAGGTGAAGCCGGTCAAGCGCGCCGGCGGGCGGCGCTATTACCGGCCCTCGGACATGCAGCTGCTGGGCGGGATCAAGGTGCTTTTGCACGACCGCGGCATGACCGTGCGCGGGGTGCAGCGGCTTCTGCGCGAGGAGGGCACGGCCTCCGTGGCCGCGCTGTCGCCGCCGCTGGAGCCGCTCGAGGCGTCGCCCGATCTCGTCGAGGGGATAGGCGAAGAGGCGCCGTGGCACGCCGATGCCGCGGCCGAACGCGACCGCACGGACGCCGGTGCCGCGCCACGCTCCGCCACGCCGGAGCCGCCGCCCTCGCTGCCCGGCTTCGAGCCGGCCGACCTGCCCCCCCGCCCCGAGGCCGACCATGCCGAAAGCCAGGCGGATAAAGCGGCCGCACTGCTTGCGCAACTCGCCGCCGATGAGGATGCGGACGGCCCCCTGATCGAGGCGCCGCCGGACCAGCCGCCCGAACCCGAGCCCGAGCCGGATCGCGCCGCGAAGGCCGAGCCGACACCGGATCCCGCGCCCGAAACCGCCCCGGACGCCGGACCAGTCCCCGCGCCGGAGCAGGCCGAGCCCGAAGCCGGCCCGGAACCGGCTGTCGCGGCGGCGCCGGAGCCTGGCCCCGAGACCGCGCCCGAGCCGGAACCGGTGGCCGCCGCCGCACCCGAAGCGCCCGCCGTCCCGGAACCGGAACAGGACCCGCTCCCCGGTCCGGTGCGGACGGCCGCGCCCGGCCCATCCTCCGAACCCGTCTTCGCAAGCGGCCGGGGCATCGATCGCGCGCCGCCGGTCCGGATCGAGGGCGGGGGGCTCGACGCGCTCGCCGCCTTCGCCGCCGCAGCCGGCGACATGCCGCCCGACCGCCGCGCGCGACTCACCCCGGCGATCTCCGCGCTGCGGACCCTGCGCGCCCGGATCGGCGCGCCCGTGGACCTGCCGGGCGGACAGGGCGCGCCCTGAGGCCCGCCGCGCGCCGCCCATCCTTGCGCCATGCGTGCGAATGGCGGCCGGACCTCGTGCCTGCCCCCTTGCGCCCCGGGCCAGATCCGCTAGAAGAGCCGTCAGTCGGGCTATGGCGCAGCCTGGTAGCGCGTCCGTCTGGGGGACGGAAGGTCGCAG
>CAZGHJ010000075.1:0-1880 GCA_964525355.1 uncultured Roseicyclus sp.
TCGCTCGGCGCGAGCCACTCCTGCTCGGCGCCCCAGTAGGTGTCCTTCTCGGGGTGCCAGATATCCTCGCGGCCGAAAGAGAAGCCGAAGGTCTTCAGCCCCATCGATTCGTAGGCCATGTTGCCGGCCAGCAGGATGAGATCGGCCCAGCTCAGCTTGTTGCCGTATTTCTTCTTGACCGGCCACAGCAGACGGCGCGCCTTGTCGAGGTTGCCGTTGTCCGGCCAGGAGTTCAGGGGGGCAAACCGGATGTTGCCGGTGCCGCCGCCGCCGCGGCCGTCGGCCAGGCGGTAGGAGCCCGCCGAGTGCCACGCGAGCCGGATCATCAGGCCGCCGTAATGGCCGTAATCGGCCGGCCACCAGTCCTGGCTTTCGGTCATGAGAGCCTTGACGTCGGCCTTGACCGCCTCGAAGTCGAGCTCCTTCACGGCCTCGCGATAATCGAAACCCTGGAGCGGAGTCACCTTGGTGTCATGCTGATGCAGGATGTCGAGGTTGAGCGTCTTGGGCCACCAATGGGTCACCTCGTTGCCCTGCGTCGTCAGCGCGCCGTGCATCACCGGGCATTTGCCGCCGCTCGGTCTGTCGTCGCCGTCCATCATGTCTCGTCTCCGATTTTGGGTGTGTTGCTGCCAAAACCCCGGGTCCAGCCGCCCCGAAACGTGACGGATCAGGTGGCGAATCCCGAGCTCCCTGGACGGAGGCATAGCAGCCGAGGCCAATCAGGCAAAGTTGATAAAGCTGATGGGCGTGATAAGCTTGACTGATGATAAACCTGACCCTGAAACAGATGCGCTACTTCGATGCGCTGGCCCGCCACCGGCATTTCGGCCGCGCCGCCGATGCCTGCGCGGTGACCCAGCCCGCGCTGTCCATGCAGATCCGCGAGATGGAGCGCGCGCTTGGCACGGCGCTTCTGGAACGCGGGCCGCGCTCGGTGTCCCTGACGTCTTTCGGCGAGGATGTGCTGGCGCGCATCCGCGAGATCCTGCGCACGCTGGGCGAGGTCGAGGACATGGCGCGCGCGGTGCGCGACCGGCTGGCAGGCCGCATCCGGCTCGGCGTGATCCCGACGGTCGCGCCCTATCTCCTGCCCCGGATCGTGGGCGAACTGACCGCGCACCGCCCCGGCCTCGACCTGCAACTGCGCGAGACGCTGACCTCGCGGCTGCTGGAAGAACTGGCCGATGGCAGTCTCGACACCGCGATCGTCGCGCTACCGGTCTCGGAGCCCGCCTTCGAGGAGGTGCCGCTCTTTTCGGAGGATTTCGTGCTGGTGCGCCCCGGCGCGGAGGCCGATCTGCCCGTCCCCTCGCCCGAACGGCTGCGCGAGATGCGGCTTCTGCTGCTGGAGGAGGGGCATTGCTTTCGTGACCAGGCGCTGTCTTTCTGCCGGATGACGGCGGCCGCCCCGCGCGAGATGATGGATGGCTCGTCGCTCTCGACGCTGGTGCAGATGGTGGGCGCGGGCCTTGGCGTCACGCTGATCCCGCAGATGGCGGTGGAGATCGAGACCCGCTCGGCCGACGTGGCGCTGGCGCGGTTCGAAGCGCCGGCGCCGTCGCGCACGATCGGGATGATCTGGCGCCGCTCCACGCCGCTGGCCGAACAGTTGCGCGACTTTTCCGACATCGTCAGACGCGCCGCCCCGACACGGGCGGGTGGCGCCCTGAGCGACGTGGCCGGCGCGGACGCCTGAGGCCTACCGGGCAAGCCGCCGGATCTGCCCAAGGCGCGCACACCCCGGCGCGGCGCAGCGCCCGTCAGGCGGCGGGCAGGAAGCCGTCGATCTCGGTCCCGGCGATGCGCTGCCAGGCCGAGAGCGTGGCGGCGGTGTCGGGCCCGGAGACGAGCGCCAGCAGGAACTGTCCGCGCAGCCC
>CAZGHJ010000075.1:1980-12075 GCA_964525355.1 uncultured Roseicyclus sp.
GTCTTGCGCAGCGTCTCCAGCGACACGCCGCCGGCGGCCGGGTCGATATCGTCGGCCATCTGCCAGGCGACGCGGACCGATCCCGCGCCCCGGCACATTGCCGTCAGCAGATCGCCCAGCGCCTGCGCATCGTCGAGCGCGAGCGACCCCGGCGGCAGGCATGTGCCGGCCTCCGGGCCGCTGACCGACACGAGTTCCAGCACCTGGCGCTCGGCCAGGTCCAGCGTCACCGCCGAACCGCCCTCGAAGGACAATGTCACCCGGCGCGGCAGGACGCCATCCTCGAGATGGGAGAGGATCACGGCGAGGCCCTGCACCGGATTGGCATAGGCGCGCGTCGCCGTCGGCGCGGCGCCCTCGGCCCCGGCGCGGTAGAGGATGTCGCGGACGGAATTGCGCTCGGTCACTTGGCCATGGCCTCCCTGAAGGCGATGACGTTCTCGCCGAAATCGGGCGCAGCGTCGGCCAGCGCATCGCGCATGGTCTCCAGCACCGCGGCCAGCTCGACGCCAGGGCCGCAAACGCAGGCCAGCGCCTCGCGCGGGTCGTGCAGCGCGCGCATGAAGATGCGGGTCGAGGTCGGGGTGCGGAACACCGCCTCGGCCGTCATCTCGTGCGACGCGAGGCGCGGCGCGTTCAGGAAGGCGCGCGCGCAGGCGCAGATCGTGTCGAGGTTTTCCTGCGGATGATTGAGGCGCGCATCCGACACCAGCACGGTCTTCGACGCGATGTCCGCGTAGAGGACGAGTTCGCAATCCGCAATGCGTCTGCGCAGCTGGGCAAGGGTGTCAGGCGTCATCTCTTCGTCCGTTTTCCTCTTGCTAAGGCAGCTTTTTGTCCTTTGTTGGGCAACCGGCCCAGGCGTTCACGGCATCGTGATCTAGACCGAACTGCCGCTGCCGCCGCTGGTGCGGCGCGGGCGGCGCATCGCCTCGAACCCGGCGGAGGTCACGCGGCGCGGCATGACGCTGCCGGCGCTGCGCGGGCCGGGCGGCGCGCCTGGCCCTCCCGCATGGTGATCCTCGAGCCGCAGCACGGTGGCCGGGCGCCCCTCTTGCGGGGCCGTGTCGGCGGCGGAGGCGTCGGGGGCGGCCACACCCAGCCCCGTGGCCTGCCGCAGGGTTTCCAGCGCCGAGCTCACCGCCTGCAGGCCGGTGGAAACGCCCGCATCCGGCCGCGTGCCCGCCTCGGCCTCGGCCTGGGCGGTCAGCAGGTCGACGGCGACGATGTCCCGGAACAGCCCGCGGGTTTCGCGCTTGAGGCGCGTCATCAGCCGCGCGCGGTCGCTGGCCGACAGGACCTTGTCGATCCGCGTGACCAGAAGCACGCTGCGCTCCTGCAGGTCGGGGTCCATCTCGTCCCAGATCGCCGCCTCCGACTGGCGCCAGGCCTGGCTGGCGGGCGTGCACCAGATGGCCGCATCGAGATGGGGCAGCACGCCCTGCCAGATATCGGACGACATGTTGGGATCGGAGCTTCCGGGCATGTCGATCAGGTCGATGTCGCGCAGAATGTCGGCGGGCAGGAAGACCCGCACGTAGCGCGTGCCCGCGACCGGCACGGACGAGACGTCCTCGGGCGCGATCGCGGTCTCGGTGCCCGCTTCGTCCATGACGACCGGATCGCCCGTGCCGTGGCTGTACCAGATGGGCGGCGCCTGCGTCGCGGTCACGCGGACCCGCGAGGAGACATGGCCCAGAAGCACGTTGGTCAGGGTGCTCTTGCCGGACGAGAACTCGCCCAGGATCGCGATTTTCGGTTTCGCACCGGCCGCGGCCGTGCCGTCCTGAGTGTCGGTCATGATGCGTATCCCGTTCCCTTCTGTTCCCGCGCGCCCGATCCGGCAAGAAGCTCCTGCGCGCGCGCCAGCGCCCGCTGCCGCGCCTCGGCGTCCTTCGCCATGCGCGCGCGCAATTCCTCGATGCGTTCGTCGGTCTGACCCGCCATGGCCAGCAGCGTCGTGCGCTGCGCGGCCACGAAGGCGCGCAATTCGCGAACGGTCTCGGCGCGGAACACCTCGGCATGGTCGCGCTTCAACGCCTGGATCATCGGGTCGATCTCGGCGTCGATCATGCCCGAGAACTCCTCGGCGAAGGCGGCATAGCTGCGGCGGCGGCGCCACCAGCGGGTCCACCAGTTGCCCTTGATGTCGAGCGCGATGGTCTGGCCCAGCGTCACCGGCGGCGGCGGCTCGGGCACGGGCGGCGGCTCGAGGCTGAAGGCGCCGTTCGGAAGCTCGAAGGCGCCCATGAACAGGTCTTCCAGCGCCGTCGCCGTCTTGTCGAAGATGTCACCCGACGCACGGGTCGCCTTGGCCGTGAACACCTGGTAGCCCGAGCGCAGAAGCACGCGCAGGCCGGTCGGATCGTAGGTCCAGACCTCGCTCTCGCCGCGCTCCTCGAGATGTTTCACCAGCGAGGCGGTCGCGCGCTGCAGGAAGGTGCGGCGCGAGCCGTCGAGCCGGGTCTCCAGCAGCGTCATGAACTGGTCGAGCTGTGCGCAGAGCGTGGCCTCGGCCTCGCGCGCGACGGCCGAGATCTCGTCGGCCAGCTTGTCGCGTTCGACCCTGCGCGCCGCGCCGCCGGCCATGCGTTCGTCGCTCAGGCTGCGCGCCGCCTGGAGGCCGCCGGCGATGTTGCGCGCGGCCCGCGCGCTGTGCTGGAGCATGTCGTGGCCTTCGCCGTCGATGATCCGCTCGGAGATCGCGCGGCCCAGCGCGGGCAGGCCCGACAGCTGCCAGATCGCCTCCTCGGCGATCTCGGCCTCTCCGGACAGTTCGTGCTGCGCCAGGCTCAGGAGCGCCCGCGCGCTCGCCTCGCCAAGCTCGTGCGCCTCCCCGGCCAGCGCATGGGTCGCCCAGTGCGCGCTGCCGAAGAGGATGGCGGCGTCCACCGGCCCGTTCTGCGCCTTGAGCGTGGCGCGGATGCTTTCCTCGATCTCGGGGATCTCGCGGACCGGATCGGTCAGTTCGTCCACGCGGTTGACGAAGATGATGACGTCGCGCGCGCGGATGTTGGCGATCATCCGGATCAGCGCCATGTCCACCGTCGACAGCGCCTGATGCGCCGACAGGACCACCACGCAGACCCGGCTGGAGCGGATGGCGTTGACGGTTATCTGCTCGCGCACGAGGAAGGTGTCGTTCACACCCGGCGTGTCGCGGACGCAGAGCGGCCAGACCAGACCCTTCTGGCTGAGGGTAAGCTCGGCCGACTTGGTGATGTCGGCGAACCGGCCCTGCCCGGTCTCCTCGCCGATGCCCGGCTCCACGTCGTCGCCGAGGCAGACATAGCGTTCGACCAGTTCGGCATCGACATAGCCGTAATCGTGTTCCTGCCCAAGGAGCAGCTCGAAGCTGCGGCCCAGCCGCTGGCGGGATTTCTCGCGCATCTCCTCGAGCTGGGCGCGCACGGTTTCCAGTTCCTTCTCGGCGCCAGCGCGGCGAGCCAGTTCGCCGACACGGCCGCCGCGCTGCAGCAGGTTCGACCACTCCTCTTCCGAGAAGAAGCGGAACTTCGCGCTCTGGGCGTTTTCGCGGATGCGCGGCGAGACGTGCAGCGAGGTGATGACCGAGGTCCAGGGGTTGATGTCGGCCGGCAGAAGGCCGGGCCGGCCCACCATCGCGTTCACCAGCGAGGTCTTGCCCGCCTTGACCTGCCCGATCATCGTCACGCTGGGCTCGAAGCCGCGGATCTGGCGGCGCAGCGCCTTGATCGCGGGCTCGGCATCCGCGTCACCGACCTTCAGCAGGTTCTCCAGCGCCTCGTCGACGGTCTTGAGATCCCGCACGAGCGGCGCGAGGCCGCGATAGGCGGTCGCCATCATCCGGTCGTTGGGCGACGGTCCGGCAGTTGAAGGGTCTGCGGCGGGGGCGAAGCTGCTCTCGGGTTTCATGGGCATGTCCTGCATCGGGCTGCTCTGGTTCATGCTGCCATTTCCTGCTCGAAATCCGTTCGTAATTGGTAAAGCACGCGCGCGGCGTCCTCGGCCTGCTGGGGACCTGCCTCGAGCTGGAGCAGCACGACCGTGTCGCAGGCCTGGTCGATCACGGCGCGCAGACGGTCGGCCACGGGGTCGTCATCGGGCCAGGCGGCGACCAGTTCACGCAGCGCCTCGGCGGTCTCGGCGCAATGCTCCAGAACCTGCTCGGGCCAGGCATCGCCTTCCTCGCGCCACTCCAGGATCTCGGCCAGGGCGCGGCTGCGCCGCTTGAGATGCAGGATGAGCGGGCCCGAGACCAGCCGGCGCGCGGCGCTCTCGGCCTCGGCCATGGCGGCGGCGAGCGCGTCCTCTTCGGGATCGGGGTCCGTGTCGGGCACCGCGGGAGGCTGGGCTGCCTCGGGCGGCTCCGCGGCGGCGGGCGGCGGCGCCTGTGTCCGGGGCGCGGCCTCGGCGCCGGGCGGAAGGCCCGGGTCGGGCGCAGGGCCGCTGTCGCGCGGACCGGGCATGGCGGAAGGCTCGGAATCCTCGCGGCGGAAGCGGCGCAGGAACAGCTCCGCGGCGTCGATATCCTCCTCGCGCGCGGCGGTGATGTCCGCGGCCAGCCGGTGCTTCAGCGCCGCGAGCGGCGCGGCGGCCTCGGAGGCGGCGGGCGCATGGATGACCGCGTCGAAGGCGCCATGGGCCCGCGCCGAGCCGGCATCGCGGTCGCCCGTGATCACAAGATAGCAGTGGTTCTTCAGCCGGTCCGGAGCGGCACGCCAGATCGCGGCCTCCGCGTCGCCGAAGCCCTCGGTGCAGAAGATCGCGATCTCCGAGCGCTTGGCCGCCCAGCCCAGCGCCGCGGTATAGGCCTCGGGCTCGGGACCGAGCTCGATGCCGAGAAACGCCATCGTGGCCAGGATGGGCAATGGCGCCTCGATCTGCAGCAGAAGCGGCCCGTAGCGCATCAGGTCGTGGCGCGGATAGCCGTCCTGGCTGAGCGAGCTGCCATCCTCGAACGTGGCCATGTGGCAGGCGTCGGGACCGTGGAAGATTTCCACCGCCGGCCCCTCGGGGACCATCGTCACCAGATGCGCCTCGAGCATGGCGGCCAGCACGCCCGTCACATCGGCCGGGGACTGGCCCAGAACGGCCACCCGCGCGGGCCTCCGCAGCGCCTCGGCCAGGCCCGAGCAGCTGACGTATTCCGCCTGGCTGAGCACGCCCGACAGCATGAGCGCCTCCAGCCGCGCCAGAACGGTCTGGGTCCGGGACTGGAACGGGACGTCGGGGGAGGCGGCGGTCATGGCTCAGCTCCGCGGTCTGGCTGTGTTGGCGGCCTGAAGACCGCCGGCGGGACGCCCGAAGAGGCCGGCGACCGAAGACCAGAGACCGTAGGGCTCGCCCACGGCCACGGCCGGTGCGGCCGGCGCAGGCACCTCGCGGCTGCGGGGCTGCGCGTCCTCGACCTTGATCACGATCACGGAGGTGTTGTCCTGCTCGGGATCGCCCGCAGCCAGCACGGCGTCGATCAGCGCGCCGGCAACCTCGCGGCTGGACCCGGTCGCCGCGCGGGCCAGAATCGTCGACAGGTCCGACTGCGCCAGAACCCCGACGCCGTCGCTGGCCAGCACCACCAGATCGCCCTCGCGCAGGTCGAGCCGCCCCTCGGGGCAGTCGACCTCCGGGATCGCCTGGCCCGTCAGCGCCGAGGTCAGGCAGTTGCGCTGCGGATGGCTGCGCGCGGCGTCCGCGTCGATCAGCCCGCGTTCGACCATGAGATCGATCTGCGGCGCCATGGAATGGTCGTCGTTGAGCCGCTCGATCCGCCCGTCACGCACCAGATAGAGCAGCGAATCGCCCACCGACACCCATTGTAGCCCGCCTTCGACCAGCGCGGTCGCCACCACCGTGCCGCCCATCCCGGCCTGGTCGGGGCAGGCCTCGATCTGGGCGCGCAGGCTGTCATTCGCGGTCTGGACCGAGCTTTCCAGCAGCGCCGACAGATCGGCGGGGTCCTCGAAAGGCGCGCGGGCGCGCAGGATGAGTTCCGCGAAGATCTCTGCCACGATGATGCGGCTGGCCAGATCGCCCGCGGCGTGACCGCCCATGCCGTCCGAGACCACGGCAAAGCCGAACTCCGCCCCGATCGGGCAGGACACCGCCACGGCGTCCTCCTGGCGTTCGCGGCGGCCCAGCGCCTGGGCCGAGGCGATGTCGTAGCGGATGGCGGGGGCGTCAGTCATCGGCGCTGCCGCCGGCCTGCGCGCCATGTCCGCCATGGCCGTGATCCCAGGTGAAATCGGGCCCGCATAGCGCCACGAAACGCAGGCTGGTCTTGCCGATGCGGATCACGTCGCCGTTCACGATCTCCTCGGTGGACAGCACCGGCATCCCGTTGCGGCGGACGATGTTGGACTTGTTGCCATGGCCGAGGAAGAACCGGTTCTGCTCGGCGTCGTAGGCGATGGCGGCGTGGTTCTGCCGCGACACCGTGGCATCGCCGAAATTCAGACAGATCGCCTGGTCCGTGCCGCGCCCGATGGACGAGACGCTGTCGCCCACCGCGAAATACGCACCCCGGCCGGGGCCGTCGACGACCACGAGCCATCCCGCCGGAAACAGCACGTCCTGTGCCGATTTCTCGGCCACGGCGGAAATCGGATCGGTCGCGAGATCGGGCGTATGAAAGCCCAGAACACGGGTCTTGGCGCCGCCATCCTGCGGCGCGCCGGGCTCGGCCAGCGGGGAGCCGCTCGGGCCGCGGCCCGCCCTCTGCTCCTCCACGGCGGCCAGCGCGCGGCGCGCGCGGCTTGCCATGTCGTCGGCGCTCGGCGCGTCGCGGGGCGTGTCGGCCTGGGCCTCGGGCGGGGCCATCGGCCTGGAATGCGGCGCATCTGAGCGGGGCGCATATGTGGGCTCCGACATGGGCCCGGACCGGGGCTCGAACCGGGGCTCGGACTGCGGCGCCGGGTGGCGGGGCCGGGACTGCGGCGCGGGGGGCGCGGCATGGAGGGGTTCGGACCGGGGCCGGCTGACAGGGCGGGAATTCCGCAGGGCCGGCGGCGTATCCTCGGCCTCGCCGTCGTCGAGGTCCCAGATCTGCCGACGCGGAACGGAGGGCCTGCGCGCAGGTGCGGGCGGCAGCCGCTCGGAGGTCGCGTCGGGCACGCCGCGCCCCGCCAGATCGCGCGAATTCGGCATGAAGGGCGTGCGCGGCGGGACCGGGTCGTCCGGGGTGCGCTCGGAAAACCCGCGCCGCCCATTGCCTGCGGCGGCGGGGCTGGCCCCGTGCCGTTCCCCGTGCTGCGGATCGTGCGGCGCGCCATGGCGCGCGGGCGCGTGGCCCGGACTCTCCGGCTGCGCGCTCTCGCCGCGCGGGGGGTCGTGACGGGTTGGGCCGGCATCCATCCGCGGGCCGGTCTCGGGCCCCGGCTCCTCGGGGCCGGATCCATCGCCGCCCCTTGGCACCGAGGGGCGCATGCGGACGGCAACTTCGCGCAGTCGTTTCATGGCTTGGTTCCTTTCCCACCTGCCGGAAGGGCAATGCGTCCGCCGAAGAGCGCGCGGCGCACGGGCCCGGCGGCCGATCCCGTCGCGACCTGATCCTTCGATGCCGCGTCCCTGGGCGGCCGGGCCGCGGCGCCGCCCTTCTCGGCCGAGGGCACCTGCACGCGGCGGGGCAGGACGGCGGGGGCCGTCGGCGCATTGGCCGCGCCTATTGCGCCGTCGTCCCCCGCTCCGGCCTGCGCACGGCGCTTCCGCGCCTTTTGCAGGCGGCGCTGTTCCTCCGCCTCTGCCGCGGCGCGGGCGGCGGCGCGGGCGGCGCGCTCGGCGGCGATCCGGGCCTGGATCTCCTCGGCCTCGGCCTGGGCCTGGGCGGCGGCTTCCTCGCGGGCGCGTTCCTCGGCCTCGGCCTGGGCGCGAGCCTCGGCCTCCATGGCCGCGCGGTCCTCTTCGGTCAGGCTCGCCTGGGCCTCGAGCGCCGCGCGCATCCGCGCCTCGCGCTCGGCCCATTCGCGCTCGAACTCGGCGACCAGTTCCGCCACGCGGCGCTCCAGGTCGCGATCGTGCTCGGCCTCGCGCATGGCCGCCTGCTGGCGGCGGTCGAGGTCGATCGTGTCGCGCCAGGCTGCCGCCGTCTGCAGCCGGTCCTTCGGAAAGACGCTGAGGCAACGGTTGATCGCGCCGATGAAATACGCATCGTAGCCCGGCACCTCGTCCAGCGGCTCCAACGGATCGGGGTGCTCGCGTGCCGTGGCCGCGAGGCGCGAATGGCTCGAGGGCGGGGCCTTGCGGCTGACCACGTGGTAGAAGGTCGCCGCCAGCGCGTAGAGATCGCTCGAATAGGCCTGGTCGGAGCCCGCGAGGTAGAATTCCTGCGGCGAGTAGCCGTCCTTCACGGTCAGGACCTTGGACAGGACGCGGCTCATCCGGGTGGCGCTTTCGCGCGCGGCGCCGAAATCGATCAGGACGGGGTTGTTGTCGGCATCGACCAGGATGTTGTCGGGCGAGATGTCGCGATGCAGGATGTCGTGGCTGTGGGTGTAGCTCAGCGCCTGCAGGATGCGGATCAGCAGCGCCTTGACGTCCTCGGGTGTCAGACGCGCGGGCTCGTTCTCGATGATGTCCAGAAGCGTCTGCCCGTCCACGAAATCCATCGCCATGTAGGCGGTTCCGTTGTCGCGGAAGAACTGGTGAACGCCAACGATATAGGGGTGCTGGAGGGCTGCCAGCGCGCGGGCTTCCTTCTCGAACAGCTCGAGGATCGCGTCGAATTCCTCCTCGCCGGTGCCCGAGCGCAGGCGCACCATGCGCCCCGAACGGTAGCACATGGCCGAGGGGAAACACTCCTTGATGACCACGCTGCGCCCGAGGCTGTCTCGCGCCATGTAGGTCACGCCGAAGCCGCCCGAATTCAGGTAACGGTCGATCGTGTACTGCCCGCCGCATAGCGTTTCGCCCGGCGGTAGCTCGTCTCCGTATGTGCCTGGTTGCTGCATGAGTGCCGACTGTCAGGGTCCCAAGGGTTCCGGTGCGCGGACTGCGCCAGACCCGGAAGTAGCCAAGGGAATGGTCCGATTTCGCGCTCACAAAGTGACCAAAGCGTGACTTCGGGGCCGATCGGAAACGATAGGCTCATACAATTGGAATTATTGGCATTTTCGGAATTTTGCGCCGCCGCCTGTCCGGGTAGGGGAAAGGTGGGGCCGCGCGGCGGTCTGGCACCTGCCCCGCCCGCGATTGCGGCGCCGACGTGCGAGCCTTGGGGCAGCACCCCGGCAGGAAAATGGAACTGTTCGATCCCGCGCGCGGCCTTGCCCCGCGCGGCTCAGCAGTCGAGCGTCGTGCGCCGCTCCCAGTCGGTCAGGTGGCGCATGTAGTCGGTCCACTCGGCATGCTTGTATTTGGCGAAGGCGGCCATCGCGCTTCCGCCCACGGCCTCGGTCAGACCGGTGTCGGCCTCGAGCGCGCGGGTCGCGTCGAGCAGGTTCAACGGCAGTTTCGGCGCGTCGACCGTGTGGCCGTCCACATACATGTCGATGTCGAGGCGCTTGCCCGGATCGGACTGCATGGCGATCCCGTCAAGCCCGGCGGCCATGATCGCGGCCGGCATCAGGTAGGGGTTCGCCGCCCCGTCCGCGAGGCGCAGCTCCAGCCGGCCCGCGTCGGGGATGCGCACCATGTGCGTCCGGTTGTTGCCGCCATAGCTGATCGTGTTGGGCGACCAGGTCGCGCCCGAGCTTGTCACCGGCGCGTTCAGCCGCTTGTAGGAGTTGACCGTGGGGTTCAGGATCGCCGTCAACGCGGGCGCATGGCCGATGAGCCCGCCGAGGAAGGCATAGGCCGTGTCCGACAGGCCAAGCTCTCCGTCGCCCTCGAACAGGTTCTCCCCCGCCCCGGACCAAAGCGAGACATGCGCGTGGCAGCCGTTGCCGGTCAGATGCGCGAAGGGCTTGGGCATGAAGGTGGCGCGCAGCCCATGCTTTTCCGCCACGGCGCGGGCCATGAACTTGAAGAAGGTGTGCCGGTCGGCGGTGACGAGCGCGTCATCATAGTCCCAGTTCATCTCGAACTGGCCGTTCGCGTCCTCGTGGTCGTTCTGGTAGGGGCCCCAGCCGAGATCGAGCATGTAGGTGCAGATCTCGGCGATCACGTCGTAGCGCCGCATCA
>CAZGHJ010000076.1:0-11899 GCA_964525355.1 uncultured Roseicyclus sp.
CGACGTAGATGGCGCTGGTGTCGTTGCCCTCGCGCATCAGCGTGGGCTCGGCGGAAGAGGCGAACATGAAGACGGCATTCTCGCGGTCGACCTGGCTGGCGATTTCCAGCAGGTATTTCGCGTTGAACCCGATCTCGAGCTTGTCGTCGCCATAGGCCACGGCCAGTTCCTCTTCGGCGGCACCGGCGTCGGGGGCGTTGACCGACAGGATCAGCCGGTCCTCGTCGAGTTGCATCTTCACCGCGCGCGAGCGTTCCGAGGAGACGGTCGCGACCCGGTCGACGGCCTTGGCGAAGTCGCTGGCGTCGACCTCCATCCGGCGCGTGTTCGAGGCCGGGATCACCCGCGAATAGTCGGGGAAGGTGCCGTCGATCACCTTGGAGGTGAGCGTGCATTCGGGCGTGGCGAAGCGGATCTTGGTCTCGGAGACCGACACGGCGATCTCGGCCTCGTCGTCTTCCAGAAGCTTGCGCAGCTCGCCCACGGTCTTGCGGGGCACGATCACGCCGGGCATGTCCTCGGCGCCCTGCGGCAGGTCGGCGTCGATCCGCGCGAGGCGATGGCCGTCGGTGGCCACGGCGCGCAGCACCCGGCCGCCGTCGCCGTCGGCCACGTGGAAATAGACCCCGTTGAGGTAATAGCGCGTCTCCTCGGTGGAGATGGCGAATTTCGACTTGTCGAAGAGCCGGCGCAGGAGCGGCGCGGGCGCGGCGAAATTGGCGGAGTATTCCGTGGCCGTCATCACGGGGAAGTCTTCCCGCGGCAGCGTGGCGAGCTGGAAGGTGGAGCGCCCCGCCTCGACCAGCAGGCGGCCCGCGGCGCTGTCCTCGGTCAGGGTCACGAGGGCACCGTCGGGCAGCTTGCGCGCGATCTCGTGGAGCGTGACGGCGGAGACGGTGGTGGCGCCGGTGCGGTCGACCTTCGCGGGGATGCGGTCGACCACCTCGATGTCGAGATCCGTGGCGCGGAAACTGGCGGTGTCCCCCTCGGCCTCGATCAGGACATTGGCGAGGATCGGGATCGTGTTGCGCCGTTCGACGACGGACTGCGCCTGAGAGACCGCGCGCAACAGCGCGGCGCGCTCGATGGAGAGTTTCATGCCCTGGCTCCGACTGATCGCGGGAAGGCGACACTAGCCTTTCCCCCCGCGAGCACAAGTGTTTTGCCGGAGTTTCCCCCTCTGCCCGCCCGCGTCAAGGGCCAGTGTCGGAACGCGGACGGCCGGTGTGGAAGTGTTGCGCCGCGAAGGCGTTCAGGCCTCCAGCGTGCGGCGCAGGATCTCGGCATCCTCGGCGATCTGGTTGTCGACCTGCATCAGCTCCTCGATCTTGCGCACGCCGTAGAGGATCGTCGTGTGGTCGCGCCCGCCGAACTTGCGCCCGATCTCGGGCAGCGAGCGGGTGGTCAGCCGTTTGCACAGGAACATCGCCACCTGGCGCGGACGGGCGATCGCGCGCGAGCGGTTCGCGCTCATCATGTCGGCCTGGCGAATGTTGTAGTATTCGCAGGTCTTCTTGATGATCTCGTCCATCGTCACCTTCTTGTCGGTGGCGCGCAGGATGTCCGAGAGACAATCCTGGACCATCTCCATGTTGATGTCCTTCTGGACGAGATCGGCGAAGGCGAAGAGACGGGTCAGCGCACCCTCGAGCACGCGGATGTTCGTCGAAACCTTGCGGGCGATGAATTCCAGCACGCCGTCCGCGATCTGCACCTTCGGATTGCGCGCGCGCATCCGTTCGGCCTTGTGCTGAAGCACGCCGAGGCGCAGTTCGTAATCGGTGGGGTGGATGTCGACGACAAGGCCGCATTGCAGCCGCGAGGCGATGCGCCCGTCGAGTTCGTCCATGTCCACCGGCGCGCGGTCGCCCGAGATGACGATCTGCTTGCCCATCTCCACCAGCGCGTTGAACGTGTGGAAGAATTCCTCCTGCGTGGAGGTCTTGCCGGCGATGAACTGCACGTCGTCGACCATCAGCACGTCGACGGAGCGGAACATCTGCTTGAAGCTGATCGTGTCCTGTTCGCGAAGGGCGCGCACGAAGCGGTACATGAACTGCTCGGCCGAGAGATAGAGGATGTCGGCCTCGGGGAAGTTTGCGCGCAACTCCCACGCGATGGCATGCATCAGGTGCGTCTTGCCCAGCCCCACGCCGCCATAGAGGAACAGCGGGTTGAAAGTGACGTCGCGCCCCTCGGCCACACGGCGGGCGGCGGCATGGGCAAGCTCGTTCGGCTTGCCGACGACGAAATTCTCGAAGGTGAATTGCGGGTTCAGATTGGCGCCGGGCACATCCTCGCCGTTGCGGGTGCGTGCGGTGCGCGGCGCGGCCGCGAGGGCGGGCTCGGGCTCGGGCTGGGGGTCGGCGGCCGGTGCGGTCACGGGCGCGGGGGCGACCGGTGCAAGGGTGTCGACACCGGTCTCGGCGGCGGTCGCAGGCTCGGGGGCGGAGCGGACGGGCGCTGCGGCCGGCGCCGGGCTCCGCTCGCGGGAGGGGGCCGCGTTGGCGTTTCCGGCGGCGGCGTTCGACGGCTTGCCGACCTTGAAATCGACCCGATCCACGCCGATGCCCGCCGACACCAGGTGCCGCAGGATCACGTCACCGAAGTTCTGCGATACCCAGGAGCCGAAAAAGGTCGTCGGCACGTGGAACACGGCCGTGCGCCCGTCGACCCGCTCGAAGCTGATCGGCGCGATCCACGCCGAGAAATTGTTCTTGCCAACTGCCTTGAGTATCTGACCGCGCACCTGAACCCATGTTTCGTTTGTCATCCCGTCCTCTTTTGTTGTTCAGGCCGCTGCGACATCAGCCATCGTATCCCGATTCTCCCGCCATCAACACGCGGGGCGTTTCAGCGCACCAGAAGACCGACCGCCATCCCCGGCACTCCGGCGCGTCCGGGACTGTCACCCGTCTGCACCCGCCTTGTGCCGGGCCCCTCGCGGCGAGCCCCCCTGTCAGATCCCGTCCCCGGTCCCCGTTCGTGTCGTCCCTTGCGTCGGTCGGTGCCAGCCGCGCTGCGGCCATCCCGGTTCCGACAGAACCACACAAATCGTTAACCACAGCTTTATCCACACCCAACAACACACTACTTGCCGACGAACCGGGAAGACCCGACTCGCAGAGACGATCTCACGAATTGCTCATGGTCTCGGGAGGGATCGGCTCGAGACACGAGGTTCGGGCTCCGCTGCCTGCGGCCAAAGGCCAGACCGACGGGACCCCCTCATTCGCCGGATCTGCCGAACGAAAGCCCGTGTTCGAAGGTGTTCCCCCTCGATCCGGACGCACCGTCAGCCCTGTTCACCGGCCGGTGCAAACTTTCGCATCGGGATTTTCCGACGCTCGCTCCAGTCACCCCCCAGGCGTCTGAATCGCAGGCTCAAGCTACCGGGAGTCACACAAGGCCCGCAACACATCTTCGCGCTTGACTTGCGGTTGTGGCGGAAACCGAATCTTGGCCGCCATTTACCACCTTGAGGCACAACAACATTTTCACATGAAAAAAGGCGCCCACATCGTGAGCGCCCTTGTTTTGCAGGGGATGGGGCCTGTGGCCCCGTGGCAACTCAGGCGCCCATGGCCTTCACGCGCGCACTGAGGCGGGACATCTTCCGGGCAGCCGTGTTCTTGTGCAGAACGCCCTTCGTGACGCCGCGCATCAGCTCGGGCTGGGCCGCCCGGAGCGCCGTCGCGGCCGCGGTCGCGTCGCCCGAGGCGATGGCCTCCTCGACGCGGCGCAGGAAGGTGCGGATGCGCGAGCGGCGGGCCTTGTTGATCTGGAAGCGGGCCTCGTTCTGGCGGGCGCGTTTCTTGGCTTGGGGCGAATTTGCCATGGCGATGTCTTTCTTTCTCGGGCCGCCCTGTCACGGACAGCGAAACAACTGGGTTTGCGCGGGACGCCCCGAGCCCCGGGTTTCATCCGACCGGGGTCATCTGGCCAAAGCGGGCCTCACGCGCATGTCTGACGCGGCGCATACGCCATTCGAGGGGTATTGAAAAGCCCCCGGGCCGCGTCACTTGTCGCGAAACTGCGGCTCGCGCTTTTCGAGGAAGGCCGACATCCCCTCGGACTGGTCCTCGGTGGCGAAAAGCGCGTGGAAGAGCCGCCGTTCGAACAGGAGCCCCTCGCGCAGCGGCACCTCCTGCGCGCGGTTCACGGCCTCCTTGATCGCCATGACGGTGATCAGCGATTTCTCGGTGATCTTGGTGGCGGCGGCCATCGCCTCTTCCAGCAGCTTCTTGGCGGGGACGACGCGGCTGACGAGGCCCGCGCGCTCGGCCTCTTCGGCGGTCATGAAGCGGCCGGTCAGGTGCATGTCCATCGATTTGGACTTGCCGGCGAAGCGGGTCAGGCGCTGGGTGCCGCCGATGCCGGCCACGACGCCGAGATTGACCTCGGGCTGGCCGAATTTCGCGGTGTCCGCGGCGATGATGAAGTCGCACATCATGGCAAGCTCGCAGCCGCCGC
Organism: uncultured Roseicyclus sp.; assembly: GCA_964525355.1. GTDB lineage: Bacteria > Pseudomonadota > Alphaproteobacteria > Rhodobacterales > Rhodobacteraceae > Roseibacterium. The sequence goes on from CAZGHJ010000076.1 coordinate 4,474, forward strand.
CCAGCGCGTAGCCCGACACGGCGGCGATGATCGGCTTGCGACAGCGCAGCATCTGCTCGACCTCGGCGCCGAACAGGTCCGAGGTGAAGGCCTCGACGAAACTCTTGTCCGACATCTCCTTGATGTCGGCGCCGGCGGCGAAGACCTTCTCGGAGCCGGTGATGACGATGCAGCGGACCTTGTCGTTTGCCTCGGCCGACTTGAGGGCCTTGGACAGCTCCGACAGAAGCTGGGTGTTCAGCGCGTTCATCGCGTCGGGGCGGTTGAGCTTGATGAGCGCGATATGATCTTCGATCTCGACGATCAGCGTGTCGTAGGCCATGCGTCGGGAAACTCCGGCTGTTGGGCTCGAAAGGGCAGGGTTAGCACCATGGAGGCCGGGTTCAACCTATCTTTGGCAGATGGGGCAGTGGAAACTCGACCGGCCCGATTGCACCTTGCGGCGGATGATCCCTTTGCATTCAGGGGTTTGGCAGGGCTGCCCCTCGCGTCCATAGACCCGGAACGTGTGCTGAAAATATCCCAGATCGCCGTCGGCCTGCCGGTAGTCGCGCAGCGAGGAGCCGCCCGCCTCGATCGCCTCGGTCAGAACGTCACGGATTTCGGAGACAAGCCGTTCGACGCGCGGACGCGCGATCCGGCCGGCGTGGCGCAGGGGCGAGATGCCCGCGCGGAACAGCGCCTCGCAGACGTAGATATTGCCCAGGCCCGCCACGATGCGCTGGTCCAGAAGCGCGGCCTTCACCGGGGTGCGCTTGCCCCGGAAGGCGCGGGCGAGGTGATCCTCGTGGAAGGCGTTGCCCAGCGGTTCCGGGCCGAGGGCTGCGAGAAGCTTGTGCGCTTCCACGGTCGCGGTCGGCGCAAGATCCATCGCCCCGAAGCGGCGGGCGTCGTTGAAGGTGATGCGCGCGCCGGCCTGGGTATCCAGCACGACGTGGTCGTGTTTCTCGGGCGCGGGATGGGCGTGGTGGAAGGCGCCGGGCGCCACGCGCGCCGCGCCTGCCGAGACGATCATCCGCCCCGACATGCCCAGATGCACGATCAGCGTCTCGCCCGTGTCGAGATCGGCGAGGATGTATTTCGACCGCCGCCGCAGCCGCAGCACCCGCGCGCCGGTCAGCCGTTCGGCCATGCGGTCCGGGAACGGCCAGCGCAGGTCGGGGCGGTTCACCTGCGCCCGCGCGATCGTGGCGCCTTCCAGCGCGGGGGCGAGCCCGCGACGGACTGTCTCGACTTCTGGAAGTTCGGGCACGGGGCGCTTTCCTATCCGCAGGCCGGGGTATAGGGCCGCATTGTGGCCGCCCGGACGGGCCCTATAACAATGCCCGACAGCGCCGGAGCACAAGCCCAGATGACCGACCAGCCCAAGACCAGCCAGCCCGCGACCACCCATTTCGGCGAGCGGATCGTGGAGGAGCGCGAGAAGGCGGGCCTCGTCCATGGCGTCTTCACCAACGTGGCCAGCCGCTACGACGTGATGAACGACGTGATGTCGGGCGGCATCCACCGGCTGTGGAAGGATGCGATGATGGACTGGCTCGCGCCGCGGGACGGGCAGCGCCTGCTCGATGTGGCGGGCGGGACGGGCGACATCGCGTTCCGGTTCCTGCGCCGCGCGCCCGGGGCTACGGCCGTGGTGCTCGACATGACCGAGAGCATGCTGGTCGAGGGCGAACGCCGGTCCGAGGCCGCGCAACTCTCGGGCAAGCTCGACTGGGTGGTCGGCGACGCCATGGCGTTGCCGTTTCCGGACGCGAGCTTCGACGTCTACACGATCAGCTTCGGCATAAGGAACGTCACCCGGATCGAGGCGGCGCTGTCGGAGGCCTACCGCGTCCTGAGGCCCGGCGGGCGCCTGATGGTGCTGGAGTTCAGCCAGCTGACCAATGGCGGGTTGCAGCGGCTTTACGATCTCTATTCCTACAACGTGATCCCGCGCATGGGGCAGGCCATCGCGGGCGATCGCGACAGCTACCAGTACCTGGTGGAATCGATCCGCAAGTTCCCCGACCAGGAGACCTTCGCCGGGATGATCCGCGCCGCCGGGTTCGAGCGGGTGCGCTACCGCAACCTCAGCTTCGGCATCGCCGCGCTGCATTCGGGCTGGAAGATCTGAGGTGAAGGGGCCGCACAACATCTGGCGGCTGGTGCGCACCGGCGCGACGCTGGAGAGGACCGGCGCCATGGGCGCGGTGCTCGAGGCGATGGATGCCCCGCGCCCGGTGCGCATCGTGGCCCGCGTTCTGGGCTGGCCTTTCAAGTGGCTGGGCCTGAAGGGCGACCCGGCCGTGCCGCCGGTGACGCGCGCGCTGACGGCGCTGGGCCCTGCCTACATCAAGTTCGGCCAGATCCTGTCGACACGACCCGACGTGGTGGGCGCGCAGATGGCGCGCCAGTTGCAGGTGTTGCAGGACAAGCTGCCGCCCTTTCCCACGGAGCAGGCACGCCGCGTCGTCGAGCGCGAGATGGAGCAACCCCTCGAAAGCCTTTTTTCCGAGTTTTCCGAACCCGTGGCCGCGGCCTCCATCGCGCAGGTGCACCGCGCGCGGCTGGTCTCGGACGGGCGCGCGGTGGCGGTCAAGGTGCTGCGCCCCGGCGTGGAGCGTGCGTTCCGCACCGATATCGACGCCTTCTACCTGATCGCCTGGGTGATCGAGACGCTCTCGCCGGCCTCGCGCCGGCTGCGGCCGCGCGACGTGATCGCGCATTTCGAGGGCGTGGTGATGCAGGAACTGGACCTGCGCATCGAGGCCTCCGCGGCGGGCGAATTCGCGGCGAATACCGAGGGCGATGGCGGCTTTACCGTGCCGGCGGTGGAATGGTTGCTGTCCTCGCGCCGGGTGATGACGCTGGGCTGGGCGGAGGGCGTCCCCCTGTCCGATCTCGACGCCATCGACACGGCGGGGCACGACCGGAAGGCGATCGCCACGCGGGTGTTGCAGGTCTTCCTGCGCCACGCGCTGCGCGACGGGTTCTTCCATGCCGACATGCACCAGGGCAACCTGAAGGTCGCGCCGAACGGCGACGTGGTGGCGCTCGATTTCGGGATCATGGGGCGGATCGACGAGTACACCCGCCGGGTCTATGCCGAGATCCTCTACGGGTTCATCCGCAAGGATTACCGCCGCGTGGCCGAAGTGCATTTCGAGGCCGGCTACGTGCCCGCAGACCGCGACGTGGGCGAGTTCGCGCAGGCGCTGCGTTCCGTGGGCGAGCCGATCTTCGGGATGGATGCAAGCCGGATCTCCATGGGGCGGCTTCTGGCGTATCTGTTCGAGGTGACCGAGCGTTTCGGCATGGAGACGCGGACGGAGCTGATCCTGTTGCAGCGCACGATGGTCGTGGTGGAGGGCGTCGCCCGCTCGCTCGATCCGTCGATGAACATCTGGACGGTCGCCCGGCCGGTGGTCGAGGAGTATATCCGCGAGAATATCGGGCCGCGGGCGCTGGCGCGCGACCTGCTGACGACGGGCCGCGTGCTGGCGAGGTTCGGGCCGCGGCTGCCGCAACTGGCCGAGGCGGCGCTTCTGGCCCAGAGCAACCCGCCGCAGCCGCCGCGCCGCAACCCCTGGCCCGAGCGGCTGGGCTATGCCGCGCTGGGCGCCGGGGCGCTGGCCGCGGTCCTGGCGCTGGTTCAGCTGTGATCGGGCCGCGCGGGGCCGCCGCGCGCGTCTAGCCTTGCGGCGGCCGGCTGAGGCCCGTCACCTCGTCGGCCCGCACGCGCGTGCCGCCCGCGAGCGTCAGGAAGGTGGTGCCGTCCTGCATCTGCGCCTCCTCGATGGTGGCGCGAATCGTGGCGGGGCGGGTATCGAGCAGCTCGTCGCCGGACCAGCTTTCGACGAAGAATTCGTAGATGCCGTTGGGCAGCTTGCGGCCCTGGGCATCGGTGCCGGCCCATTCCATCGCGGCGTCGGTCACCGGGATCGGGATGCGCTGCATGACGTTGCCGGCGGTGTCGGTGACCACGAGGTCCGTGCGCTCCGCCCCGCTGGCCGGGTCGGAGCGGAAGGCGATCGGATCGCCGGTGAAGGCGGCGGGCACCTGGGCCATCGCGTCCATCCCGATCCAGTCGCCCAGCTGCCCCATTCCGAGGGTTCCGAAGCCGGAGGACAGCGCCTCGAGCAACTCGTTGGTGCGTACCTGTTGCTCGACCCCCGAGAAGGTCGCGAGCTGTGTCGCGAACTCCTGCGATTCCATCGGGTTCAGCGGGTCCTGGTTCTTCATCTGGGTGGTCAGAAGCTTCAGGAACGCCTCGAAATCCGAGGAGATCACCGAGTTGTCTTCGGGGATCGCCGCGGCGTTGGCGCGGGTCGTGTTGGGGTCGGGGCGGGTGGTGTTGGAAACGGCGTCCATGGCGAGGGCCTTTCTGTCACAGTCGCATGTCGAGGGCGCGGCGCGGATCGGGCGCCTGCGCGGGATGAAGGGGCAGGCCGCTGTCGGATTCGGCGAGGCCTGGGCCGGACGGCGCGCGCGCGCCCGGCTCGCCATCGGCGCCGGGCCCGTGACCCTGAGCGCCGCCGCCCTCGGCGCCGACCCGGACGCTGGGAGCGTCAAGGCCGGAGCGGGCGAATTCCTGCGCCAGAAGGTCGAGATGGCGGCGCATCAGTTCGGCGGTTTCAGGCCGCTCGGCGGTGATGGACAGCGTCATGGCACCGGCGACTTCCACCAGGCTCAGGCGCACGCGGCCAAGTTCGGGTGGATCCAGCGCCACCTCCAGCGCGCCCGTGCCAAGCTCGGACACGGGCCGCGGAAGGCTTGCCACGATCTGGTTGGCGGCGGTCTGCGCCATGCCCTGTACGCCGCCCTGCGGCAGCGGCGCGCCGGTCTGGCCGGTGGCTGTCGTGGACGGGCCGCCGATCGACGCGCTGCCGGCCAGCGGCGACGGACCTGCCTCGGAACTGGCGGTGCCGGGGATTTCGGCGGCACCAGCCGCTTGGCCCGTCGCCGAAGGGGGTGCGGCGATGACCTGGACATCCGGCAAGGCGAGGCCGGCCGGGGCCGGGCCTGCGCGCGATGCGTCGAGGCGTGCCGTGCTGTCGGGGCCGATGCGCGGCGACAGGTCGGCCGGCAGATCCTTCGCCCGTGCGGGGGGCGCGTCGCCGCCGTCCCGCAGCGTGTTTTGCGAGGCCATGGCGGGAGGGAGGCGCGGGCCATCGGCCGGCGCGGCCGCGCCCTGGCCTGCAATCGAACGTGGGCCGGGGGCCGATTCGGACGACTCCTGCCCGACACCGCCCGGCCGGCCCGGATGCGGGGCCCCATGCCCCGGAACGGGCGGCCGCGCCGCGATCCCGGTGTCGGAGGGCAGGCCCGGACCCTTCGGCGCCTGCGACGCGCCCTGCGGGACCTTGGCCCCCGTGCCCGAGTGCAGGGCGGCCGTCTGACCCGGTGCAGGGGTCGGACCGGAGGAACCGGCCTCCGCCCCCGATCCGGATGTGCCGCGGCCAGGCAACGCGTCGAGGAGATTTGGTGCGTTTCCAGCCGCCGGGCCGCCCGCCGGTGTGGTGGCCGCCTGGGCGGGCCCCCGGCCAGCGCCATCGCCCGCGGGCTTTCCGGCGGCCGGAGCCTCGCGCGGGGCGGCGGGGGCCGCCCGGTCTCCGTCCTTGTTGCCGGGCGCGCCGGGGGCGGCGGGGGCGGCATCGGCAAGGCCGGAGCGGTCGTTGGCAATGGCGCTTGCCTGCGTCGATCCGCCGGCCAGAGCGGTGGCGGATTTGGCCGCGGTCGCGGGCGGGGACCCATCCGCACCCCGGAGCGCGGTCTTGTCCTCGCCTTCGAGAGCGGTCGCGGATGCCGGAGACTGCGGCCCGGCGATGGGCTGCTGCGCCGCCTTGCCGAGGCCCGGCATGCCGTTCCGCGCGGCCCGTTCGGATCGCGCGGCCGCAGGATCGGTGCCATCTGGACCGGCAGCCATGGTGGATCTTGCGCCTTCGGAGGCGGATGCCCCGGGCATCGCGAGGGCATCCCCGGCCGCGACCTTGGCCATCCCGTCGCGATCCTGGGAACGGGCGATGTCCGCATCCGACGGAAAGCCGCCCTTGAATCCGCCCGGCCGTGCCGCAGGCATCCCGCCGCTGTCTGCGTCGCGGCGCGGGCCATCGGGCTCGCCATTGGCTTGGCGCGAGCGCGTCCTGCCCTCGCCATCGCGCGCATCCGAATAGGCCGCCATGAAGGCCACCGCGTCGGGCGCGGCGCCGGTCTGCTCGACCGGCATCCCGCCGGGCCCGTCTTCGCCGCCATCCGTGCGGGCGCGCGAGATCTTCTGACCTTGGACGGGCTGTCCGGGAAGGATCATGGGAGCATCCATTCTGGCTGTCCGCTGTTGTTGCACTCCGTCGGGTCTATGCGCTCGGCCTTACCGAATCTTTACGACAGGCGGTCATGGTGCGGTCGAGGTCACGAATAATGCGGGGCAATTTATGCAGATCGGGACAGAGGCTGCCGCCGGGCTCACATCGGTCCAGCGGCCGGATCGGCCAACGGGGATGGGCACGGCCACGCCGCGTGGCCCCGAGCAGGAGGCGTTGTGGACCGTGGCGCAGGACCTCGAGGCCACGTTCATCGCCGAGATGCTCAAGCACAGCGGTCTGGGGAAGACCTCGGGCCCCTTCAGCGGCGGCCCGGGGGAGGAGCAGTTCAGCTCCTTCCTGACGCAGGAACACGCGCGCCTGTTCACCGAGCGCGGGGGCATCGGCCTGGCCGAAAGCATCTTTCGCGCCCTGACCGCACAGGCGGGCCGGCCATGACGACGCAATCGGACACGCGCGCGCTCGACGCGCTGTCGCGCCTTCTGGCGGATCAGCGCGCCGCGCTGCGCGAGGGGCGGCTTCAGGATCTCGCGGCCATGGTGCCGCGCATGGAACGGGCGCTGAACGCCCTGCCCGCGCGCGGCGATCCGGCGGCACAGGCGGGCCTGCGGCGGATGGCGTCGGAGAACGCCGCGCTTCTGCAGGCCGCCACGCAGGGGGTGGCGCAGGCCCGCGCCATGCGCACCGGCGCGGCGCAGGTCCAGTTGACGACATACGACGCCACCGGGCGCAGGTCGGCGCAGGCGCCGGCCACCGGGCGGACCCTGTCGCGGCGATAGACGCGCGCGCCCGCGTGCCGGATCGGCGCCGGCCGGCCTGTTCCGTCGGATTTGAGACAAAAGCCCGGAAAGCTTTCACGATCCGGCGGGCGGCAATTAGCAAGTTGTTCAGGATTGGGGCCGACATTGCCCCTGCACCATACCGGTGGCGTGATCCTCCACAATCGGGTCGCACAAGTCAGAACGACGTCTCGCGGGGTCGGAACCGGCCCCTTGTGATCGGCGCGAAACAGGCGCCGGATAACGAAGTTTAGGATTAGACGACATGTCCAGCATTCTGACGAACAACAGCGCCATGGTCGCGCTGCAGACCCTGAAATCCGTCAACCGCTCGCTGATGGATAC
>CAZGHJ010000077.1:0-4516 GCA_964525355.1 uncultured Roseicyclus sp.
TGGCCGAACGGCTGGTCGAGCATACCTTCGCCGACACCGTCTTCTTCTGCAATTCCGGCACCGAGGCGGCGGAGCTCGCCATCAAGATGGCGCGCAAGTACCGCGCCGAGACCGGCGCCCCCGAGCGCACGACCATCCTGACCTTCGAGGGGGCTTTCCACGGCCGCTCCATGGCCGCCATTTCCGCCGCGGGCTCCGAGAAACTCACCAAGGGCTTCGGCCCCCTCCTGCCGGGTTTCCGCCAGTTGCCCTTCGGCGATCACGACGCGCTCAGGGCCGCCGCCGCCGAGCCGGACGTGGGCGCGATCATGGTGGAACCCGTCCAGGGCGAGTCAGGCATCCGCCCGCTGCCGGATCAATGCCTGAAGGGCCTGCGCGATCTCTGCGATGAACACGGTCTGCTCCTGATCCTCGACGAGATCCAGTGCGGCATGGGCCGCACGGGCCGGCTCTTCGCCCATGAATGGGCCGGCATCACGCCGGACATCATGCTGGTCGCGAAAGGCATCGGCGGCGGCTACCCGCTGGGCGCGCTTCTGGCCACCGAGGAGGCGGCGAAGGCCATGACCGCCGGCACCCACGGCTCCACCTACGGGGGCAACCCGCTTGGCTGCGCGGTCGGCGCCGCGGTGATGGACGAGATCACGAGGGAGGGCTTCCTCGACGACGTCCGCGCCAAGGCCGGCTTCCTGCGCCAGCGGCTCGAGGGCCTCGTCGGCGCGCATCCGGACATCTTCGAGAGCGTCCGCGGCGCGGGCCTCATGCTCGGCCTCGTCTGCAAGGCCACCAACACGGACGTGGTCGCGGCCGGCTACGACGCAGGCCTCCTCACGGTGCCGGCCGGCGACAACGTCGTGCGCATCCTCCCCGCGCTCACCATTTCCGAGGCCGAGATCGCCGAGGGCATCACCCGCCTCGATGCCGCCGCCACGGCGCTCGAACGACGCATCGCCGCCGAATAACCCACCCTTCCTTCTTCTTGTCTCAAATACGGCCGGGGGGAGCGCGAGGGGGGCAGGAAGCCCCCTTCGCTCCCGCCGCCCGCCAAAAAGCCCAACGCGATGAAACATTTTCTCGACATCAACAAGACCGACCCGACCGAGCTGCGCGCCATGATCGACACCGCCGCGGCGATGAAATCCGCCCGCGCCGGCCGGCCGAAAGGCGCGCCCGACGACGAACGGCCGCTCGAAAACCGCATGATCGCGCTCATCTTCGAGAAGCCGTCCACCCGCACGCGCGTCTCCTTCGACGTGGGCGTGCGGCAGATGGGCGGCCAGACCATGGTGCTCTCGGGCTCCGAGATGCAGCTCGGCCACGGCGAGACCATCGCCGACACCGCCCGCGTGCTGTCGCGCTACGTCGACCTCATCATGATCCGCACCTTCGAGGAGGACGTCCTCCTCGAACTGGCCGACCACGCCAGCGTTCCCGTCATCAACGGGCTGACCAACCGCAGCCATCCCTGTCAGATCATGGCCGACATCCTGACCTTCGAGGAACATCGCGGCCCCATCGCCGGCAAGCGCGTCACCTGGGTCGGCGACGGCAACAACGTCTTCGCAAGCTTCGCCCATGCCGCCGGCCAGTTCGGCTTCGACCTGACCTTTTCGGGGCCGCAGACACTCGACCCCGAAAGCGTCTTCCTCGAGGAAGCGCGGGCCAAAGGCGCCCGCGTCGAGATCGACCGCGACCCCGCGCGCGCCGTGGCGGGCGCCGATCTGGTCGTCACCGACACCTGGGTCTCGATGCATGACAGCCAGTCCGCGCGGGAACGCCGGCACAACCAGTTGCGCCCCTACCAGGTCAACGAGGCGCTGATGGCGCACGCCAAACCCGACGCGCTCTTCATGCATTGCCTGCCCGCCCATCGCGGCGAGGAGGTGACGAACGCCGTCATGGACGGGCCGAACTCGGTGGTGTTCGACGAGGCCGAGAACCGGCTCCACGCGCAGAAGGCGATCCTGCGCTGGTGCCTGGGTGGCTGAGAGGCTCCGGCGCGCGCCGGGCGGGCCGGCCGCCCTCGCCTCCCCGCTCGCCGGAACGGCGCCGATCGCGGCCACGACGCGCCTGGCCCGCAGGGCGTTGCGCGCGGGGCACGCATGGCTAGACTGGGGCTTTCATTCGCTGCGCGGCGCGGCCATATAACGGGTCTGGAACGCACCGGCCACGCCGGACAAGCACGGGAGACGGGGATGTCCTGGACCGACGAACGGGTCGAGTTGCTGAAGAAGATGTGGGGCGAAGGCCAGTCGGCGAGCCAGATCGCCAAGGAACTGGGCGGCGTGACGCGCAACGCGGTGATCGGCAAGGTCCATCGCCTGGGGCTGTCGAACCGCTCGGGCGGGGCGACCACCTCCAACGGCAAGACCCAGGGCAAGGAGGCGCTGGAGACACCGGCGCCCGCCGCCGCACCCGCCGCACCCGCCACCGCGAAACCTGCCGCCGCCGCGCCCGCCAAGCCCGACCCCGCCCCAGCTCCAGCCGAGGCGGAGCCGGAGGCCGAGCGCCCCTCGAACGTGACCCCGCTGCGCAAGCCCATCGTGCCGGCGGGCCAGCCGCTCCCGCCGCAGCCCTCGGCCAACGAGATCAGCCCCGAGGCGCTCGCCAAGCAGAGCGAGGTCGAGAAACACGCCAAGCGCCTGACGCTCATGGAACTGACCGAACGGACCTGCAAATGGCCGATCGGCGATCCGGCGACCGAAGATTTCTACTTCTGCGGCCTGCCCGTCTCGGCCGGCAAACCCTATTGCGAGGCCCATGTGGGCGTCGCGTTCCAGCCGATGAGCGCGCGGCGCGACCGCCGCCGCTGACCCGGCGCGCCAGCTGCGCAGCCGGGCGACCCCCTCGGGCAGGCGCGGTGCCATGACGCCAGTATCAAACCCAGGTCCGGGTCTCACGGCCCACGCGCATCCGGCCTATCTGCAATGGCGGGCGATTTCGCGCTCTTTCAGCCCGGTTTCCACCAGCATGCAACGGTCGCGCGCCTCGAAGTAGTAGCCGCGGGCGTACCATCCGACGGCCTTGTCGATGTCGCCGTCGGCCACGAGCCAGGCCCCCCTGAGATACCGGCCGGCATAGGTCAGGTTCACCTCCGGATCGAGCAGGTCTTCGGGCTTGCCGCTGAAGCCCATGCTGCGCGCGGTCTGCGGCAGGATCTGCATCAGGCCCCAGTAGGGCCCGTTCCGCGCCGCGGGCCGGTAGTCGCTCTCGCGCTGGATCACCCGGTGCAGCAGCGCCTCGGGGATGCCGTGCACGGCCGAGTAGCGCTCGACCAGCGCGCGCATCTCCGGGGTCTCGCCGGGGTAGAGCTCCGGGGCGGGCTGGGCGCCGCGCAGCGTGTCGTCATTCCGGGGTCCGCCGCCGCAGGCACTCAGCAGAAGGCATGCGGCCAGGGCGATCGTCAGTCGTGTCATTCTTCGGCCTCGTTCTCTTCGCCGCCCAGAAGGCGGGACAGGACGTTCTGGGTTTCCTCCGCGATCCGGTCGCGCAGGGCCTCCTCGATCTCGGCCTCGCCGGCATCGGCGTCCAGGTCGCCGCCCAGAAGCTCGCCCGCGCGGTCGCGGAGATCCTGCTCCAGCCGCTCGCGCTCCTCGATCACCCGCGCCTCGGCCTCTTCCGCGAGGCGGTCGCGCTGTTCGAGGAACTCCTGTTCGGCGAGGTATTCGAGGTCGGGGCGGAAGCGCGGGCTGGACCAGGACCCGTCGATCAGGACCGGCACCGCGACCGCGGCCTGGCCCGCATCGTCCCGCATCACGCCGGGAATGACCCGGTAATCGAGCGTCCGGTTGCCCAGATCGACACGGCCCGCACCCCGCACCTCGCCCCAGGGTGCGTCGAGCAGCAGGTCGTCATTGGTCAGAACCCCGCCCGCGATGGCAAAATTCGCCGTGATGCTGTCATAGACCGTCTGCGCGCCCTCGCCCCGGTAGGAGGCGTCGAGGTTCCGGATCATGCCGGCAAGGTCGAGCCCGAGGATCGCGCCCGCGCCGAAGGACAGGTCGCCCTGCCCTTCGAGGCTGCGCATGATCGTCGCCATGTCGTTGCCCGCGCCGAGGAATTGCAGGCTGGCGTTGCCGGTGCCCTCCAGCCGGTCCTGACCTGCGAATTGCGTCAGAAGCGGGCGCAGCTGCACACCGGCAAGGATCAGGTCGCCGCCCACCGACAGGCCGCTGCGCCCGTTCACCACCGCCTGGCCCGCGAGCCGGCCGCCATAGGCCTCGATCCGGCCGATGTCGAAGACCAGCCGGCCACGGTCGAGCGTGGCGTTGAGGTCCACCGGGCCGATATCCGCCGCGCCGAGATCGACGGAGGCGAAGCGCAACGCAAGCTCGGCATCGGCCGCGAAGAGGCCCGAGACATCGATGGGATCGCTCGGCCAGCCGCCCGGACCGGCGGCGGGGTTGGCGCCGGGCGGGGCCGACGCGGGAGCCGGGCCACCGCCACCCTCCATCAGGCCCGCAAGCGACAGCGCGCCGCCCGAGACGGAGCCCCGAAGAAGCGGCCGCGCGGCGCC
>CAZGHJ010000077.1:4616-11867 GCA_964525355.1 uncultured Roseicyclus sp.
AGCGTGGCGCGGCCCTCGGCCGAGGGCAGGGCGAGGACCGCGTCGAGCCCGGTGAGCGCGATGTCCTGCCCGGCGGCCGCGTCGATCCAGCGGAGGCTGCCGCCGCGGATCTCGGCCCTGTCGAAACCCACGGCGGGGGCCGGTCCGCCTGCGGGCGCCTCGTCCGCGACAGGTGGCACCCCTTCAGGCGCGGGCGGCGTGGCCGCGAAATCCCAGCTGACCCTTCCGTCGGCGGCGCGCATCAGCGTGATGTCGGGCCCGATCACCTCGGCCCGGTCAAGCCGGATCTCGCCCCCCAGAAGCGCGGACCATTCGATGCTGACATGAAGCGCCTCGGCGGCCAGAAGCGGGCCGGCCTCGACCCATGGCGGATTGCCGATGGTCACGCGCTCGGCCCGGATGCCGAGGCTGGGCCAGAGCGTCGGGCGAACGTCGCCCTCCACCGTCACGCTCCGCCCCGTCGCCGCGGCGAGCCGGTCGGTGACCACCGTGGCCACCCGCTCGGCCGGCACCAGGACAAGCGCGCCCACGGCCAGCAGCACCAGCACCGCGATCGCGCCGATCGCCCTCATGATCCAACGCATCTCGTCTCTCCGCAGCGGCGTCGTGGCTTGGACGCAGGGTACGGCATACCGCGCGCCGCTGCACGCCAAAAGCCCGTGCGCCCGGCGGGATGCGCGCCGCACCGCTCGACATGGCTTTCCCGCGACCGCGAATGGGGCTATCTGCCGGCCCCATGAGCCAGAACCCGCCCGACCTCCGCCCCGATCTCGCGCCGCGCGCGCGCCTTGACGCCGACACCCGCCCCGGCCAGCCGCGCATCGGCATGGTCAGCCTCGGCTGTCCCAAGGCGCTGGTGGACAGCGAACGCATCCTCACGCGGCTCCGGGCCGAGGGCTACGGGATCAGCCCCGACTATGCCGGCGCCGACGCGGTGATCGTGAACACCTGCGGCTTTCTCGACAGCGCCAAGGCCGAGAGCCTGGAGGCCATTGGCGACGCCCTGCGCGAGAACGGGCGGGTGATCGTGACGGGCTGCCTCGGGGCGGAGCCCGACTACATCACCGGCGCCCATCCCAAGGTGCTCGCGGTGACCGGGCCGCAGCAATACGAGCGCGTGCTCGACGCGGTGCATGCCGCCGTGCCGCCGGTGCCGGACCCGTTCGTGGACCTCCTGCCGCCTGCCGGGGTCAAGCTGACGCCGCGGCATTACAGCTACCTGAAGATCGCCGAGGGCTGCGATCACAAGTGCCGGTTCTGCATCATCCCCGACATGCGCGGCCGGCTGAGTTCGCGCCCCGTCGACGCCGTTCTGCGCGAGGCCGAGCGGCTCGTGGCGGCCGGGGTGAAGGAGCTTCTGGTGATCTCGCAGGACACTTCGGCCTATGGCACCGACTGGAAGGGTCGCGATAACAAGTTTCCAATTCTCGATCTGTCCACAAGGCTTTCTGACCTAGGAGCCTGGGTTCGATTGCACTATGTCTATCCCTACCCTCATGTGCGCGATCTGGTGCCACTGATGGCCGATGTCTCTAACGGGCTGCTTCCCTATCTCGACATCCCGTTCCAGCACGCCCATCCGGACACGCTCAGGCGCATGGCGCGGCCGGCCGCGGCCGAACGCACGCTGGACGAGATCGCGGCCTGGCGCGCGGCCTGCCCGGAGATCACGCTGCGCTCCACCTTCATCGTCGGCTATCCCGGCGAGACCGAGGCCGAGTTCCAGACGCTGCTCGACTGGATGGACGAGGCGCAACTCGACCGGGTCGGCTGCTTCCGCTACGAGAACGTGGCCGGCGCGCGGTCGAACGCCCTGCCCGATCACGTCCCCGAAGAGGTCAAGGAAGAGCGCTGGCACCGCTTCATGGCCAAGGCCCAGGCGATCTCGGAGGCGAAGCTGGCCGCGAAGGTCGGCACCCGGATGGAGGTGCTGGTCGATGCGGTGGACGCGGACGGCGCCACCTGCCGCACCAGGGCGGACGCGCCCGAGATCGACGGCAACCTCTTCATCGACGCGGGCTTCGAGGGGCTCGCGCCCGGTGACATGGTGACCGTGGAGGTGGACGAGGCCTCGGATTACGACCTTTGGGGAAAGATCGTGCCGGCGTGACGCGCGGGCGCGGTATCGGGACGGCCCGGACCCTGCTAGGCTGGTTGGCATGATCCACGTGACCACGACCTGCGACAGCCTGGAGACCGCGCGGCGGCTGGCCGAGGCCGCGCTGCGCGACCGGCTGGCGGCCTGCGCGAACGTCACGCCCGGTATCGTCAGCCTTTTCCACTGGCAGGGCGCGGTCGAGGAGGAGAAAGAGGTCTCCATCACCTTCAAGACGACCGAGGCGCGCCGCGACGCCTTGGTGGCGCTGATGCTGCGGGAGCATCCCTACGACCTGCCGGTGATCACCTGGGAGACGGTCGCGACGACCGCCGAGGCCGCCGCCTGGTGCGCGGCGGAAACGGTGCCTCAGTCGGACTGAGCCGCGCCCGACGGCGCGGTCTCGCCCGCGCGCACGGCATCGAAGAGACCGGCATTGGGGCAGGCCCGCGGCACGTCGGCGGGCGAACCGGGCGTCTGCATCGCCATCCAGCAGCGGCAGCTTTTGGCCCAGCTACAGGCGCGGCAGCGGGTAACCACGTCGGCCCAGTCGCCATGGGTGATGCGCCCCTCGTCCAGCGCGCGCTGCAGATCCGTCCCCGACACCTGCGCCATGCCCAGCGCCAGCCAGTAATGGCGTTTCTCGTCACCGAGGCGTCGGACGCGCGCGTTGCTCATGCGGGCCCCCGTTGGTCCGTCACGTCAGATCCGGCGGGCCAGTTCGGCCAGCCGCGCACCGTTGCGGCAATAGCCCGGCGCGGCCTCGGCCTGATCGTGGCTGTCGAGCCAGCGCTGACAGCCATCGGCATCGGAACAGCCGGTGCAGGACAACAGCATGCCCTCCCGCATCTCGGGGGGCAGGTCGCCGCGCAGTTCCGCCGCGTCGAGATCCGCGCCAAGCGTCCGCGCCATGCGGTCCATCAGGTCTTCGTGCGTCTGCAATGTCTTGTTGCCGGGCATGGTGCGATCCCCTCGTGGCAAGCCGGGTTTGCGTCGTCCGGGCCAGCCTGCTGTCCGGGCGCGTCGCTTGCCTTGACGCAGATCAATCGCGATGCGCGAAGCCCGGCGGATCAGCCGCTGCCCGCGATCTCCGCCAGCGTCCGGCGCACGACGCGCAGGCGCTGGGCATTGGGCGGATGGCTGGACAGCAGCCGCACCCCCGGGTCGGGCAGGCGGCGGAAAAGCTCGGCGCCGCGCACCGGGTCGTAGCCCGCGCGGAAAGCGATGACCGTGCCGATCACGTCCGCCTCGAGTTCGGCCGTCTGCGAGAAGCTGCGCGCGCCGACGAAGGCGCCGAGCTCGGCGGCGCGGGCCACGTCGCGGGCGCCCGCGCCGCGGGCCTGCGCGATCTCGCCGAAGACCTGCGCGCCGGCCGCCGCCGATTGCTGCTGCTGCGGGATGTGCCGCCCGATATGGTGCCCCGCTTCGTGGCCGAGCACGAAGGCCAGCTCGTCGCCGTTCTCGAAGATCCCGATCAGGCCGAGCGTGAGGATGATGACGGGCCGGCCGCCCCGGTCGACGGTGTGAAACGCGTTCACCCCGCCGCGCGGATCGCGGTCGATGAGGATCGCGAAATCGCAGTTCTGGTCCGGCGTCTCGCTGCGGCAGACGGCCTCGGCCACGGGCTCCACGGCGGAGGCGACGGACAGGAACTCGTCCGGTGAGACGGCCGGCAGCGGCGCGTCGGCGGGCGCGCGCGGCGCCTGCGGCACGGGGGTCGCCACACAGCCCGACAGAAGGAACGCGCCGAGGAGCGGCAGAATGGCGAGGCGCAGGCGTGGCAGCATGGCAGAGGGCCTTGGGCGGTTGGGGCCGTCGGGGCGGATCGGGCCGCCGGGGCGGGTCACGGGGCGTCCCGGTCATCCTGACGGGTGGAGGCGCGCAGGTCCAGCGCCTTGCACCGGCGGTGCCGCCCCGTGTCGGTCGGCCGCAGCTCGGTGGCCGCGGGGCCGGGGCGCGCTAGGTTTTTTTGGCATGACCGAGACACGCATTCTCTACAATGACGCCTGCCCGATCTGCCGGGCGGAAATCCGCCACTACGAGGCCCGCGCCGGGCGCGCCGGCGTGCCGCTTGCCTTCGAGGATCTGAACGCGACGGATCTCGGCGGCTGGGACATGACGGCCGACCAGGCCAAGCGACGCCTGCACGCGCGCCTGCCCGACGGCCGCATCGTGTCGGGCGTCGAGGCCTTCGCGCTGATCTGGGAGCGGCTGCCCGGCTATCGCTGGTTGGCGCGGGCGGTACGGCTGCCGGGCCTGCGCGGGCTGGCGGAGTTTTCCTACAACCGCATCGCGGCGCCCTGGCTCTACCGACGACAAAAGCGGCGCGAGGCGCTTGAAGGGGCCCGCGCGCGCCCCTAGGCTGGGCGGCATGTTCACCATCGAGCACGATTTCGACGCCACCGTTGTGACCCTTGTCGACGAGGGCGAGACGCCCCTGCAGGAGGACGTGACCGTGACGGCCTTCGCGGAATGCGTCACGGTCGAGCAACTGGACGCGCGTACCGACCGGGTGCAGAAGATCACGCTTTCGCTGGCGCAGATCCAGGATCTTGCCGCGGCGCTGGACCTGCCCGAGGGCGTCTATCGGCTCAAGCGGAGCGACGGGAGCTGATCGGCGGCGCGGCTGGTCAGGACGTGCGGCCGCTGTCATAGTCGCGGCAAGGGCGCGCGAGCGGGGGCAGGATCATGGCAACGGGATTTTACTGGGACGAGCGCTGCTTCTGGCACTCGGGCGGGAACTTCGCCTTTCTGCTGCCGGTTGGCGGGCTGGTCCAGCCGGCCATCGCGGGCGGCTTGCCGGAAAACCCCGAGACGAAACGGCGGTTGAAGAACCTGATGGAAGTGACCGGCCTTCTGCGGGAGTTGGACTGCCGCGGCGCCGAGCCCGTGACGGAGGCCGATCTTCTGCGCGTCCACACCTCAGACTATGTCGACGCCTTCCGCGCCGCCGCGGCCGAGGGCGGGGGCGAACTGGGCCTGCGCGCGCCCTTCGGGCCGGACGGGTTCGACACGGCCTGTCTTTCGGCAGGACTGGCGAAGGCCGCGGTCTTCGACACGGCTCGGGGCCGCGTGGAGAACGCCTACGCGCTCTCGCGGCCGCCGGGGCACCATTGCCTGCCGGATTTCCCCAACGGCTTCTGCCTGCTGAACAACATCGCCATCGCCGTCGAGGCGGCCTTGGACGCGGACCTGACCGAGCGCGTTGCGGTGCTGGACTGGGACGTGCATCACGGCAACGGGACCGAGGCCATCTTCTACGACCGCGACGACGTGCTGACGATCTCGCTCCACCAGGAGCGGAACTACCCCTACGACACCGGCGGGCCCGAGATGCGCGGCACCGGCGCGGGCGAGGGCTGCAACGTCAACGTGGCGCTGCCGCCCGGTGGCGGCCATGCCTGCTACCTCGAGGCGATGGAGCGCATCGTCCTGCCCGCGCTGAGCACGTTCGAGCCGGACATGATCGTCGTGGCCTGCGGATTCGATGCCTCGGGCGTCGACCCGCTGGGGCGGATGATGGCGCGCTCGGACACGTTCCGGGCCATGACCGAGATGACCATGGAGGCCGCCGGGACGCTCTGCGACGGGCGGCTCGTGCTGGTCCACGAGGGCGGCTATTCCGAGGCGCATGTGCCCTTCTGCGGCCACGCCGTGATCGAGACGCTCTCGGGCAGCGCCATCCGCGCCGCGGACCCGCTGGATCACAGGATCCGGGGACAGCAGCCGGGCCCGCGCTTCGACGCCTTCTGCTCGGCGCTGATCGGGGAGATGGCGGCCGATCTGGGCTACTGACCCCGAAGCCGATGGGCGGGTATTCGCGTTGACTTCGCCGCGCTGCGGCGCCTAGTGTGCGCGCGATTTTGCGAAGGGGATGATGAACCCATGAAGAAGGTATACGGCTCGGCCGGGGAGGCGCTCGACGGGCTTCTGAAGGACGGGATGCTGATCGCGGCGGGCGGTTTCGGCCTCTGCGGCATCCCCGAGCTTTCGATCGACGCCATCGTGAAGAGCGGCGTCAGGGGCCTGACCATCGCGTCGAACAATTGCGGCGTGGACGGGTTCGGGCTCGGCAAGCTTCTGGATACCAAGCAGATCGCCAAGATGATGTCCTCCTACGTGGGCGAGAACGACGAGTTCATGCGCCAGTATCTGTCGGGCGAGCTGGAGATCGAGTTCAACCCGCAAGGCACGCTGGCCGAGCGCATGCGCGCGGGCGGCGCGGGCATTCCGGGCTTCTACACGAAGACGGGCGTGGGCACCGCCGTGGCAGAGGGCAAGGAGCACAAGGAGTTCGACGGGGAGACCTACATCCTCGAGCGCGGCATCTTCGCGGATCTCGCCATCGTCAAGGCGTGGAAGGCCGACGAGACCGGCAACGCGGTATTCCGCAAGACCGCGCGCAACTTCAACGTGCCGGCGGCCATGTGCGGCAAGGTCTGCGTCATGGAGGTCGAGGAGATCGTGCCCACGGGCAGCCTGGACCCCGACCACATCCACCTGCCCGGCATCTACGTGCACCGCCTGATCCAGGGCGAACACGAGAAACGGATCGAACAGCGCACGACGCGCCCGCGTCCCGACGGGACGACCCGCAAGCGCGAGGAGGCCTGAGCCATGAACGCAGATGTCAAGCAGGGCTGGGACCGCCACCAGATGGCCGCCCGCGCGGCGCAGGAGCTCGAGGACGGGATGTATGTCAATCTCGGGATCGGCATACCCACCCTCGTGTCGAACTACATCCCCGAGGGCATGACCGTCACGCTCCAGTCGGAGAACGGGATGCTCGGGATGGGCCCCTTCCCCTTCGAGGGCGACGAGGATCCCGACCTGATCAACGCGGGCAAGCAGACGATCACCGAACTGCCCCACACCGCCTATTTCGACAGCGCGACCTCCTTCGGGATGATCCGCGGCGGCAAGATCGCCATGGCGATCCTCGGCGCGATGGAAGTGTCGCAGGAGGGCGATCTGGCGAACTGGATGATCCCCGGCAAGCTCGTGAAGGGCATGGGCGGCGCGATGGACCTGGTGGCGGGCGTCGGCCGCGTGGTGGTGGTGATGGATCACCAGAACAAGCATGGCGCGTCGAAGGTGCTGAAGGAGTGCACGCTGCCTCTGACCGGCAAGGGCGTGGTGGACCGGATCATCACCAA
>CAZGHJ010000078.1:0-4284 GCA_964525355.1 uncultured Roseicyclus sp.
TGCGCGATCTCGGGCTGGTAGGGCGTGTAGGCGGTATACCAGGCCGGGTTCTCCAGCACGTTGCGCTGGATCGCGGGCGGCGTGTGGGTGTCGTGATAGCCCTGCCCGATCATCTGGACCATCGGCTTGTTCATCGCCGCAAGCCCCCGCATATGCGCCAGAAGCTTGGCCTCGGACATGGGCGCCCAGTCCAGCGCGTCAGCCTGCCGGATCGCGCCCGGCACGGTCTGCTCGATCAACTGGTCGAGCTCCTGCACCCCGATCACCGCAAGCATCTCGTCCATCTCCCCCGGCGAGGGGCCGATATGGCGGCGGTTGGCGAAATCGGTCGGGTCGTACTCGGTCGTCGTCCAGGGCATGCTCTCGCCTCTCCTCGTGATCGGCCCCCCCTTCACCTTGGTTCAAATACGGCGGGGGAGGCGCCGCAGGCGCCGGGGGCAGAGCCCCCTATTCGCCGATATGGTCCTTGTACTCGTCCTCGGTCATGAAGGCGTCGAGCGCGCCCTCGTCCTCGATCCTGATCTTGAAGAACCAGGCCTCGCCCGTCGGGTCCTCGTTGACCAGCGCGGGGTTCTCGGCCAATGCGGCGTTCACCTCCACGATCTCGCCATCGACCGGCGCCACGATGTCCGAGGCCGCCTTGACGCTTTCGATCACGACGATCTCGTCGCCCTTGGCGACCTGCGTCTCCAGTTCGGGCAGTTCCACGTAGACGACGTCGCCCAGCTGCGTGGCGGCATAATCCGTGATCCCCACGACGATCACGTCGCCTTCGGGGCGGAGCCATTCATGGTCTTCGGTAAACTTCATCTGTTCCTCTCAGCATCCCGGCCCGTGCCGGTCTCGGCGTTTGTAGCGATGGGGCACGAAGGGCAGCGCGGCCTGGCCCACCGGCAGCCGCCTGCCCCGCACCTCGCCCCAGAGCATGGCATCGCCCGGCACGCCCGCGTCAAGCAGCGCGATCGCCACGGGCGCGCCCAGGCTGGGGCCGAAGCCGCCCGAGGTCACGCGGCCCACGGCCGCACCCCCCTCCTGCGCGTCGAACAGCAATGTCCCCGCCCGCATCGGCGCGCGCCCCTCTGGCCTCAGGCCCGCGCGGCGGCGGGCTGCGCCACGGGCCAGCTGTTCGAGCACGATCCCCGCCCCCGGAAACCCGCCCTCCCGCGCGCCGCCCGCCCGGCGCAGCTTCGGGATCGCCCAGGACAGGCCCGCCTCCACCGGCGAGATCTCGGGCCCCAGATCCTGCCCGTAAAGCGGCAACCCGGCCTCGAGCCTGAGCGCATCCCGCGCGCCCAAGCCCGCCGGCGCCACGCGACCGTCGTCGAGCAAGGCGCGCGCAAACCGCTCCGCCACCTCGGCGGACAGCGAGATCTCGAACCCGTCCTCGCCCGTGTAGCCCGAGCGCGCGACGCGCAGCGCCGCGCCCTCCCAGTCGAGGCGCGCCACGTCCATGAAGCGCATCCCGGCCACCTCGGGCAGCAGCGGGGCCAGCACCGTCTCGGCCATGGGCCCCTGAAGCGCCAGAAGCGCGGCATCGGCCATCGCCTCGACGCCCGGCACATGGGCCGCCAGATGCGCGAGATCGGCCTCGGCCCGCGAGGCGTTCAGGACCAGGTGCAGCCCGTCGGCATGACGCGCGATCATCAGGTCGTCCTCGAGCCCGCCGGCCGCGTTGGTGAAGAAGGCGTAGCGTTGCCGCCCCTCGGGCAGGCCGATCACGTCCATCGGCACCAGCGACTCGAGTGCGGCGGCGGCATCCGCGGGCAGCATCACCTGCCCCATGTGCGACACGTCGAAGAGCGCCGCATTCTCGCGGCACCACAGGTGTTCGGCCATCACGCCGGGGCCGTAGCGCAGCGGCATCTCCCAGCCCGCGAAGGGGCCCGTCTGCGCGCCCATTTCAGCGTGGAGCGCGGCCAGCGGCAAGGTCTTGAGCGTCTCGGGGTCGGTCGTCTGGGTCCCGGCCATGTGTCCTCGGTATATACGAGTTCTACGCGATATGTACGCGCCTTCTACGTCGTGTTTTCCGGGTGACATGCGCCGCTTTGGGGCCCGTCCCGGCATCAATGTCGCACGCTTCGCAGCTGCGCTCTCGATGCCCCCTCTGTCCTTTCGCCTGAGATCGCTATCCCTTCGGCGGGCGCATGACAGCGCCTCTCTCCAGAGTTCTCGCACCCGCCGTGGTCCGTTTGCCTGAGAGTTTACCGGGGCGGTTGCTCCTTCGGCCCCGGTTGCGCGCGGCGGTTGTGCCGCGACACCGGAGTCTCCCTCGGCGGGTGCGCGGAGAATACCAGAGCCGGCCAACCCCGCAAGGGGTCTTGCCGCGGCGGCGACGCCGGGCCATGTCCTGCCCCATGTCCCAGGGCGACCCTTTCTTCTTCGGCTATGGCAGCCTCGTGAACCGCGGCACCCATGCCTTCCCCTCCGCCGCCCGCGCCCGCGTCCGCGGCTGGGCGCGCAGCTGGAAACGCACGAAGCTGCGGCAACTGGCCTTCCTGACCGCGGTCGAGGCGCCGGGCGCGGAGATCGAGGGGCTGATCGCCGCCGTGCCCGGCGCGGACTGGGCCGCGCTCGACCTGCGCGAATACGCCTATGACCGCCACAAGGTGGTCGAGATCGACCACGACCACGGGCCCGCGACGCCCCTCCCCGCGACGCCCCTCGACGTGCAGATCTACCGCACCAGGCCCGAGCACGATGCCGACGGCACGGAAGAGCATCCGATCCTGCTGAGCTATCTCGACACGGTGGTGCAGGGCTACCTGACGGAGTTCGGCGAGGCCGGCGCGCGGCGCTTCTTCGAGACGACCGCCGGCTGGGAGGCACCCGTGCTCGACGACCGGGCCGACCCGATCTATTCCCGCGCCACGAAACTCACCTCGGACGAGCGCGCCTTCGTCGACGACGCGCTCGGGCTTCTCACGGTGAGAAGGATCACAAGTCTTTGATTCTATTTGATTTCTAGAGACAAGGCCGTTTCTGCATCAGCCGCAGCACGTCCGCCATCTCGGGCCCGCGCTCGCGCCCCGTGACGGCCTTCCTCAGCGGCATGAAGAGCGCGCGGCCCTTGCGCCCGGTCGCGTCCTTGACGGCCTGCGTCCAGTCCGACCACGTCTCGGGCCCGTAGGGCGGGTCGGGCAGGAGGGCGAAGGCCTCTGCCACGAATGCCCGGTCCTCGTCGGCCACGACCGGCTCGGCCCCGTCGCGCAGAAGCGCCCACCAATCGGCAAGCTCGGCCCGCGTGGTGATGTTGGCCCGCGCCACGGCCCAGAAATCGCGGGCCATCGCGTCGGGCACGCCGAGGGCCGCGATCTCGGCCGCGACATCCTCGAAGGGCGTTTCCTGCAACACGCGCGCGGTGAGCGGCCAGAGGTCGGCCTCGTCGAACTTGGTGGGCGCGGAGCCGAACTGGCCCAGGTCGAAGCCCTCGGCCAGCTCGTCCAGCGAGCCCGCCAGTTCCACCGGCTGCGACGAGCCGATGCGCGCCATGTGGCTGAGGAGCGCCATGGGCTCCACCCCGGCGGCGCGCAGGTCGCGCAAGCTGAGCGTGCCGAGCCGTTTCGAAAGCGCCTCGCCCTGCGGGCCGGTCAGAAGCGAGTGATGCGCGAAGGCGGGCGGCGTGCCGCCGAGCGCCTCGATGATCTGGATCTGCGTCGCCGTGTTGGTGACGTGGTCCGAGCCGCGCACCACATGGGTGATCCCCATCTCGGTGTCGTCCACCACGGAGGCCAGCGTATAGAGTACCTGCCCGTCCGCCCGGATCAGCACCGGGTCCGACACGCTGGCCGCGTCGATCGAAAGATCGCCCAGGATGCCGTCCTGCCACGCGATGCGCTCCCGGTTCAGCTTGAAGCGCCAGACGCCCGGCCCCCGCGCCTCCCTGAGGCGCGCGCGCTCCTCCTCCGACAGCGCCAGCGCCGCGCGGTCGTAGACGGGCGGCTGGCCCATGTTGAGCTGCTTCTTGCGCTTCAGGTCCAGTTCCGTCGGCGTCTCGAACGCCTCGTAGAAGCGGCCCATCCCGCGCAGCCGGTCGGCCGCCTCGGCATAGCGGTCGAGCCGCGCGGACTGCCGCTCCAGCCGGTCCCAGGTGAGGCCGAGCCACTCCAGATCCTCCTGGATCGCGTCGGCATACTCGGTCCGCGAGCGCTCGGGGTCGGTGTCGTCGAGGCGCAGGATGAAGGTGCCCCCCGCCTTCCTCGCGATCAGGTAGTTGAACAGCGCCGTGCGCAGGTTGCCGATATGGATGTAGCCGGTGGGCGAGGGCGCGAAACGGGTGACGGTCAT
>CAZGHJ010000078.1:4384-11735 GCA_964525355.1 uncultured Roseicyclus sp.
GGCATGGAGAGACGCAGCGATTGCACCGACTGGACGGCGCCCGGCCTCGGCGAGATCGAGGCGCTGGCCGACGGCGCGCTGGCGATGCTGCCCCAGCCCTACCAGGAAGCGGCCCGCACGCTGGTGATCCGGGTGGAGGATTTCGCGCCGCGCCGCATCCTGCTCGACATGGGGGTGGAGGATCCGTTCGAACTGACGGGGCTTTATGACGGGATCCCGCTGACGGAGAAATCCGTCCTCGACCAGCCCGCGCAGCCCGACACGATCTGGCTGTTCCGCCGGCCCATGCTGGACGAATGGGCCGACCGGGGCAACGTGAGCCTGGGGGAACTCGTGACCCATGTGCTGGTCCACGAACTGGCCCATCATTTCGGCTGGAGCGACGCGGATATCGCGCAGATCGATCCCTGGTGGGAGTGAAGGCTGCGCCGTTGTTGCAGGGCGGCATCGCGGTCCCGGACTGCCGCCCTGTCCGTGCCGCGGGTCCATGCGCCTGCATGGTCCCGCGGTATTTTTTTGCACCGGCTTTCCGGCTCAGGCGAGCTTTGCCGTGACCGCGACCTGGCGCCGGGCCTGGTGGCGGATGGCGGCTTCGACCTTGTCCGTCACCTCGCCCGCCTGCGCCGAGACGCCGTAGGGGTTGCCGCCCGCCTCGAACTGGATCGGATCGGTGAAGCCCGGCGCGACGATGATCGCCCCCCAGTGCATCGCGGTGATGTAGAGCGATTGCAGCGTCGTCTCCTGGCCGCCATGGGGGTTCTGGGCCGAGGTCATCGCGCTGAAGGTCTTGTCGGCCAGCTTGCCCTCGAACCACAGCCCGCCCAGCGTGTCGATGAAGGCCCGGACCTGGCTGGCCACGACGCCGAACCGGGTCGGAGCGGAGAAGAGGTAGGCGTTCGCCCATTCCATGTCGGCGGGGGTCACCTCGGGGATGTCGGCGGTCTTTTCGGCTTGCGCCTTCCAGGCGTCCTGGCCCTCGACGATCTCGCGCGGGGCGGTTTCGGGCACGCGCAGCAGACGGACCTCGGCGCCGGCCTCGCGGGCGGCCTCGGCCGCGATCTCGGCCATGCGGTGGTTGGTGCCGTAGGTGGAGTAGAAGACGATGGCGAGTCTGACGTCGGACATGATGGACCTCGGTTGCGGGTGGGTATTGCGCCGACCTGCGCCGTCTTGGCGCGCCGCTCAATCCCGCACCGTCGCAGGGGGTCTGCGCGGATTTTCACAGCGGCCCGGGGCTCAGACGCGGGCGCCGGTGTCGAGCTTCTCGAGGAAGGTCTCCGCGCTCGCGAGCGTCGCCTCGCGCTTCTCGGCGGACATGCGCGCCCAGGTGCGGTACATCTGCGCCATGCGCGGGTTCTTCCCGAAGCGGTCACGGTGGCGGTGCAGGAAGGCCCAGTAGAGGTAGTTGAAGGGACACGACCTTTCCCCAGACTTCTCCCCAACGTCATAGCTGCATTTGTTGCAGTAATCCGACATTTTCCGAATGTAGTTCCCGCCCGAGACATACGGTTTCGAGCCCACGATCCCGCCATCGGCGAACTGGCTCATGCCGATGACGTTGGGCGCCTCGACCCATTCGTAGGCATCGGCGTAGACGGCGAGATACCATTCGTGGACGCCATGCGGGTCGATGCCCGCCAAGAGCGCGAAATTGCCGGTCACCATGAGCCGCTGGATGTGGTGGGCATAGGCCTCGTCGCGGGTCTGCTCCACCGCGCGGGCGACGCAGCGCATGTCGGTCTCGGCGGTCCAGTAGAACTCCGGCAGCGGCCGGTCGTGGCCCAGCGCGTTGCGGCGCGTGTAGTCGGGGCCTTCGCGGAAGTAGATGCCGCGCATGTACTCGCGCCAGCCGATGATCTGGCGGATGAACCCCTCGACCGCGTTCAGCGGCGCGTGGCCCTCGCGCCAGGCCTCTTCGGCCGCTTCGCAGATCTCGCGCCAGCCCAGCAGCCCGGCGTTGAGATACATCGAGATGACCGCGTGGTAGAGAAACCGGTTCCCGTCGAGCATCGCGTCCTGGTAATCGCCGAAGCGCGGCAGGGCATGGGTGACGAAATGCGTGAGCGCGCGCCGCGCCTGGCCCTGGTCGGTGGCGAAGGCGAAGGGGCGGAGCGTGCCGAAATTGTTGTCGAAGCGGCGCTCGACGAGGCGCAGCACCTCCTCCACGGTCTCGTCGGGGGTGAACTGCATCGGCCCGCCATAGGCGATCTCGCCCGGGGCGGGCTTGCGGTTGTCGTGGTCGTAGTTCCACTTGCCGCCCGCGGGCTTGTCGCCCTCCATCAGGAGGCCGGTCTTGCGCCGCATCTCGCGGTAGAACCACTCCATGCGGAGTTCCTTGCGGCCCTCGGCCCAGGCCTCGAACTCGGCGTGGGAGCACAGGAACCGGTCGTCGGGCAACTGGTGGACCGCAAGCGGGCAGTCCTCCAGCGCGGCGATCAGGCGGAACTCGCCGGGCTCGGTGGCCAGCACCTCGGTGGCACCCGTGGCCTCGGACGCGCGCAGAAGCTCGCCGGGGATGGAGCCGGTGTTCTCGGGATCGTCGAGGCGCGTGTAGCGCACGCGCCAGCCCTGCCCCTCGAGCCGGGCCGCGAACTTGCGCATCGCGGCGAAGAGGAACGCGATCTTCTTGGGGTGATGGGGGACGTAGGTGGCCTCGTCCCAGACCTCGGCCATGACGATGGTGTCGCTCTCGCGGTCGGCCTCGCGCAGCGCCGCGATCTCCTCGGACAGCTGGTCGCCCAGGATCAGGACAAGCCGGCTCACCACGGGATCTCCTTGCCCGCGTAGTCGAAGAACCCGCCCGACTGTTCCTGGGTCAGCCGTTCCATCACGTCGCAGAGATCGGACGCGGCCGCCTCGGGCGAGGATTTGCCATGGACGGGGTCGTAGCCTTCGGTGAAGGGCGTGGCGACCGTGCCGGGATGGAGCGCGGCGACGACGGCCTCCCGGTGCGAGCGGCCAAGCTCCACGCCGAGGCCATGGACGATCTGGTTCAGCGCGGCCTTGGAGGCGCGGTAGGAATACCACCCCCCCATGCGGTTGTCGCCGATGGAGCCCACGCGCGCCGTCAGCACGCCCGTGACCGAGCGCCCGCGTTTCGGCAGGAGGCGCGGCAGGTGGCTGAGGACATGCGCGACGCCGATCGTGTTGACGGCAAAGACCCGCGCCATGGCCTGCGCATCGAGCGCGGCGATCTGCTTTTCCGGGGCGCCCTTGTCCGGCGCCAGGATGCCGACCGAGACGAAGACCGTCTGGAACGGCCCCTCGAGCGCGCCCATCAGCCGGTCCACCGAGGCCGGATCGGTCACGTCCAGCCCGTCCTCGCGCCGCGAGAGCGTGGTCACACTCCCGCCGCGTGTTCTCATCTCGGCCACCATCGCCTGTCCGATGCCGCCCGAAGCGCCGATTACCAATGCATCTATCATGGGCCACGCACCTAATCCGCGATCCGCGCCCGGCAATCCGCGGGCGCGCGGCGGCGGGTCAACGGCCCTGACCCGATTGGGGGTTTTCAAGCGCGGCCGGTCTTGTATTCTTCGCGCCATGACCACGCAGGCCCATATCGTCCCGATGCGCGCAGACCCCCTGCGCCTGCCCCTGCCCGGTCTTCTTCTCCTTAGCCGCCTCTGAGCGTGCCATCCGGCGCGACCGCTCAGGGGAGGGCCAGCGCCGGAGACCACGACCTCGAGCCAGGGAGAAACACCATGACCAACGAGAACCGCGTCCTGATCTTCGACACGACGCTGCGCGACGGCGAGCAATCGCCCGGCGCCACCATGAGCCATGACGAGAAGCTGGAGATCGCCGCACTTCTCGACGAGATGGGCGTCGACATCATCGAGGCGGGCTTTCCCATCGCCTCCGAAGGGGATTTCGCCGCCGTCTCCGAGATCGCGAAACTGGCGAAATCGGCCACGATCTGCGGGCTGGCACGCGCCAACTTCAAGGATATCGACCGCTGCTGGGAGGCCGTGCGCGGCGCGAAATCCCCGCGCATCCACACCTTCATCGGCACCTCGCCCCAGCACCGGGCGATCCCGAACCTGACCATGGACGAGATGGCCGACCGCATCCACGAGACGGTCAGCCACGCCCGCAACCTCTGCGACAACGTGCAATGGTCGCCCATGGACGCGACGCGGACCGAGTGGGACTACCTCAGGCGGGTGGTGGAAATCGCCATTCGCGCGGGTGCCACCACGATCAACATCCCCGACACCGTGGGCTACACCGCGCCGGTGGAAAGCGCCGATCTGATCCGGCGGCTGATCGCGGAATGCGAGGGGGGCGAGGACGTGGTCTTCGCCACCCATTGCCACAACGATCTGGGCATGGCGACGGCCAATGCGCTGGCGGCCGTGGCGGGCGGCGCGCGGCAGATCGAGTGCACGATCAACGGGCTGGGCGAACGCGCGGGCAACACCGCGCTGGAAGAGGTCGTGATGGCGATGCGCGTGCGCCACGACATCATGCCCTTCGATACCGGGATCGACACCACGAAGATCATGCACATCTCGCGCCGCGTCGCGACCGTCTCGGGCTTCGTCGTGCAGCCCAACAAGGCGATCGTCGGCAAGAACGCCTTCGCGCACGAGAGCGGCATCCACCAGGACGGGATGCTGAAATCCGCCGACACGTTCGAGATCATGCGCCCCGAGGATGTGGGCCTTGCCGGCACCTCGCTGCCGCTCGGCAAGCATTCGGGGCGGGCGGCCCTGCGCGCGAAGCTGAAGGACCTCGGCTTCGACATGATCGACAACCAGCTGAACGACCTTTTCGTGCGGTTCAAGGCGCTGGCGGATCGCAAGAAGGAGGTCTTCGACGACGACCTGATCGCGCTGGTGACGGATGCCGCCGCCGCCGACCAGGACGATCATATCGAATTGAAATTCCTGCGCGTCATCTGCGGCACCGAGGCGCCGCAATCGGCCGACATCACGCTGCGCGTCGGGTCCGAGGACAAGCAGGCCACGGCGCAGGGCGACGGGCCGGTGGACGCGGCCTTCAACGCGGTCAAGGCGCTTTATCCCAACGAGGCGGTGCTGCAACTCTACCAGGTGAGCGCGGTGACGGAGGGCATGGACGCGCAGGCCACCGTCAGCGTCCGCATCGAGGAGGACGGGCGCATCTCAACCGGCCAGTCGGCGGATACCGATACGGTCGTGGCCAGCGTGAAGGCCTATGTGAACGCGCTCAACCGGCTGATCGTGCGCCGCGAAAAGCTGGGATCGGATGTGCGGGAAGTCAGCTACAAGGACGTGAGCTGATTGCCGGTCATCGAGGTGCCCGTCGGCGTGTGTCATCAGCGCCGCCGCCGGGTACCGGCCCCGTCCGCGCGATCATGCCGGAGGAATGAGGGCCTTCAAGCCCAATCGTTCGTTTCGACGGAGCCCGACGGCACATCGCATGGCGCGGCGGCACGGGTGGACAGATCGTACCCGATGCAAAAGGTATTACGAAATCAAATCCGATTCTTAATATCCGTCCTCATGTTTAGCAAACATGGGGAAATAAAAGTGAGATCATTCACTTATGTTTATGCGATCGCGTTTGCCAGCGCCATCGGCTCGATGGCATCGGCGACACCGATCACCTTCGACGAATCAAATTTGTCGTCGGGTGACTTCTCTGGCTCGGGCTCGCCCACGAACTTCAACATCGGGACGTTGGGCATCGGGGACAACACTGTCATCGGCGAACTTTCGGGGAATTGCGTGCAGCGGGATTGCAACGGAGCAATCGACGAGGATTCACAGGACAGTTTCAACTTCACGATCGGCCCCGGAACGCAACTGGTGTCAGCGTTTGGCGGAACGGAGGGCGGCGGGCCCGACGGGCTGACAATCACGTTCGCTCTGGCAGAATTCGGTCCTGTCTCCACCATCGCCTTCCAAAGCGTCCCGATCAACTCTGGCGGAACCATCTTCTCCGGCATTCTGGGGCCGGGCACATACGGTGTTTCGGCCTTCGGTCAGTCAGCCGACGACGAGGGCACGTACAGCGCGTCCTGGTCAATGTCCTTCGACGTGGAGGAGACGGATCTGGCGCCCGTGCCGCTTCCGGCAGGGATGGCTCTGCTTCTCGGCGGTCTTGGTGGCCTCACCCTTCTGCGCCTCAAGAAACGCACCGTCTGAAGGCCACGCCACCGGAAATCCGGAAGGGTCGGCCACTGAGGGGCCGACCCTTTTCGTCGGGCACGGGAGCGTATGTGGCATCGGGCGGACGGCACGCCTCAGCCGTTCCACGACGCGCCTTCGAGCCACGATGCCGCGGATTGCATCCGGAACATCGCGCCGGCAGCAAGCGCTGCACGGCAAAAGGCACGATACGGCGGCACACCGCCAACGGCGACACCCCTGCCCCTTTACGCCCAAGGGCTCCCGCGCCTATAAGCGTCCGACTTACAGCGCGCCCTTCGACGGGGCGCGCTCCTCTTTCCGGACGGCAAGGCACATATGGTCTTCGGCAACCTCTTCTCCTCGGACATGGCGATCGACCTCGGCACGGCGAACACGCTCGTCTACGTGCGCGGCAAGGGCGTCGTGCTGAACGAACCCTCGGTCGTGGCCTACCAGGTCAAGGACGGCGTCAAGAAGGCGCTGGCCTTCGGCGAGGACGCCAAGCTGATGCTGGGCCGCACGCCCGGCTCGATCCAGGCGATCCGGCCGATGCGCGACGGGGTCATCGCGGATTTCGACGTGGCCGAGGAGATGATCAAGCACTTCATCCGCAAGGTCCACAAGCGCACGACCTTCACCAAGCCCAAGATCATCGTCTGCGTGCCCCACGGCGCCACGCCCGTCGAGAAACGCGCGATCCGCCAGTCGGTGCTGTCGGCCGGCGCGCGCAAGGCGGGCCTGATCGCCGAGCCCATCGCGGCGGCCATCGGCGCGGGCATGCCGATCACCGATCCCACGGGCTCGATGGTCGTCGATATCGGCGGCGGCACGACCGAGGTCGCCGTGCTCAGCCTTGCCGACATCGTCTATGCGCGCTCGGTGCGGGTGGGCGGAGACCGGATGGACGAGGCCATCATCTCGTATCTGCGGCGCCAGCATAACCTGCTGATCGGGGAATCGACCGCCGAGCGGATCAAGACCTCCATCGGCACGGCGCGGATGCCCGATGACGGGCGCGGCGCGTCCATGCGCATCCGGGGCCGCGACCTGCTGAACGGGGTGCCCAAGGAGACCGAGGTGAGCCAGGCGCAGGTGGCCGAGGCGCTGGCCGAGCCGGTGCAGCAGATCACCGAGGCGGTGATGGGCGCGCTCGAGGCCACGCCGCCCGACCTCGCCGCCGACATCGTCGACCGCGGCGTGATGCTGACGGGCGGCGGCGCGCTTCTGGGCGA
>CAZGHJ010000079.1:0-11666 GCA_964525355.1 uncultured Roseicyclus sp.
ATCCGCGTACGGATCGCCTCGGGGATCGTGTCTTCGTCGATCGAAATCCGCGCGAGGTAGTGAGGGGGCTCGTTGCGGTTGTCTGACTGGATGATGTCGCGCGATACCGTAAGCACCCGGCCCATCGCCACCTCGGCGACCTGCTCCGTGATCGCGGTGAACCGCACTTCGGTCAGAAGACCTGTCTCGACGCTGTCGATATTTTGCGGCTCTACATTCGCCGAGACGACGAAGCGCTCGTTCACGGGCACGATCTCCATCAGGAGCGCGCCCGGGGACACGACGGCGCCCTCGGTGGCAACGGCGACATTCTGCACGGTGCCCGTGGCCGAGGCGCGGATATAGGTCCGGCGGAGCGCGTCTTCCGCCACGACGATCCGCTCGTTGAGCTCCGCGATCTCCTGGCGGACCGCGTCGAGCGCTTCACTGGCCCGCTCACGATATTCCCGCTCGGCCTGGACGATCTGCATCTCGGTTTCGTTCTGCTGAAGCCGCGTGCGGGCAATCTCGGATTCGATCTGTCCCAGCTCGGCTTGGATCTGGATGTAGCTGTCCTCGCGCTGCGCCAATGCATTGAGTTCCAATACACCGCTCTCACCGCCCTGGCGAAACCGCTCGAGGAGGGCGCCCTGGATTTCGAGACGGCGCTCGACCGCCTCCTGCTGTCGCTCCAGCCCGTCGATCTGGGCTTCGAGCTGCCCGATCCTGGTCCGCAGGACAGACCGCTCGGATTCGAGGGTCTGCTTGCGGCTCTCGAAGGCCGTGACCTGATCCTCGCGCGTGTTCACGACCTGCGGGTGGCTGCTTTCGGCGACCGGTGCCGGGAAGATGATCTCGTCGCTGAGGTTCCGTTCCGCGAGGAAACGGGCCTCTTGCGCCTGAGCGATGTTGCGCCGGAGCGTCATCACATCGAGATCGCTGCGCCGGGAAACCCGGTCCATCTCGACGAGAAGATCGCCCTCTTCGACGAAATCGCCTTCGCGGACGTGGACCTTCGAGACGATACCGCCTTCGAGATGCTGCACCGACTGCCGGTCGCCCTCCAGCACGACCCGTCCGGGCGCGATGACGGCGCTGTCGAGCTTGGCCGTCGCGGCCCAACCACCGATCCCGCCGAAGGTCAGGAAAATGATGGCGAAGCCCAGAAGGGCAAAGCGCCGGGGATTTGCTGTTTTCTTGTCGATCATGGACTCCCGCTCCGATCCGGGGACGTGGCCGTCGCTACTCGGCCGCCACCATCGGTCTCTTGAACATTTCCCGCGTCAGGCCGAACTGCTGCACCGTGCCGGCATTGAGCACGAGCGTCTTGTCGGCGACCGAAAGCAGGCTTGCCTTGTGGGTCACGACAACGACCGTCTTCTTGAGCCTTTTCAACTCGCTGAGACAGGCTTGCAGCGCCTCCTCGCCCCCGTTGTCGAGGTTCGAGTTCGGCTCGTCGAGCGCGATCACGCTCGGCAGCTTGTAGACGGCCCGCGCCAGGCCGACGCGCTGTTTCTGGCCCCCCGAGAGGTTCCCGCCGCCGAGCCCGACTTCGGTCGCGTAGCCATCGGGGAAATGCTGGATCAACTCATGCGCCCCGGCGAGCCTGGCCGCGGCGACGATATCCTCGTCGCTCGCATCCTCCTCGAACCGAGAGATGTTCTCGGCCACGGTCCCGGGGAAGAGTTTCACGTCCTGCGGCAGGTAGCCCAGGTGACGGCCAAGCTCATCGTTATTCCAGTTCTGCAGCTCGGCGCTGTCGAGACGAATATCGCCGGCAGCAGGCGTCCAGACCCCCACGAGATGCCGGATGAGGGACGACTTGCCCGATCCGCTCGGCCCCACGACGGCAAGCGTTTCACCTGCCCCGAGGTTGAAGCTGACATTCTTGAGCACGGTGGTCCGTGTGCCGGGAACGACGGAGGTCAGCCCGTTGACGGTTATCTTGCCTGCCGGTGCGGGCAGGGAAAGCCTTGCAGGGTCATTCTCGACCTTTTCGAAGAGGACCCGTAGCCTCTTGTCAGCCTCGCGCGCGGCGACGAACACCTTCCACTGCTGCACGGCCTGCTCGGCCGGGGCAAGCGCGCGTCCCATGACGATGGAGGAGGCGACCATCACGCCGGGCGTGATCTCCTGGCGCAGAACGAGATAGGCGCCTGCGGCGAGGATCGCGACCTGCAGCGTCATCCGCACGAACTTGGACATGGCGAGCACGACACCGGCGCGGTCGCTGGCAACGGCCTGATCGGCCAGCATCGCATCGCGGAACTTGAGCCAGCGCGCCATCAGCGGGCGCTCCATGCCCATTGCCCGGATCACGTCGGCATTCATCAGCGTGGAGCTTGCGAACTTGCTGGCCTCGGCGTTTGCGGCCGCGGCCTGCTGAAGCCGCTTGCGTGTCAGGAACTCGTTGAGAAGCGCCAGCGTGAATATGATGGCAGCGCCTGCCGTCGCAACCATGCCCAGAACGGGATGGAGGACATAGACGAGCACGAGGAAGATGGGCACCCAGGGTGCATCGAAGAAGGACAGGACGCCCTGTCCGGTTATGAACTCCCGGATCTTGTCCGCATCCTGCAGCGCGCTGTTACCGCCGCCGGGGGCTGTTGTCTGCAGCTTGACGACCCGGTGGAACAGGGGGCTCGCCAATGCGTCGTCGAACTGCAGCCCCGTCCGGACCAGCATGCGCGAGCGGATATATTCCAGCAGGCCGTAGGTCAGCAGCAGCCCCACGGCGATGCCTGTCAGCATCACGAGCGTCGTTTCGTTCCGGCTCATCAGCACGCGGTCGTAGACCTGCAGCATGTAGAGCGGCGCGACGAACATCAGCAGGTTCACGAAAAAGCTGAACACGACCGTTGCGAACAGCACGGCACGATACTTCTGATAGGCCCGCGTGAGAGGCGAGACAGCTTTCATCGACACGACCTTCTCAATTGCGTAGCGTCCCCCGTCCCAGTCCCACGAGCACGTCGAGGCCTGACCGGATCGGACGCTTACACGTCAGCGGAGCCCGTGTCTAAAACGGGCCCCGACAATCGGCGGCTTCATGCCGCATCCGGAAGCCGCTCCACGAGGGTTGGCACGGGCCGGACATCGGCATCCCGCACCTTTACGCAATGGGTGATGCAGATCAGGTTAACGGAACGGCCGCCCATCTCTCCACGGGACAGCGTCAGGTACCGCACCCCGATGGAGTCGAGAAAACGCGCGACTTCGGGAAAGACGACGGCGACGAACCCCGTCAGACGGTGCCGGTCGCGGAACCCGTCGAGCACCTCGGCCAGGCGGTCGAGCATGCGCCGGCTGTTGTCCACCGGGATATCCGGCGCCCGGCAGAACCGGGTGAGTTCCCAGACACGCCCTCGCTGCTGTCGGAGGAAAAGCTCCGCATCGGGAAAGATCGGCAGGAAGTGATCGACAAGCATGGTCGAGGCGCGGACGGGCCGCACCCGGCACGAGCCCAGATGCCGCATGCCCTCGGCAATCACGAGATAGACGCTCTGCTCGTCATCATATTCGTCAAGCTCGAGACCGTCGGGCGTGACGGTAAGCGACCAGTTCAGGCGGTCGACGAACTGGCGGCCTCGATCCTCGAATATCGTCCGGGCCAGTGCGTCGGGAAGCTCGGGGCGTGTGCAAGTGAAATGATCCATCGGGTCCCTCCATTTGTGGCCAGAAGGGGAGGGAAAAATGGTTATTGAGAGTATAAACCCTTGTTTTTAAGTTATTTTCTAATCTCTTCGCAACCCGGGCCAGGTAACACATCCTACCGGACCGTAACCGCCACACATGCGCGGCAACACTCTGTGAAGGCGTGCGACGAGCGGAGAAATCCGTTGCAGAACCTTGGCTTGACCCAAGCGCGGGAGCCGGGCGGAGAACATCCACCATGCTAGGACCGGGAAAAGCGCCGCCATCTCAAGGACGTGTCGGCCTAACAGAACCCATAAAAGTCTCTACAGATGCGTGGAGCATTGCCCGTAAAAAGACGAAACGCCACGAGACCATCAAAGCGGTGACGGCCACATCCTGAGGGCGATACGGGGGGCCTCAGGCGATCGGGCTTGGCCGCTACGGCGATCGATAGTCCCCGTCTTCCTGCTCGTTCTCCGGGACGGCAAGGCCACCCCTCTGCACGACCGCTCAGCAGCACGTCTTGCGGCCGGCCCCACGGGCCGATCGGACACCCCGTGATCCGTGAACGGATGACCCCGGTGTGCGCTCAGTTCTTCGCGCCGAGCGTCAGCCGGCGACGAACGACGCCCCTCTGCGGGGTCGGGTCAGTAGCCCGTGCCGCGGAGGACCACACCAACCGTGCGGCCGATGACCACCATGTCCGTCCAGAACGACATGCCCTTGAAGTAGGCGTTGTCATAGCGCGCGCGCCCGGCGAAGGGGCAGCGGTTGCGGTTGCTGATCTGCCAGAAGCCGGTGAGGCCCGGCCGCATCTCGTAGTAGCGATGGCCTGGGTAGAGCGTCTTTTGCTGCACCATGATGGGGCGCGGCCCGACGAGGCTCATGTCGCCGATCAGCACGTTGAAGAGCTGCGGCAGCTCGTCGATCGAGGTCTTGCGGATGAAGCGGCCGACCCGGGTGATGCGGGGATCGTCCTTCAGCTTCTGTGTCGAGTTCCACTCGGCCCGGGCCGCGGGATGCTCCTTGAGGTAGGCCTCGAGCCTGGCATCGGCGTCATGCACCATGGAGCGCAGTTTCAGGATCCGGAAGACCCGGCCGTCCCGCCCGATCCGCGACTGCGTGTAGAAGGGATTGTGGCCGTCCCGGGCCACGATGAGGGCCGTGACCAGAATGACAGGGAGCCAGAGATGCAGGGTGAGCAGGACAAGCAGGATATCGATCAGTCGCTTGAAACCCGAACGATAGACCCATTGTCCGAAGGGTTCGTGCGGAGCTGCACCAGCCCGACCGGTAAGATTTTCAAAAGACCGCCTGCCGGACAGGCCATATTCCGAGAGCGCCATGTTCAAGCATACCCTGCGTGGAACGCATACAAATTGACTGCTGCCGTGCCCCTCCACCTTTGGCGCTCAAACACGCTCCCAGGGACCGACCTGTTAATACTTCCTTCATCATATACCATGTCGTCGACGCGTGTCTGCAGGTAATCTGCCCAGGCACCATCACGGCAAAGATATCCCTTTAGAAAGACTTGCCTTTCTTCTTCCACGAACCCCGTCACAGCTGCATCCGGCACCTGATTTTGTGGGATCGGCGACGACAAACTGCTTCGCTTCGACGACAGCACGCATCCACGCGCGAAAGAAAAAGAGCCCGGAGGTCGATCGGGCCGGAGAGATATCAAGCGGCCCGGGGTCGGTTCGCGCGATGTGCTGGCGCTGGTCCGATCGCCGAACGCGCGCTGACCTCGTTCAAGGCAACGACGAGCGGAGTGTCCGGCACGCCCTTCGAAGGCACTTTCGCTGCTGCCGATCACAAGACGGGCAGACCACGAGGCGCCGCCCGGCCGCTTCGACGGCCCCGACCGTGATCCCTGGCGGTCACATGCCGAGCCGCATCACAGACCTCTTGCGCCGGACCTTCTCGGCAGGGCGGATGAGCAGAACGGGGCTGATAGCTGGTTCGGCCCATGTCATCGGACTGCTCAACTGGCTCGCAGCGAGTGCAGGGCGGCATCGCACTAAGCGGACCACCGAGGATGCCTGGGGCATCTGCCATCCCGCGCGTTCCCGCATCGATGGTCGTGTGACTCGGGCTCTGCGCCTCCCCCTTGGACCCCCTCGCCCGCCTCTACCCGGGGGACCGATTTTCTTGGCTGACCAGTGACTTGGCCGATCTCCGGTCACCTTGCCACAACTTCAACACTATTTCTTAACCTTTTCGAAGGTATATATTAATGGACATGGCTGGAGTGTGAAGAAGGGGCTTGTTCATGCACGTGCTGGTGATCGAAGACGATGTGACGACAGCGCGCAGCATCCAGCTATGTCTGGAACGCGCGGGGATGACAGTTTGCATAGCCGATCGCGGTGTAGACGGCATCGAGCTTGCGAAGGCGAACGACTATGACGTGATCCTTCTCGATCTGACGCTACCGGACATGAAAGGCCAGGATATCCTGCGAGCCTTGCGCAGGGATGGTATCGGGACGCCCGTGATGGTTTTGACGGGCTCCCAGGACTTTGAAAGCAAGCTTCAGACCCTGGGATCAGGTGCCGATGACTTCGTCACCAAACCGTTTTCCCGTGATGAACTGCTCGCGCGCATTCGTGCGGTCGTGCGCCGCAATCAGGGGCACTCGCAGGTCGCCGTCACGATAGGCACTCTCCATATCAATCTCGACGCTCAGACGGTCGAGGTTTCCGGAAAGCCCCTCAGACTGACCGCAAAGGAATACCAGATCCTCGAGCTTCTCGTACTCCGCAAGGGCATGACGCTCACGAAAGAGATGTTCCTCAATCATCTCTATGCCGGAAGGGACGAGCCCGATGCGAAGATCATCGACGTCTTCATCTGCAAACTGCGCAAGAAGATCGCCATGGCAACTGGTGGCGACAGCTACATCGAGACGGTCTGGGGACGCGGCTACCTGCTGCGAGAGCCTCGGGCGGTAGCGGAGGACATGGGCGAGTTTCTGGGCGTAGCCTGACCGCTGCGCCTGATGCCCGCCCCAGACCGGAAGTCCAGCACAGTTACAGAACACACGAGTAGCAATGACTGAAGAGCATCTCACAGACGTCACCCCAAAGCCTGTGGTGCTGTTGGTCGAAGACAACCACTCGCTTCTCAATATCGTGCGCCTGCATCTGGAGCGCAAAGGGTTCAGCCTTCTCGCTGTCGGGTCTGGCGACGAAGCCATGGAGTTGCTCGATACAGGGGTTGTCCCGGCCGTTCTGCTGACCGACGCGATCATGCCCGGAAAGATACAAGGGCCGGAGCTCGCCCTGATCTGCAAGCGCTGGTGGCCGGATCTGCCTGTGGTCCTGATGTCGGGCTTCGTGAAGGAAACGGATCTGGAGAGCCTGCCGGCCGACACCATAACGTCCTTCCTGCCGAAGCCGTTTTCCTTGGCCCGCCTGAGCGAAGAGATCTACAGCTGCCTGCAAGAGATCGATCGCGCAAAGCTGCAGCAGGTGGCCTAGCTCCAAAAAGAGCGCCATCCGTTGGCAAGACGGCTTGCCGTAGGTTATCGCCACCACGCATCGCTTTCAGGCTGTCCAACGCGTTCGGCGGCCGGCTTCGAGGCCCTGAATTTGGCGCAGATGTAACACTCAGGCGCCAGAACGTGCCGATCCCCAAAAACTAGAACAGCCTTGTCCGACTTGGGTTATCATCCGCCTGTTGTTCGTCGTTGTGATCGCGCGTCATCAAACCGGTATGCAGGGAAAATCTTACCCTTGCCGATAGACTATAAAATATCGACCAGGCTCGACGTGGCTGTATTCAGATGGACCGGCGTGGTGACGCTCGATCATTATCGCGAAGCGCTCACCGCATACGTGGCGGATCCTGATTACAGACCCGGACGCAATGAACTGGTCGACACGTCGGAGCTTGAAGACTTCGCAACGAACTTCAACGGCATGATGGCGGCCCTACGGACTGCGAACACGCATTACAATTCACACGTCACACCTGCGCGCACCGTCATCTGGTCTCCACGCGACTACATTTTCGGATTGAGCCGCATGATGCAGCAGATTGCTGACGTAAACCCCGGGATCTCGGTTGAGGTCTTCCATGACGAGAAACGCGCCCTGGCGAAACTTGACCTGCCCCATGAGAGCATCGCAGCCTTGGAGGCTGACCTGAGGGACGACGCATAGCGCCGAGGGTTTCGCGATGGCCAATCGGCCAAAAACTCTGGGTGTTCAGCCGCGGCACGGTCACGCGGATCGGGAGCAAACTGCTACGCCTGTTTCCCCGAATGCAGGTAGCAGATGTGGTTGAGGATATGCGTCGAAATCACGTCCTCTCTCACCCCGGTGTCTGAACTGAGTGCGCAGACAAGATCGTCGAGTTCCCGTGGGAGCATACTGCCGTCAGACCCAAGGTCCTCGACGGCAATTTCAGCCAGGCGATTGCAGATCAAACCAATGCTGTCCATCCGACCCCTTTCCGAGACGCCTCTTGTCCAGAAGACGTCTTATCGTTCGGTATCCTGTCGTCTTGTCATAAGACACTTTCCATAACGTAAGCGGCAGAGGCCTTTGTGGATCGATTGCAACTTCGATGCGGGATGTGGCTCTCATGTCGATGTGACGCCCCCCGCGGCTCCATGTCAGCGACCAGCCGCCTGCGCTCGAACAGCTATCTGTCCGGCTCCTCACCGCTCCTCGCGGGGACCGACACCGCCTGGCTCTGTGCGCCATGGTCAGTCTCTTGGAAAGAGCCGCCGTGGCCCGCAACTCCACTCGCGATGGTCTCCTGGAGCTTTCTGAGCGCTTCCGCCGTTTGGGTGTAACCACCCTGCCTGGCGTGCTCCTCCAGATACATCAGCTTCTGGGCAATCGTGAGCCCGTCAAACATGGTCGCCTCTTATCTCGTCGCGTCGTCTCTCGCACTTTGAACGAAATCGCAAACGTTGCCCATGTCCTACATGCAGCATTTTCGTCAGGCGGCACAAAGGGTTCACCGAGGGGCGGTCTCACCGGGACAGGCCTTGGTCCCAGAAAACCGCTCGCCTTCCTTCTCCAGCCAGAGCGCCAGGACGCCGGCAGTATGAGAGAAGCCGAGGGACCGCACACGCTGCTCGGATAGAGCGAGATGGCAGAGCGTCTGCTTGACATCGATCCCGGCATACACGGATTGGGGTGTCTCGTACCGAGAGCGTTTCATGATCGTTTCTTCCACCATTGGCGTTCACCTCTGGCCTGTCATCGGTTGGCACTCGCCCCTAGGTTGATCGCGATTTCGTAAACAAGGGGTAAATGCGGAGGGGTTCCAAGCGCCTCGCACAACATGATCGCCTCAGGATCGCAGGTTGATCTTATTGCGGTGCCCACACCGACGGACGCACTCAAGACGGTGGTCACGTCCCGGCAAAAGGTAAATCTCCGTGCATCCCTGATGGCATCCTCCGCCGAGTAGATACCGCAGAGCGGAAAAATGCACGGTGGTCATCGGAAAGTCTTCGGCAATGTAGGGTTGCAGAACCGACCGGAACCAAGAGGAGAGTCCAAAGGTCCAAGCTCATGATGGAGTTACGCGAGTTGATCAACCTCTCCGCGGCATGGCACATCGGGCTGGTATTCGGATCGAGTGTTAGACGCCACCACGACGTGGGCGCTTGACTGCGACGCGCTGGTAGGCGGCGATCAGCGCATCGATCTGGTGGTTCCAGCTCAGTGACGTCTCGATCCGGCTGCGTCCGGTCTTGCCCATCTCCGTTGCGCGCTCGGGATCAGACAAGACTTCAAGAATCCTGTCAGCAAGATCCACGGTGTCGTTGGGGCGGGCATAGAGCGACGCCTCGGCAGCGGAATAACGTCCCTCAACGACATCAAACTGCACGATGGGCCGGGAAAACGCCATGTATTCCAGAATCTTGTTCATGGTCGACTTGTCGTTCATGGGGTTTACCCGATCAGGATTCACACACACATCCGCCGTCGACAGAACCTCGAAGAGTACTTCGTCCGGCGCCCGATCGGTGAATGTAACGTGGTCGTCCAGACCGAGCTGCATAGCCATTTCGCGCAGTCCCCCCAGCGCCGGCCCCCCACCAACAATAACGAACTGCACATCCTGATCACGTTCGTGTACGAGTATCCGCGCAGCATCGAGCAGAAGATCGACCCCTTCTTGGTCACCAATAACGCCGACATAGCCGACCATGTGCCGCCGACCGTTGCGCCAAGCCGAATTTGGCGCGGGCGTTGCGAGCCGTTCCAGCGCCGGTCCGGACCGAACCACGAAAATGTCTTCTGGAGCCACGCCGCCACGCTCCATCGCGATCTGCCGATAGCTCTGATTGGTCGAGATCACCACGTCGGCCAGCCGAAAAGTCCAACGTTCGAGACGCACCATCAGCCGCCAGAAGAAATCCCGGCGGCCGAACTTGGCCTCGTAGAGTTCAGGGTTTATGTCATGATGGTCGAAAATGAACCGCTTCCCGAAGAGCTTGAACGGCAGAGCCACGAGAAAGATGAGGTCGGGTGGGTTGCAGGCATGGATCGTATCGAAGCCATGCCGCCGGGCAATTTTCAGTGCCAGGCGCATCTCGTGGAAGAGAGCCGAGCCGTATTCCAAGAGGTAGCCGCGAGCTGATTTCGCGTCGAGGGGCAGGTTGTGGCGATACACCTGGATCCCCTCGATCTCTTCGTGATGCGCCTCGAAGCCCTTGCCGGTAGGGGAGATCACGGCAACCTGCGCACCTGCGTCACGCAGCGTTCGCGCCTCGTTCCAGACACGCCGGTCAAAAGGTACGGGCAGGTTCTCGACAATGATGAGGATACGGCGACCGGCAAGCGGCGGGCGGGACGTTTCCGCTTCCCAGTGAGTGATGTTGCTGCCAGTGTCGCCTGCGACTGGCATCGCACCCTCTGGACCGTGTCTCATGGCAGGCTCCCGAGATTGCGAACGTCGAGGGTTGGGGGCAGGTCAAGCGACATGGCCGTATCGTTCGTCGCGATGACGCGGGCGTAGGGCGTCGTCTCGGCATGGGTGCGCGAGACCAGCAAACGCCGCAGCGCGGGCAGGTTGGTGTAGGCATAGCCAAGATTGGCGCCAATCAGCTGGTCAGCTTCAATTGCCGGCTCATAGATCTCGAGATCGTAGCCGGCAGTGAGCAACTTCCGAGCCAGATCGACGTTCGGACTTTCTCGGAGATCGTCTGTACCGGCCTTGAATGCCAGGCCGGCCAGAAGCACGCGGGCGCCCTCCGGCAGCCCCTCGACAGCGTAGAG
Organism: uncultured Roseicyclus sp.; assembly: GCA_964525355.1. Taxonomy (GTDB): domain Bacteria; phylum Pseudomonadota; class Alphaproteobacteria; order Rhodobacterales; family Rhodobacteraceae; genus Roseibacterium. The sequence continues at coordinate 10,866 of CAZGHJ010000079.1, forward strand.
GAAGAGGTCGTGCTTATGCGCTTCGTTTGAGCGCAGAAGGCTGTCGATAACGGGCATGTTGCAGCCGCAATCACCTGCAACATGCTGGAGCGCTCGTACGTCCTTGGGCAGGCAAGACCCTCCAAAGGCACCTCCGGGGCGGAGGTAATAGGGTGAGATGTTGAGCTTGCGATCGGACACGAAGATCTCGTGAACCTGCTGCGCGGATATATCCAGCGCCAGGCAAGCACGACCGATCTCGTTTGCGAAGGCGATCTTCACGGCATGCCATGAATTGTCCACGAGCTTGGTAATCTCCGCTTCGCGGTAGCCGGTCACGAACACGGGGGCGTTCAGATCGGCATGCATCTCGTCCATGACGGCGTTAGGGCGTCCGTCCCGCGTACCCACAACGATCTTTGGCGGGTCGAAATAGTCGGCGACGGCGGAGGCCTCACGCAAGAATTCCGGGTTATAGACCACCTCGACCTGGCGCTCTGCTGCTTCGCCCAAAACTGCATGGATAATCGGAAGTACGAGATTTTCTATCGTACCTGGCCGGAAAGTGGACCGGTAAGCCACGACAAGCGGTGCCCCCTGCCGTCCGAGAGACGCGGTCGCAATCTGGTTGGTGACGTTGGCGATCGCACTCATATTGTGCGAGCCGTCAGCCGCCGACGGCGTGCCGACGCAGACGATGGCCAGGTCTGCCTCCGTCAAGTGGGCATCCAGTTCTACATCGATCTCAATGCGGCCCGCGGCCAGGCCAGCGGTCAGCATCTCGGCCACGCGCGGTTCGACGATGGGAGAATGGCCAGCGCG
>CAZGHJ010000080.1:0-11644 GCA_964525355.1 uncultured Roseicyclus sp.
CGACGGACGGGTGCAGGTAGTCGCGCTCCGACAGGCCGTTCTTGACCTGGCAATATTTCGGGATGTTCTCCATCGGGCCGGGCCGGTAGAGCGCGACGAGCGCCACGATATCCTCGATGCAGGTGGGTTTCATCTGGACAAGCGCCGACATCATGCCCGAGCTTTCCACCTGGAAGACGGCGACGGTCTTGGCACTGGCGTAAAGCTGGTAGGTGGCCGGATCGTCGAGCGGGATCGCGTTGATCTGGTTCTCGGCGCCCGGCGGGGGATCGTAGAGGCGGCGTCCGTCAGCGGCCTCGTGGAGCTGCCGGCCGCCCGCGTGGATCAGCTCGATCGCGTTCTGGATGACGGTGAGGGTTTTCAGCCCGAGGAAGTCGAACTTCACGAGGCCCGCGGGTTCCACCCATTTCATGTTGAACTGGGTTGCGGGCATGTCCGAGCGCGGGTCTTTGTAGAGGGGCACCAACTCGTCCAGCGGCCGGTCGCCAATGACGACGCCCGCGGCGTGCGTCGAGGCGTTGCGCAAGAGCCCCTCGATCTTGCCGGCGTGGTCGAAGAGCACCTTCACCGGGTTCTCGCGGCCCTCGCGGCGGTCCTGCTCGGTCTCGACCATCTCGGCGCGGATGCGTTCTTCCTGGGCGATGGCCTTCTCGATGGAGACGGGTTTGACGCCCTCCACCGGGATCATTTTCGAGAGCTTGTCGACCTGCATGAAGGACATCTGCAACACGCGGCCCACGTCGCGCACGGCGGCCTTGGACAGAAGCGCGCCGAAGGTGATGATCTGGCCCACCTTGTCGCGGCCGTAGCGGTCCTGCACGTAGCGGATCACCTCCTCGCGGCGGTCCATGCAGAAGTCGATGTCGAAATCGGGCATGGAGACCCGCTCGGGGTTCAGGAACCGCTCGAACAGGAGACTGTAGCGGAGCGGGTCGAGGTCGGTGATGGTGAGCGCGTAGGCCACGAGGCTGCCCGCGCCCGAGCCGCGTCCGGGGCCGACGGGGATGTCATGCTCCTTGGCCCATTTGATGAAATCGGCCACGATCAGGAAATAGCCCGGGAACCCCATCCCCTCGATGATGCCAAGCTCGAATTCGAGGCGTTTCTCGTACTCCTCCACGGGTGCTGCGTGCGGGATCACGGCGAGGCGGGCCTTGAGCCCCTCGCGGGCCTGGCGACGCAGTTCCTCGACCTCGTCATCGGCGAATTTCGGCAGGATCGGCGGATGCGTGCGCGCGCGGAAGGCGCAGCGCCGGGCGATCTCGACGGTGTTCTCCAGCGCCTCGGGGAGATCGGCGAACAGAGCCGCCATCTCCTCGGGCGACTTGAAATAGTGCTGGTCGGTCAGGCGCCGCCGCGGCTCGGCCTGGGCGACATAGGTGCCCTCGCCGATGCAGATCATGGCGTCATGGGCGGCGTACATGTCCGGATCGGGGAAATGCACGTCGTTGGTGGCCACGAGCGGCAGGTCGAGGTCGTAGGCAAGCTCCACGTGGCCGCGCTCGGTCGCCTGCGCGAGACGGGAGGCCGCGCCGTCGCCGGGATGGCGCTGAAGCTCCACGTAAAGACGCCCCGGATAGATCCCGGAGAGCCGCTCCAGCAGCGCCCCGGCCCGCGTGCGGTTGCCGTGCTGGAGGTGCCGGCCCACCGGTCCATCCGGCCCGCCGGAGAGGCAGATCAGCCCCTCGCCATGCCGGGCAAGCTCCTCCAGCGTCACGTGCGGCAGCGTCCCGTCGCCGCGCAGGTAGAGGCAGGAATTCAGCTTCAGAAGGTTGCGGTAGCCGGTCTCGTCCTGCACCAGCAGCACCAGCGCGGCATAGGGGTTGGGGTTCTCGCCCGGCCGCACCGGGTCGTGATCGACGTCGATCTGGCAGCCGAGGATGGGCTGCACGCCGGCCTTCACCGCGCCCTCGGAAAACTCCAGCGCGCAGAACATGTTGTTCGTGTCTGTGACGGCCACCGCCGGCATGCCCGCCTGGGCCACGAGACCGGGCAGTTTCTTCACCCGCATCGCGCCCTCGAGCAGCGAATACTCGGTGTGCAGGCGCAGATGGATGAAGCGTGGGTCGGACATGGGCGCGACACTAGGCGCGTCAGGCGGCCGTGAAAAGCCCTCTGCCCGCATCATCTTGTGGAGGATCGGTGGAAAATCGCTGTCGGTGGTGGGCTAGGGCAGACGCTCCAGCGCCGACACGCGGCCGCGGAAATAGGCCCAGTATGCGCCCCCGTCCACATAGCCGACCTCGCCCAGGGTGGGGATGCGCCGGTCGCCAACCCAGTCGTAACCGCTGAAACGGCCGCGCCATGCCCGCGCCGTCTCGGTCCCGTCGGGCGCGAGATCGGGGCGCTGCGCGGACATCTCGACGATATCGCCCGCCGCGTCCAGCGTGAAGCGGACCGAGACGCGCCCCGCCCGCGTCTCGAGCGCCGCATCGATCTCGCGTGCGCCGGCCTCGGACCAAGCGACCTCGGGGTTGCCGAGGATCGCATCGGGCGCCCAGGGCAGTTCCGCGAGATAGCGCATCGCCTCGGCCCGGTCGGTGACGGGGCCCGCCGCGCGCGCCACGGGCACCGAACCCAGGAGGTTGGCACGCAAGCCCCCCGCGCCACCCACATAGGCGTCGATCACCGCGACGCCCGGTGCAAGCCGCCCCGGCCCGCGCGCGACCCAGACGAAAGCCGAACTGCCCAGGCCGATATGCTGCACGGCCGTCATCGGAGACCAGGGCGCGTCGGGTCCGCGGCGAAACTCCAGGTCCTGCATCAGCCGCAAGGCGCGCGCCTCGGGCGCCGGGCCGCGCCGGTTGGCTTCGGCGAAGGCGCGGATCGCGGGCGGGATCTCGGCGGAACCGACGGGGGGACCGGTCGCGACCTCGGCTTCCAGCCGCGCGGCAAGGGCGCGGAACCGCGCCGCCGACCAGAGATGGAGCGCGAGGGCCAGCACCGCGACAAGGGCTGCGGCGATCAGACCGAGTTTCAGAATCGCCATGTCGCGCCTCCTTTCGCCTCGGGCAGAGCCAAGCCGCGCCACCCCTGCCCCGCCTTGATCCAACGCAACCCGCGCACCGGATCGCGCGCGCCGCGGGCAATCTCGGCGCGTGCCGCCCTGACCTGTCGCGATGCCCTCTTGCAATGGCGCGGTCGGGCCGTTTTGGTAAACCCCGGTCGAATTTCGATGAACGGGATCCGCGCTCTACGCCGCATCGGGCGCGGGACGACCTGCCCGAGCGAGGTAACGCGGCGGATGGATTTCATGACGATCCGGTTTCTTCTCAACGGGGAGAAGCAGGCGGTGGATGCGCCGCCCACGACGACGCTTCTGGACTGGCTGCGCGAGACGAAGGGCCTGACCGGCACCAAGGAGGGCTGCAACGAGGGCGATTGCGGGGCCTGCACGGTGATGGTGACGGGCGAGGACGGCAGCCGCGCGCTCAACGCCTGCATCCTCTTCCTGCCCCAGCTTCAGGGGCGCGCGGTGCGCACGGTGGAAGGGATCGCGGGGCCCGACGGGACGCTCCACCCGGTGCAGGCGGCGATGGTTGCCCATCACGGCTCGCAATGCGGCTTCTGCACGCCGGGCTTCGTCGTGTCGATGGCGACCGCGCATCTGAACGGGCGCACCGATTTCGACGACCAGCTTGCCGGCAACCTCTGCCGCTGCACGGGCTACGCGCCCATCGTGCGCGCGGCGCAGGCCGCGGCGACGGCACCGGTGCCGGACTGGATGAGAACCGATGCCGAGGCGCTGCGGGATCCTGATTTCTTCTTGTCGGAAATACGGACGGGGGGCCCGGGGGGCGGTAAGCCCCCCGCTCCTTCGCAGGAATCCCGAGGCGATCAGCCCCCCGCGATCCCGACCTCCGCCGACGAACTGGCCGCCTGGTACGCGGCGCATCCCGACGCCACGCTGATCGCGGGGGCCACGGATGTGGGGCTCTGGGTGACAAAGGGCCTGCGCGACCTCGCGCCGGTGGCCTTCCTGAACGCTTGCGCGGACCTCAAGGGCGTCACGGTGGAGGGCGATCGCATCCGCGTGGGCGCCATGACCACGGTCGCAGCGTTCGGGGATTTCATCGCGAACCGCCATCCGAGCCTCGCGGAGATGATCCGCCGCTACGGCTCGGTGCAGGTGCGCAACGCCGCGACCGTGGGAGGCAACATCGCCAATGGCTCGCCCATCGGGGACCTGCCCCCCGCGCTGATCGCACTGGGGGCCACGCTGCATCTGCGCAAGGGGACCGCGCGGCGGGACCTGCCGCTCGAGGACTTCTTTCTCGACTACGGCCGTCAGGACCGCGCGCCCGGCGAGTTCGTCGAGGCGGTGTCCGTCCCCGTGCAGGAGGATCGCTTGCGGGTCTACAAGCTGTCGAAGCGGTTCGACCAGGATATCTCGGCGGTCTGCGGGGCGTTCAATCTGACACTGGAGAAGGGCCTCGTGAGCGCGGCGCGCATCGCCTTCGGCGGCATGGCGGGCGTTCCGAAACGCGCGGCCGCGGTGGAGGCGGCGCTGGTGGACCGGGCCTGGACGGCCGAGACGGTCGCGGCGGCGCGGGCGCGGTTCGCGGAGGATTTCACGCCCATGTCGGACATGCGCGCCTCGGCCGCCTACCGGCTGGAGACGGCGGCGAACATGCTGGAGCGCTATTTTCACGAGATGTCGGGCTTGCCCGTCTCGATCCTGGAGGTCGCCCCATGACCGTCCACAAGCCCCTGCCCCATGATGCGGCGCCTTTGCACGTCACGGGGGCGGCGCGCTACGTGGACGATATCCCCGTGCCGCGGGATTGCCTGCACCTGGCCTTCGGGCTGTCGACGGTGGCGAAGGGGCGGCTCGTGCAGCTCGACCTTTCCGCCGTGCGGGCCGCACCCGGCGTCGTGCTGGTGCTGTCGGGCGCGGACTTCGCGACGATCCCGGATTGCTCTCCCTCCGCCCATGACGAGCCGCTCCTGTGCGACGGGACGGTACATTACGCGGGCCAGCCGCTGTTCCTGGTGGCCGCCGAAAGCCACCTTCTGGCGCGCAAGGCCGCGGCGCTGGCCGTGGTGGAGATCGCCGAGGAGGCGCCGATCCTGACCATCGACGAGGCGCTCGCGGCGGGCTCGATCTTCGAGGACGGCCCGCGCGTCTATGCCAAGGGCGACGTGGAGGCGGCGCTGGCGGGCGCCCCGCATGTGATCGAGGGCGTGATCGAGGTCGGCGGGCAGGAGCATTTCTACCTCGAGGGGCAGTCCGCGCTGGCGCTGCCGCAGGAGGGGGGCGACATGGTGGTGCAGTCGTCGTCCCAGCACCCGACCGAGATCCAGCACAAGGTGGCCGATGCGCTGGGCCGGCCGATGAACGCGGTGCGCGTCGAGGTCCGGCGGATGGGCGGCGGGTTCGGCGGCAAGGAGAGCCAGGGCAACCACCTGGCGATCGCCTGCGCCGTTGTCGCGGACCGGACGGGGCGGCCCGCCAAGATGCGCTACGACCGCGACGACGATTTCGTGGTGACGGGCAAGCGGCACGATGCGCGGATTTCCTATCGCGCGGGCGTGGACGGGGACGGGCGTCTTCGGGGCGTGGATTTCGTGCAGATGATCCGCTGCGGCTGGTCGATGGATCTGAGCCTGCCGGTGGCCGACCGGGCGATGCTGCATGCGGACAACGCCTATCTTCTGCCGGCCGCGCGGATCACCTCGCATCGGCTCAGGACCAACACCCAGAGCGCGACGGCGTTTCGCGGATTTGGCGGGCCCCAGGGGATGGTGGGGATCGAGCGCGTCATGGATCACGTGGCGCATGTGCTGGGGTTGGACCCGCTTCAGGTGCGGGAGCGCAACTACTACGCCGAGGCGCCGGTGGCGGGCCGCGCTCCCGAAGACCGTATTTGGGACAAGAAGAAGGGGCAGAGGCTGGACAGTGCCGATCTGGCGGGGCGCGGGTCGGTGAAGGTGGAGACGGGCGGGGGCGGCGCAAGGGGGTTTTCCGGGGCGCGGTCGCCGGGCGGGGTGTCGGAGAACACGACGCCTTACGGGATGGTGGTGGAGGATTTCGTCCTTCGCGCGATGACGGAGCGGCTTTTGGCGGAGGCCGACGTGGCGGCGCGGAAGGTCCGCGTGGCGGAGTGGAATGCCGAAAGCCCTGTCCTGAAGCGCGGGATCGCGGTGACGCCGGTGAAGTTCGGGATCTCCTTCACGCTGACGCATCTGAACCAGGCGGGCGCGCTGGTGCATGTCTACCAGGACGGCTCGATCCACATGAACCACGGCGGCACCGAGATGGGACAGGGCCTGTTCCAGAAGGTGGCGCAGGTGGCGGCCGACCGGTTCGGCGTGGGCCTCGGGCGGGTCAAGATCACCGCGGCGGATACCGGGAAGGTTCCGAATACCTCGGCCACGGCGGCCTCCTCGGGCAGCGACCTGAACGGGATGGCGGTGAAGGTGGCCTGCGACGAGATCCGGGACCGGATCGCCTGCGTGGTGGCGCCGGAGTTGCAGGCGGAGCCGGCGGACGTGGTGTTCGAGGGGGGGATGGTGCGCGCGGGAGCGGCGGAGATGCCCTTCGAGGAGGCGGTAACGAAGACCTACATGGGCCGCGTCTCGCTGTCGGCGACGGGGTATTACCGCACGCCGAAGATCGAGTGGGACCGGATCGCGGGGCGCGGGCGGCCGTTCTTCTACTTCGCCTACGGGGTGGCCTGCTCGGAGGTCGTGATCGACACGCTGACGGGCGAAAACCGCATCCTGCGCACGGATATCCTCCACGATTGCGGGCGGTCGCTGAACCCCGCGCTCGATATCGGGCAGATCGAGGGCGGGTTCGTCCAGGGCGCGGGCTGGCTTACGATGGAGGAGCTGGTCTGGGACGCGGCCGGGCGGCTCAGGACCCATGCGCCCTCGACCTACAAGATCCCGGCCTGCTCGGACCGGCCGAAGGTGTTCAACGTCGCGCTCTGGGACGGCGAGAACCGGGAGGAGACGATCTATCGCTCCAAGGCCGTGGGCGAGCCGCCCTTCATGCTGGGGATCAGCGTCTTTTCGGCGCTGGCCGATGCCTGCGCGGCCTGTGGGCCCGGCTGGCCCGATCTGCAGGCGCCGGCCACGCCCGAGGCGGTGCTGGCCGCCGTGAACCGGGCCAGGGCGTGAGGGGCGTTCGTGTCACCGTGACCGCGACGCGCGGCTCGGCCCCGCGCGAGGCCGGGGCGGCGATGCTGGTCACGGCCGATGGGATCGAGGGGACGATCGGCGGCGGCGCGCTGGAATGGGCGGCGATGGCCGAGGCGCGGCAGATCCTGCGCGGCGAGGTCAAGCCCGGCGAGCGGGTCATGGCGCTGGGGCCGGGGCTGGGCCAGTGCTGCGGCGGGTCGGTGACGCTGCGATACGAGGTGGCGGAGGGGTTGGAGCCTGTCCCCGCGACGCCGGTCTGGGTCTGGGGTGCGGGGCATGTGGGCCGCGCGCTGGCCCTTGTGCTGCCGCCGCTGGAGGGCGTGGCGATGACCTGGGTCGACACCGCGCCCGAGCGGTTTCCCGCGGCGATGCCACGGGGGGTCGCGCGGCTGGTCGCCGCCGATCCGGCCCGGGCGATGGTCCACGCGCCGCGCGCGGCGCATCACCTGATCCTGACCTATTCCCACGACATCGACCTCGCGCTCTGCGACGCGGGCCTGCGGCGGGGTTTTGCGTCCTGCGGCCTGATCGGGTCGGAGACGAAATGGGCGCGCTTTCGGTCACGCCTGGCGGCAATGGGGCATCCGGATGCTGAAATTTCGCGCATCGACTGTCCGATTGGCGACCCGAGCCTTGGCAAACATCCCCATGCCATTGCGATCGGCGTGGCGCAGCGGCTACTGAAAGAGCATCTGCTTAAAGAGTCGGCAGGCGCGCAGACGCCGCGCCGCGCCATGGGGGACAGCGGCGGGTGACGCCACTTCTGAAGATCGACCGCGTGACCAAGGCCTATCCCGGCGTTGTCGCGAATGACGACGTCTCGTTTGAGGTCATGCCGGGGGAGGTGCATGCGCTTCTGGGCGAGAACGGCGCGGGCAAGTCGACCATGGTCAAGACGATCTATGGCCTGGTGCGGCCCGACAGCGGCGCGATGTCTCTGAACGGAGCGCCCTACGCGCCGGCCGAGCCGCGGGCCGCGCGGGCCGCGGGCGTGGCGATGGTGTTTCAGCACTTCTCGCTCTTCGAGGCGTTGAGCGTGGCCGAGAACATCGCGCTGGGCATGGAGGATCCGCCCAAGCCCCGGGATCTGGCGCGCCGCATCACCGAGGTCAGCCGGGCCTACGGCCTGCCGCTCGACCCGGGCCGGATGGTGGGCGACCTGAGCGCGGGCGAGCGGCAGCGGGTGGAGATCATCCGCTGCCTGTTGCAGGAGCCGAAGCTTCTGATCATGGACGAGCCGACGAGCGTGCTGACCCCGCAGGAGGTGGAGATCCTGTTCCACACGCTCAGGAAGCTCGCCGCCGAGGGCACCGCGATCCTCTATATCTCGCACAAGCTGGAGGAGATCCGCACGCTGTGCGACGCGGCGACGATCCTGCGGCTGGGCCGCGTGGTGGCCACCTGCACCCCGCGCGAGGTGACGGCGGCGCAGATGGCCGAGATGATGGTGGGCAAGTCGCTGAGCCAGCCGGCCCGCGACGCCCACACGCCGGGCGAGGTTCTGCTGCGGGTCGCGGGCCTGACGCTGGCGCCCGCCTCGCCCTTCGGCACGACGCTGAGGGACATCGGCTTCGAGGTGCGGGCGGGCGAGGTCCTGGGCATCGGGGGCGTCGCGGGCAACGGGCAGGACGAGCTTCTGATGGCGTTGTCGGGGGAGCGTCCGGTGAGCCGGGCGATGATCGCGTTTCGCGGCCGGCCCATCGGCGACACCGGACCCGAGGCGCGGCGGCGGCTGGGCCTGCTGAGCGCGCCGGAGGAGCGGCTGGGCCACGCGGCCGCGCCCGACATGAGCCTGACGGAAAACGCGGTGCTGACCGGGCGCGTAAGGCGCAGGCTCGACCGGCGCGGATTTCTCGGCTGGGGCCGGGCGCGGGACTTCGCGCAGGAGATCATCGCGGCCTTCGACGTGCGCACGCCGGGCGCGGGCGTGGCGGCCCGGGCGCTCTCGGGGGGGAACCTGCAGAAATACGTCATCGGGCGCGAGATCCTTCAGGCGCCCGAGGTCCTGGTGGTCAACCAGCCCACCTGGGGCGTGGACGCCAGTGCCGCCGCCGCGATCCGGCAGGCGCTGCTGGACCTGGCGCAGGGAGGGGCTGCGGTCGTGGTCATCAGCCAGGATCTCGACGAGCTTCTGGAGGTCTCGGACAGGTTCTGCGCGCTGAACGAGGGGCGGCTGTCGCCGCCGCGGGACGCGCGCGGGCTGAGCATGGAAGAGATCGGCCTGATGCTGGGCGGGGCCCATGACATGGCCGAGGCCGAAGCCCTGCGGGGGGCGGCGGAATGATCCGGCTGGAAAAACGCCCCATGCCCTCGCGCGCCTGGGGGGCCGCGACGCCGGTGCTGGCGGTGATCCTGACGATGATCGCGGGCGGGATCATGTTCGCGGCGCTGGGCAAGGACCCGGTCGCGGCGATCCGCATCATCTTCTGGGACCCGCTGTTCAACGCGCAGTTCGCGAGCTTCTCGCGCCCGCAACTGCTGATCAAGGCAGGCCCGCTGATCCTGATCGCCATCGGCCTCAGCCTCGGCTTCCGGGCGGGCATCTGGAACATCGGCGCGGAGGGGCAATACATCATGGGCGCGCTGGCGGGCGCGGCCTTCGGGCTGGCCTTCTGGCCGTCGGAAAGCCCGCTGATCTTTCCGGGCATGGTGCTGGCGGGGCTTCTGGGCGGCTGCGCCTGGGCGATGATCCCGGGCATCCTGCGCACCCGGTTCCGCACCAACGAGATCCTCGTCTCGCTCCTGCTGGTCTATGTGGCCGAGGCCATCCTCGCCTCGGCGGCGACGGGCTGGTTGCGCAACCCCGACGCCATGGGCTTTCCGGGCAGCCGCAACCTCGCCCGGCATCCGGGCACGGACAATCCCGAACTGATCGCGGGCACCGGCCTTCACTGGGGCGTGCTGGCGGCCTTCGTTGCGGTGATCACGGTCTACGTGCTGATGCAGCGCCATATCCTTGGCTACCGCATCCGGCTGACGGGCGCGGCGCCGCGCGCGGCGCGCTTCGCGGGCGTCGTGCCGGCGCGGCTGGTGCTTCTGTGCCTCGGGATCTCGGGGGCGCTCGCGGGGGCGGCGGGGCTTTTCGAGGTGGCGGGGCCGGCGGGGCAAATCACCATCGATTTCAACGTGGGCTACGGGTTCACCGCGATCATCGTGGCGTTCCTGGGCCGGCTGCACCCGATCGGCATCCTGTTCGCGGGGCTCCTGATGGCGCTGACCTATATCGGGGGCGAATTGGCGCAGCTGATGCTGGGGATCCCGGCGCCCGCGATCCAGGCCTTCCAGGGGATGCTCCTGTTCTTCCTGCTGGCGCTGGACGTTCTGTCGAACTACCGCATCCGCATCGGACGGGAGGCGGTGGCATGATCGTCGATCCCGTCACGCTTGTCGTTGCCCTCATCGTGGTCTCCACGCCCGTCCTTCTGGCCGCCATCGGCGAGCTGGTGGTGGAGAAGACCGGCGTCCTGAACCTGGGCGTCGAGGGGATGATGATCATGGGCGCGGTCACCGGCTTCATCGCCGCCGTCGAGACCGGGTCGGTGACGCTGGCCTTCCTGGCGGGCATGGCCGGGGGGCTGATCATGTCGGCCATCTTCGCGGTGCTCACGCAGCTTCTGCTGTCGAACCAGGTCGCCACGGGGCTGGCGCTGACGCTGTTCGGGCTGGGGCTCGCGGCGCTTCTGGGGGTGGGCTATCCGGGCTCGGACCTGCCGCGCGTGCCGGACGTGTTCCCGGCCGCGATGCAGGAGATCCCGGTGGCCGGGCCGATCCTTTTCGGGCATTCGCCGGTGATCTACCTGGCCGTGATCCTCGTGGCCGCCGTGTGGTACGTGCTGCAATACACGCGCACGGGTCTCGTGATCCGGGCCGTGGGCGAAAGCCACGACGCCGCCCATGCGCTGGGCTACAAGGTCGTGCGCATCCGGTTTCTCGCGATCCTGTTCGGCGGCGCCTGCGCGGGGCTGGGCGGGGCGTTCCTGTCGGTGGCGCGGGTGCAGAACTGGATCGAGGGGATGACCGCCGGCGCGGGCTGGATCGCGCTGGCGCTGGTGGTCTTCGCCTCATGGAAGCCGTGGCGCGTGCTGTTCGGCGCCTATCTCTTCGGCGGGATCTCGGCGCTGCAACTGCGCCTGCAGGCGGCCGAGGTGCAGGTGCCGGTCGCCCTTCTGGACAGCTCGCCCTATCTCGTGACGATCGTCGTGCTGGTGATCATCTCGTCGGATCGCGCGCGCGCCGCGCTGAACGCACCCGCAGCCCTTGGCAAGGTGTTCCATGCCAGCGGCTGAGCGCCCCGGCGCGCCCAAGGATAACCCAAGACCACCAACCTGGAGGAAAATCGAAGATGACATCCAAGAGAACTACCCTGGCGGCGGCACTTGTCGCCACGAGCCTTGCGGCGGGCGCGGCCGTCGCCCAGGACGAGCCCTTCACCGTGGGCTTCGTCCACGTGGGTTCGACCGGCGACATGGGCTGGACCTTCACCCATGACCAGGGCCGC
>CAZGHJ010000081.1:0-11626 GCA_964525355.1 uncultured Roseicyclus sp.
GACGCAGGGCGCGTTAACAGGTTTCCGCGGGACCAGGCGGAGAAGGACAATCCGTGAAACGACGGCGAAGCGGCCTAGCCGGGCCGGCGCGCCGGGCTGTCCGCGAGGGCCTTGAGCCGTTCCATCGCGCCCCCTGCGGACGGATCGGGGTCGATCGCCGCGAGGACCGATTTCAGCCGCGCCGCCTGATCGGCGATCTGGTCCATGGCCCTCATCTGCTCGCGGCACAGACCGTTCAGCCGGTCGATTTCACGCGCCTGGCGCCCGGCCTCGTCGGTCTTCTCGACCAGCGCGGCCATCAGAAGCGTGACAAGATCCTCGACGCTGAAGCCGTGATCGGCCAGCGCGACCGCGAGGCTCCCCTCGGGCAGCGGCTCGAGACCGGCCCGCCGCCGCAAGGCGTCGAGATCGGCCCTGGTGAGGCCCTCGGTCAATTCGGCCGCGACGGCTCTGGACGGGTTGTGTTCGGACATGCGGGCCTCCTTGCACGGCCGACAGAACCGCGAAGGCGCCGCGCGGGCAACCCGTTTCGTTACCAAAAGGTTAACAGGCCGGCCGGGCCGCGTCTGTCAGTCCGCGCCGCTGCGGCCCCTGTCGGGGCCGGGGGCGTCGTCGTAGATCGACCAGCCGTAGTCGCTCGTGCTGTCGGGCAGATCCTTCGCGCGCAGATGGCGGACCATGTGCGTCTTGGCGATGAAATTGGCGGTGATCGGCGCGGTCAGGAACAGGAACAGCGTGATCAGCAACTCGTGCACCGAGATATGGCCGGTTTCGGCGTAGAAGAAGATCATCGACGCGATCAGGACGCCGCCGACCCCGAGCGTCGTGGCCTTGGTGGGGGCGTGCAGCCGCTGCAGCGTGTGCCGCAGCTTGATCAGCCCGTAGGAGCCGACGAGGCCGAAGACGCCGCTGATGACGAGGGCGAAGGAGATCAGGATTTCCGCGATGAGGCTCATGGGATCCCCCCTTTATTCGATGATGTCGCCGCGCAGGACGAAGCGGCAATAGGCGACAGTGGAGACGAAGCCGACCATGGCGATCAGCATGGCGGCCTCGAAATAGATCGCGCTGCCGCGCGCGACGCCCCAGAGGACCAGAAGCGCGATCATGTTGATCACCATCGTGTCGAGCGCGAGGATCCGGTCGGCCGAGCCGGGGCCCTTCGCGATGCGCCACAGATCCATCAGAAGTGCCGCGCCATAGCAGGCGACCGCGAAGACAAGGGCAAGCTCGATCATGGGAAAATCTCCTTCAGGCGGCGTTCGTAGCGCGACTTGATCTCGTCGCGCACGGCGTCGGGATCGTCGGTGTGCAGGCAATGGACGAGGATCGCGCGGCCATCGGCCGAGAGCGTGGCCGAGACGGTGCCCGGCGTCATGGTGATGGTGCCGGCCAGCACGGTGATCGCCTCGGCCGAGGTCAGCTCCAGCGGTATCGCGATCCAGCGGGAGCGGATGTCGGGTTCGCGCCGGAAGACGATGACCAGCGCCACCTGCACGTTCGCCACGACGATGTCCCACAGCACGATCGCGACGTATTCGGCGATCTTCAGCGGCCGCGCGATCACCGGCCGGTTCGGCCAGTAGGCGGCGGTCAGCATCGGGATGGCCAGGCCGAAGGCGGCGCCGAGGATCAGGTTGCCGAGCGTGACGGTGTTCACGAGGCCCAGCCAGACGAGGATCAGCGTCAGGCTGAGAAGCGGGTGGGGGATCAGGCGGGCCAGCATGTCTTCACTCCCAGCCTCCGGGGCCGATCACGGCGGTCACATAGCCGGCGCGGTCGTGCAGTTGCATCGCGGTTTCGCCCAGATAGGCCGAGACCGGCCCCGCGAAGACGGCAAGCGCGGCCAGCGCGGCGAGGGCCAGGAGGCTCGGCGCGACCTCGGCCGGTGTGGCCGGCGCCCGGGCCGTGGGCAGCGGGGTCTCGCCCGGCGCGGCGATGGCCGTGGAGTGCCAGAACAGATTGCTGCCCGCGCGCGCGAAGCCGAGGATGGTGACCAGCGAGCCGGCGAGGATCGCGCTCCAGGCCCAGCCCATCTCGCCCGGGGCGCGGAGCGCGTCGAGCACGAGCAGCTTTCCCAGAAAGCCGCTGAGCGGGGGCATGCCCGCCATGGCGATGGCCGCGGCGAAGAAGAGTGCCGCGAAAAGCCCGTTCTGCACCGTGGGCGGCGCGGGGGTCAGCGCGTCGGCGTTCCGCCGCGTGACCACCAGATCGGCCACGAGAAAGAGGCAGGCCGCCGCGAAGGTCGAGTGGACGAGGTAGTAGAGCGCGGCCGAGGTGGCTTGCGGAGAGAAGGCCGCGACCGCCACGAGAAGCGTGCCCATGGAGCCCAGGACGGAAAACGCGATCAGCGGCATCAGCCGCCGCGCGCCGAGCACGCCCGCCGCGCCGATGGCGATGGTCACGATGGCCGCGGGGAACAGCCAGGTGCCCGCCAGCGCCTCGGTCCCCGGCTGTCCCGGGCCGAAGGCTGTGGTGTGCACGCGCAGGATCGCGTAGGCGCCGACCTTGGTCATGATCGCGAAAAGGGCCGCCACCGGCGCGGGCGCGCCCGCGTAGGTGGCCGGCAGCCAGAACTGCACGGGGAAAAGTGCCGCCTTCACCGCGAAGACCAGCATCAGCAGGATCGCGGAGACGCGCACCAGCGCGGCCTCCTCGGGCGGGATCTGGGACACCCGCGCGGCCAGGTCGGCGATGTTGAGCGTGCCGGTCGAGGCATAGAGCGTGCCCAGCGCGAAGAGAAACAGCGTGGAGCCCGCGAGGTTCATCACCACGTATTGCAGCCCCGCGCGCAGCCGCGCCTTGCCGCCCGAATGGATCATCAAGCCGTAGGAGGCGATGAGCAGCACCTCGAAGAAGACGAAGAGGTTGAAGATGTCGCCCGTCAGGAACGCGCCGCAGATGCCCATGAGCTGGAACTGGAAGAGCGCGTGGAAATGCTTGCCGCGCCCGTCCCAGCCCGTGGCGATGGCGTGGATCAGCACGATGAGCGCCAGCACCGATGTCAGCAGCACCATGAGCGCCGAGAGCCGGTCGAGCACCAGCACGATCCCGAAGGGCGCGGGCCAGTCGCCGAGCCGGTAGACATGGGTCTCGCCGTCGGAGGCCATGAGGGTCAGCCCGATGGCAAGCGCCGCCAGCAGGCCCGTGCCCAGCACCGAGGCGATCCGCGCCAGCACGATGTCGTGGCGCATCACGACGCCGATGATGGGCGCCAGCAGCGCGGGCAGCACGACGGGCAGGATGATCCAGTGCATCATGGGCGCGTGTCCGTGTCAGGGCCGGCCGCGTCCTCCGCAGGACCGGTGTCGATCCGGTCGTCGCCGGACTCGAGATGCGCGGCGAGCCCGATCATCACCAGGACGGCCGTCATCCCGAAGGAGATCACGATCGCCGTCAGCACGAGGGCCTGGGGCAGGGGGTCGGTGTAGCGCGTGCCGATGTATTTCGACAGGATCGGCGACTGGTCGACGGCCAGACCTCCGCTGGCGAAGAGAAACACGTTCACCGCGTAGGACAGGAGCGCGAGGCCCAGGATCACCGGGAAGGTCCGGAGCCGCAGGATCAGGTAGACCCCGCCCGCGGTCAGGATGCCGATGCTGCTTGCGACGATCAGTTCCATGTCAGCGGGTCGCTCCTGGCGTGATGCGGGGGGCGGTCTGCGGTGCGTCGTCCGGCCCGCCGGGGCCGTCGGGACGCGCGGTGCGCGGGTCGTGATCCATCGGCCCGGTGTTCACGGTCTCGCCCGCGAAGCGCGCGATGCGGCTGAGGCTGAAGAGCATGAGCATCACCGCCCCCAGCACCGTCAGGAACACGCCCAGGTCGAAGAGCATGGCGGTGGCAAGCTCGAATTCCTCGATCGGGGGCAGGTGGACATAGGTGTAGGCGCTGGTCAGGAACGGCCGGCCGGCAAGCCAGGCGCCCGCGCCGGTCAGCCCCGCGATGACGATCCCGAGCCCGATCATCGTGTGATACTGGATGCGCTTGCGCTCCTGCGTCCAGGCGAAGCCCGAGGCCATGTACTGCATCAGGAGCGCGATGGCGACGACAAGGCCCGCCACGAAGCCGCCGCCCGGCTGGTTGTGGCCGCGCAGGAAGATGTAAAGCCCCACGACGAGCGCGATGGGCATGAGCACGCGGGTGACCACCACCATCATCAGCGGGTGCCGGTCGCGCGAGCGGTCGGCGGCGTAGTCGGTGGCGCGCAGCCGTTTCACGGCGGGCCCGTCCAGCAGGGCGTACATCAGCGCGTAGATCACGAAGCCCGCGATGCCCAGCACGATGATCTCGCCGAAAGTGTCGTAGCCGCGGAAATCCACGAGGATCACGTTGACCACGTTGGTGCCGCCGCCGCCCTCGTAACTGTTGGCGACGTGAAAGGCCGAGATCGTCTCGATGTCGCGCAGCATGAAGGCATAGGCGAGGCCCGCGACCCCGGTGCCGGCGGCCAGCGCGATGGCCCCGTCGCGCAGGCGGCGGGACACGGGGCTTTCGCGCGGGGTCGTCTTGGGCAGGAAATGCAGCGCCAGGAGCAGCAGGATGATCGTGACCGTCTCGACCGAGATCTGCGTCAGCGCCAGGTCCGGCGCCGAGAGATAGGCGAAGCCCGCCGAGATCGACAGGCCGATGACGCCCAGCACCGTCAGAGCCTCGAAGCGGTTGTGGTGGCGCGCGACGACGAGCCCCGTGGCCACGACCAGCATGACCCAGCCCACGGCGATCACCGCCGGCACGGGCAGGAGGCCGCGCGTGGGTGCCGAAAGGCCGCTGCCGGAATGGGCGATCCAGCCCAGCGCCACGGCGGTCACGGTGAAGATCGCGAGGTAACGGCTGATCGCGCCGTCATGGGCGGCCTCGGTGACGCGGCGCGAGAGGGCCACGAGCGCGGCCAGGAGCGCGTCGAAGATGGCCTTGGCCTCGGGGCGGGGGGCCGCGATCCAGGCGCGGTCGAGCGGGCGGTGCAGCGCGAGGAGCGCCGCGCCGCCCAGCACCGCGATGCCCGACATCCAGAGCGCGGGCGTCACGCCGTGCCAGATCCTCAGATGGGGGTGCAACTCGGCGCCGGTGACGGCATTGGCGGCCGCCGTGACGATCCCCTCGGCGAGAAAGGGCGCCACGCCGATCACCACGACGAGCGTGGCCAGGAGCGCGGGCGCGGCCCACATGCCGAAGGGCGGATCGTGGGGGCGGTGGGGGTAGTCGTCGCGCACCGGCCCCAGGAACACGTGGGAGATGAAGCGGAAGGAATAGGCCACCGACAGGAGCGCGCCCAGCGTCGCCAGCACCGGCACGGCGAGCGGGCTGCCGGCCCAGCCGGTATGGGACGCCTCCTCCAGCATCATCTCCTTGGACAGGAACCCGTTGAAAAGCGGGATGCCCGCCATGGAGAGGGCCGCGACCGTGCCGATCACGAAGGTCACGGGCATCAGGTGGCGCAGGCCGCCCAGCCGCTTGATGTCGCGGGTATGGGTCTCGTGATCGACGATGCCGGCGGTCATGAAGAGCGCGGCCTTGAAGGTCAGGTGGTTGAGGATGTGGAAGACGGCGGCCACCGCCGCGGCCTGTGTCCCGAAGCCCAGAAGCATCGTCAGGAGGCCAAGGTGGCTGACCGTGGAAAAGGCCAGAAGCGCCTTGAGGTCGTCCTTGAAGAGCGCGATGAGCGCGCCCAGCACCATGGTCACGAGCCCCGTCGTCGTGACGATGTAGAACCACGCGTCGGTGCCCGACAGCGCGGGCCACATGCGCGCCATCAGGAAGATGCCCGCCTTCACCATCGTGGCCGAGTGCAGGTAGGCCGAGACCGGCGTGGGCGCGGCCATGGCGTGGGGCAGCCAGAAATGGAACGGGAACTGCGCGGATTTCGTGAAGGCGCCGAGCAGGATCAGGATGAGCGCCGGCAGGTACCAGTCCGAGGCCCGGATCGCCTCGCCCGCCCGGAGGATGTCCGTCAGGTTGTAGCTGCCCGCGATGTTGCCCAGGATCAGCATCCCCGCGATCATCGCGAGCCCGCCCGCGCCGGTCACCGCCAGCGCCATGCGCGCGCCCTGGCGGCCCTCGGGCAGGTGCTTCCAGTAGCCGATCAGCAGGAAGGACGAGAGGCTCGTGAGTTCCCAGAAGATCAGGAGAAGCAGGATGTTGTCGGAGATCACGATGCCCAGCATCGCGCCCTGGAACAGAAGCAGGTAGGTGTAGAACTGCCCCATCGGGTCGCGGCTGGAGAGGTAGAAGCGCGCGTAGAGCGTGATCAGGAGGCCCACGCCGAGGATCATCGCGGCGAAGAGCAGCCCCAGGCCGTCGAGGAAGAAGGCCACCGAAAGGCCCAGTTGCGGCAGCCAGGCGATCTCGGCCTGGATGACCTCGCCGCGCAGGACGGCGGGGGCGAGCGTCATCAGCATCGTCAGCGCCAGAAGCGTCGGCACCGCCGTCGTCACCGCGCAGACGGTGCGGCCCGCCCGGATCATCACCGCGGGAAGGAGCGCGCCCAGGAACGGCATCAGCGCGATCAGGAAAAGGAGTGTCCCGCCGTGGCTCATGGCCCCGCCTTGTCATAGTTTTTGTTTCTTGCAGCGATAGGTATCCGGCGCCACGCACAACCACAACGAAACGTTTTGACGCGCATGGCGTGCATGCGGGGCCCGGGTCCACGCGCGGCCGCAAGCGTGGCCGAGGATTGCGCGCGCCGTGCCGCGTGACTACGGTCGCGCGCGACGCAGATCACAGACAGGCGAGGACCCCGATGCCCAAAGGCTACATCATCGGCCAGATCACCGTGACCGACCCGGACGGATACCCCGAATACGTGCGGCGCGACACGCCGATCCTCGAGGCCCATGGCGCGCGGTTCGTGATCCGGGGCGGGCGGTCGGTCGTGAAGGAGGGCAGCGCGGGCGACCGGCACGTGGTGATCGAGTTTCCCAGCTACGAGGCGGCCCTGGCGGCCTATGACGACCCCGACTACCAGGAGGTGGCCGAGATCCGCCGCCGCTGTGCCGAGAGCACGATCATCATCGTGGAGGGGGTCGACTGACCGGAGTGCGAATATTCGTACGAATATTCGCATCCCACCGCGCGGCCCGCGTACAGACCCGGTACATCCCGCGTACCAGCCCCGTCACATGCGGCCTTACGGCAGGAGCGCGATCCAGGCCGAGGCCGTCAGCACCGAGAGCGCCGTGGCGACCAGCACCGCCGTCGCCGCCACGCGGCGGGCCACGCCGTACATGTTGGCGAAGAGGTAGCTGTTGACCCCCGGCGCCATCGACGCGGTCACCACCGCCGAGCGCAGTTGCGCGTCGGTCAGGCCCGCGACTGTGGTGCCGAGCGTGTAGGTGATCGTCGGGTGCAGCACGAGCGCCAGCGCGCAGACGAAGCCCACGATCAGCATGTCGCCCTCGGGCTTGTAGCGGTAGAGGATGCCGCCCAGCCCGAACAACGCCGCGGGCAGCGCGGCGCGGATCATCAGGTCGAGCGCGTCGGTCAGGACGCCCGGCAGCGCGATCCCCGAGAGGTTCACCACGAAGCCCAGGCCCACGCCGATCATCAGCGCGTTGCGGAACATCGCGCGGGCGACCTTGCGCACCGTGGCAAGCCCGCCCGCGCCGGTCGCCGTCACGATCTCCATCGCGCTGACGCCGAGCAGGTAGCAGAAGGCCGCGTGGACCGAGACGATGGCGAAATTGGCCGCCAGCGCATCCGGCCCATAGGCGCTTTCGGTGATCGGGATGCCCAGAAGCACGCTGTTGGCGAAAAGCGGCACGAAGCCGATGGCCACGCAATCGGGCCAGGGCCGCCCGAAGAGAAGCCGCGCGCCGAACATGCCGAGGAAGAAATTCGCGGCAGACCCGGTGAAGAAGGCGGCCAGCAGGCCGAGATCGAACTCCGCGCCGAGATCGAGCGTCGCCACGCCCGAAAACAGCAGGCAGGGGATCGCGAATTTCTGCGTGAAGACCATCAGGCCGTCCACCGCGCTGTCGGCGAAGAGCCCGCGCCAGACCGCGAGATAGCCCGCGCCGATCACGAGGAAGACCGGGATGACGACCGTGAGGATGCCGATCATCGCGCGCGGTCGGGCATCTGGGCGTCACGCATCGTAGGAGATGACCATCCCGTCATGGGCGGGCACCACGTGGTCGGGCGTCTCGTCGAGCACGGTGCGGTAGTCGAGGTCGATATGCATGTTGGTCAGCACCGCGCGGCGCGGGGCGGCCCGCGCGATCCAGTCGAGCGATTTCTCCAGATGTGCGTGGCTGGGGTGCGGCGTGCGGCGCAGCGCATCCAGAACCCAGCAATCGAGCCCCTCCAGAAGCGGCCAGGCGGGGGCGGGGATGTCGGAGACGTCCGGCAGGTAGGCGAGATCCCCGATGCGGAAGCCGAGCGCGTCGATGGTGCCGTGGCGCACCTCGAACGGGTGCAGGACGACGGGCCCGCCCGCGCCCTCGATCGTGACGTCGCCCCCGATCGCGTGCAGATCGAGGATCGGGGGATAGGCGCTGCCCTCGGGCTGGACGAAGGCATAGCCGAAGCGGTTCAGCAGGTCGTTCGAGGTCGCGCCGTCGGCCCAGACGGGCAGGCGCCGGCGCATGTTGAAGACGATCATGCGCAGATCGTCGAGCCCGTGGACATGGTCGGCATGGGCATGGGTGAACACGACCGCGTCGAGCCGGCCGATGCCCGCATCGAGAAGCTGCGCGCGCAGGTCGGGCGAGGCGTCGATCAGCACGGTGGTTTCGCCGTCTTCGCCGATGCGCTGGATCAGCATGGAGCAGCGGCGGCGGGTATTCTTCGGCTCCTCCGGGTCGCAGTCGCCCCAGTGCCCGCCCAGGCGCGGCACGCCGCCCGAGGAGCCGCAGCCCAGGATGGTGAAGCGCAGTTCGGCCATGCTCAGGCGGCCTCCCATTCGGCGGCGCGGGTGAAGAGGCGGTCGAAATTGGCCGTGGTGGCGGCGGCGAACTCGGGCAGGTCGAGGCCGAAAAGCTCGGCGCCGACGGCCGCGGTATGGGCGGTGAAGGCGGGCTCGTTGCGCTTGCCGCGATGGGGCGGTGGGGCGAGATAGGGCGCGTCGGTCTCCACCAGGATGCGATCGAGGGGGGCGCGGGCGAAGATGGCGCGCAGATCGTGGCTTTTGGGGAAGGCGGCGATCCCGGACATCGAGAGGTAGAAGCCCAGATCGAGCGCGGCCTCGGCCAGCGCGGGCCCCGAGGAGAAGCAGTGCATGACGCAGGAATAGGGGCCGGCGTGGTGTTCCTCGGTCAGGATGCGGGCCATGTCGGCGTCGGCGTCGCGGGCGTGGATGATGAGCGGCAGGCCCGTGGCGCGCGCGGCCTCGATATGGATCGCCAGGCTCTCCTGCTGAATGGCCTTCGTGTCGGCGGTGTAGTGGTAGTCGAGCCCGGTTTCGCCGATGCCGACAAACTTGGGGTGGCGCGCGAGGGTCTTGAGCGCGTCCACGGTGGCGAGCGGTTCCTCGGCGGCGCTCATCGGGTGGGTGCCGGCGGCCCAGAAGACGGGGGCGTGGGCCTCGGCGATGGCGCGGATTTCGGGCGCGTTCTTCAGCCGCGTGCAGATCGTCACCATGCGGCGCACGCCGGCGGCGGCGGCGCGCGCGACGATCTCCGCGCGCTCCCCGTCGAAGGCGGGGAAGTCGAGGTGGCAGTGGCTGTCCACGAGGTTCAGGGGGCTGGTGTCGGCGTCGGGCATGCGCTTGGGGATGGCTCAGGAGGCGGGGACGGCCAGCCGCGCGGCGGTCCGGTCGAGATCGAGGAACATATCGAAGATGAGCGCGGACGGGTCAAGGTTGACCGCCTTGCCCGCGCGGGCGCGCGCGGTGAGCGTGGCGGCGAGGTCGGCCCAGGCGCGGGCGGCCCGTGGGGTGGGCGCGAGGCGGGCGAGCATGGCCGCTTCGCCCGGCACGACGGGCGCGGGCGCGGTGCCGCTGGCGCCGGTGCGGGCGACACGGGCCAGCGCCGTGTCGAGAAGCGTCAGCGTCAGGTCGAAGCGCGCCTCGGCCCCGCGCGCGCCGGCGGCGTCGGCAAGGCGCAGCGCGGCGGTGCGGTCCATGTCCGGGAGGGCCGCGAGAAGCGCCACGAGGTCGGCATAGAGCGTCACGCCGTCCTCGGCCAGAAGCTGCATCGCGGCGCCGACGGAGCCTGCGGAGAGGGCCGCGATGGCCTCGGCGTCGGCATCCACGGTGCCGCCGGCGGCCTCGAGCGCGGCGCTGAGGTCCGCCGGCCCGAGCGGGGCGAAGCGCAGGGTGCGGCAGCGCGAGCGGATCGTCGGCAGAAGCCCCGAGGGCCGGTGCGAGACGAGGAACATCACCGCGCGCTCGGGCGGCTCCTCCAGCTCCTTCAGGAGCGCGTTGGCGGCGGAGGCGTTCATCTCGTCGGCGGAGTCCACGATCACCACGCGCCGCCCGTCGCCGCCCGACATGCGGAAAAAGCCCTTGAGGCCGCGCACCTCGTCGACGGTCAGCTGCGTCTTGAGCCGCTTCTTCTCGGCGTCCCAGGCCCGGCGCAGGAGCATCAGCGACGGCTCGGAGAGCGCGCGCATGCGGCGGACGACGGGGTGGTCGGTGTCGATGTCGAGCGTCTGGGCCGGGGGCGCGGCGAAAAGCGCGCCGCCGGTCTCGGGGGGGGTGGCGAGCAGATAACGCGCCGCGCGCCAGGCGAAGGTGGCCTTGCCCACGCCCTTCGGCCCGGTCAGGAGCCAGCCATGGGGCAGCCGGCCGGTGTTGAGCGCGGCGAGGAACGCGGTCTCGGCCTCGGCCTGGCCGAAAAGCCGCGCGGTGTCGCGCGGATGCGGCGCGCCCGGCGCGCGATCGGCCTCGGGGATGTCGGTGTCGTCGGTGGCGGTGGCCCTGCTCATGGAGGGCCACCTAGCACGGGCCGGGGGGCACGGCGAGGGGGCGGCTTGCGCCCGCCGGAGGGAAGGGGATTTGCGGGGGCGCCCGGGGGGCACGGGGCGCGCGCGCGCGCCGCGGGGATGCGGTGCGGGGCGGCGCCCCGGCGACGCAGGGCGCGGCAAGCCGATGGTTGCGCGCCGCCGGTCCAACGTGTCGGCAAGGCGGGGGCGGGGGAGTTGCAGCGACGGGGGAGGCGCGGCGCGGGGCGGGGCGCGTGCGGGGGGAGAGGCACGGTTGCGCGGGGCGGGGCGCGTGCAGGGGAGAGAGGCGCGGGGGCGCGGGGCGGGGCGCGTGCAGGGGAGAGGCGCGGACGCGGGGCGGGGCGTGCGCAGGGGAGAAGCGCGGGGGCGCGGGTCAGGGCGGCGTGGCGGGGACGCGGCGCATGCGGTCAGCCGAGGCGGGCGAGCCTGTCGTCCACCGCCCCGGCGATGCGCGCGGCCACCGTGTCGGCCCCGGCGGAGGCGTCGATCACGGTGCAGCGCGTGGGCGCCTCCTTGGCGAGCGCGAGGAAGCCCGCGCGCAGCTTTTCCTGGAAGGGCAGGCCGAACTCCTCGAAGCGGTCCTCGCCCGAGCCGCGCGCCAGCCCGCGCCCCAGCGCCACGGCCGGATCCATGTCGAGGATCAGCGTGAGGTCGGGCTCCACGCCGATGGCGGCGGCGTGGATCGTGTCGACAAGCCCGCGCAGATCGCCGCGCGTGGCGCCCTGGTAGACGCGGGTCGAGTCGGCGA
>CAZGHJ010000082.1:0-11528 GCA_964525355.1 uncultured Roseicyclus sp.
TGCCCAGTTCGAAAAGCTCAGCGTCGCCCTGCAGGATCAGGTCGATCCGGGCCTGGCCGAGACCTTCTCGGCACTGAAGTTCGAACCGGCCCCCGGGCTCGACAAGGGCCGGACCTGGCGGTGGGCGCAGGGCGGCAGTGGCCAGCTGGTCGAGTTCCTGACCCCCGCCTTCGGAGATGAGACGATCCGCGATCTGCCCGCACTCGGCGTGGGCGCACAGGCGCTCAACTACCTCGATTTCCTGATCGCGGACCCGATACATGCCGCGGCGCTCTACCGATCCGGCATTCTGGTGCAGATCCCGCGCCCGGAGCGCTTTGCCGTCCACAAGCTCATCGTCGCCGATGGACGACGTGACGGTGCAGGCCACATCAAGTCGGTAAAGGATCGTGAGCAAGCCGCTTTCCTGATCACAGCGATGGCTGAAGATCGACCTGATGATCTGGCACTGGCCTATGCCACCGCCCGGGAAGTTGGTCCGCACTGGCGGCATCATATCGGCAACTCACTGAAGAGGATGCCGGAGACGAGGAAGATCCTCCAGCGGCTGGGCGTGTGATGGCGAAGACCGTGACATGCGTCATGACGCATATCGCGGAAACAGGTCCTCTAGCCCCCGTCACCTGGCTGCCACGCGTCACTGCCCCCGTTTTCTCAATGCGCCGGATAACCACGCAAACTTCCTGGATTGACCGGGGGCCATCGGCATGCGTGCTCTCCATGCGGGTTTCGCAAAATCCCGGACAGCTGGCAGGCGCGCGCGACGCTTGGTCATTGCCTGCTGTATCACGGCATTCTGTCGATCCTGAAATGCATCGGGAGGGAGCATGCCGCGATGCAAGCAAACGAGGTGCGTGACCCTGCAGGACATACGAACGATACTGCGGCTGACGCATGAGCAGGGCCTCTCCGTGCGGAAGATCGGTCTGCGGCTGAAGCTGAGCAGACGACCATGGCCACCTATCTCTTGCAGGCCCGGGAATCCGGGCTCGGCCGGTGTCCCCTGCCGCCCGGTCGCGATGATGATGCCGCGCTTGAAGCAACTCTTTTCCAGCGGGACGGGCGCCTCCCGCGCGATCATGCGGAACCCGACTGGGCCAAGGCGGCCACTGAGCTGAAGTGCAAAGGCGTGAGCCTCGTGCTGCTGTGGCAGGAGTGCCGTTCCGGTCACCCCGACGGCTATGGCTACACCTGGTTCTGCGAGCAAGTCCGCGCTTTCGAGGACCGCACCAGCCCGAGCTTCCACAACCGGCATGAAGCGGGCGCGGTCATGCAGGCCGACTATGCCGGCCCCACCATTCCGATCACGGGCTCATCGAACGCCTCTTGTCGGGCTCAGGTAAAGACGGCTCCAAAGATCAGGCACATCCTCTTCGTCGGCCAACGCTTCCCCCCGACCGGGGACGATGGGGCTTAGAACGGGATCTCGTCATCCTTGGTGTTCCAGGACCAGTTCCCGGTCAGCCAATAGCCCCGGTAGGCCGTGCCTGAGTCCGGATAAAACACGGCATGCTGCCCAGAGTTCAGAGTGCGCTCCTCGTTTTGCAGGGCGAGGTTGACCAGGAAGGTGATCGTCGGCTCCGCCAGCTCCGTCAGGCCGGCCCAGTCATCCTTGCAGAGCATACGGACAGGGGCATTCGACCAGGAGAGCACGCCTGTCTCCGGGTCGGGCCGCGTGGCTTCGAGCATGGCCGCCATCATCACATGACCCATGGGAACCTCCACCGTGAAGGGGATCGTCTCGAATTCCTCGTCAGGTGACGCGTTCAGTTCGGTGATGAGATCCAGACAGACCTTGAACGTCTCGCTGTCGAATACCGCAGCATTGAAGTTGTCCTGGTTGGAGTGGGCGCCACCCTTGCGGGCTTCCTCGCACAGCGGATCGAGCTTGGCGCGGAGCACGTCGAGCTCCTCCGCGAAGGCATCCCAAGACTCGGGACCTGGATCGACGACCGCATTGCCGCGAGCCTCCATCGCCATGGCTTCCAACTCCACCCGCAGGTGGTGCAGCGAAGCGTAGAGCTGGGCAAGCCCGGTCGCCTTCGTCTCTCCCATGATGATCTCCTCTTGGCTTGTTTCGTCGGGCGCGTCGGCCAGTGGCGGGCAAAAGAGGGCGGTGCCGCGACCGGTGGCATTGGCATCGGCCAAGAGGCGATCAATGTCACGCACATCGCACTCCGGATTCTTGCGATGCGGGGCAGAGACAGGTTCGTTCGCCGCGACCCGTTCATTGCGCTGCATGGCACGCTCACCGCGTGCACGTGGTGGCCCGAAGCCTCTCTCATTGTCGTCGCGGCCGGCCATGACGACCCTTACTCGCACCAGGGGCGAGGTGTTGGCGGACAGCTTGTCCGACCGCACTGGAACCGCGCCGCAAGCCCTTCCGAGATCAGGATATCCCCGACATCGCGGCCATCGACAGTCAGGACCCCACAGCTCCGCCCGAAATTGCAGGCATCCGTGCCCTCCGTGCCCGGGCGGCAGGCGCAGGGAACGAGACGCAGCTCGACCAGGTCTGACGATCGCACCAGTTCCTCGAGCCTTGCCGTTGCACGTTCCCCGAGGGCCAAGCCAGCATCGCATCGCGGCCGAAAGGTCTCGGGCGTGTTGAAGCCCACGAGGCGGGTGCCCGTGCGTGCGCCGCGGATTCTCACGGTGTCACCGTCGGTGATGGTGAACTCCTCCGCCGTGTAGACCGGAGCCTCGCTCAGCCGCGGGCTCGCCTCGGCGACCGGATCGACGCGCGGCCCCGGGCCATCGGAACCACTGCCAAGAGCCGCAATGCCGAGACCGATGGCGATGATGATCCCCATCGCCTTCCGGGTACCTCGTCGGATTTGCCGGATCATGCGCATCGGTGAAGGCAGGGACGACCGTTGTCCCGGGACGGGTCGAGATGACTGTCGGGACGTGGCCGTGCGCGGCCGGCCTTGTGCCCCTGCTGACCTCTTCTCACGGGGATCCCTCTGCATGGACGATTTGGATGTCGCAGATCCCGGAGGTGACGTTGCCTCCCTGATCTCGAACGGGCGGAGGGTTTGTTTCAGCTTGGCGTATTGCTTGTCCGTCAGCCTTGTCCGGGCACCGTATTTCGCGAACCGGGCCTGCATGTCGAAGAGGAAGGTTCGCTGCCAGTCGGTCAGCCGCGAGCTGGCGAGGGCGGTCTCCAGGGCAGCCTGGATCCTGCTGGTGTCGTCGCGCGAGAATGCCATCCAGACGTGAATACGGGTCCTTCCCTAAAAAATCGACCACGGTCGTGGTGATCTTGAGGGGCAGGGCGCAGGCTGCTTGAGCCGAACCCATGAGCCTCAACCGGACCACTTAGTGGGGGCAGGCCATGGCCGGAACTTCGGTTACCTTGAAGTTGATCGCCCCAATGAAGGAACTGCTTGCGCAGCGGGGCCAGAAACGACCCTTTGCTGGGCGCACGCGCTGACCGGTCGAATTCACTGGAAGCTTGTGTTGCGTGTACCATTTGTGGTACTCTGAGTTATGAATGATAGAAAGCGGCTACCGGCCCGGTTTTTCGAGACGGAAGGCGGGCGGATGCCCGTCCGGGAGTGGCTGCTCGATCTGGCGGAAGAGGACCGCAAGCTGATCGGAGACGATATTCGGACTGCGGAGTTTGGGTGGCCAATCGGGATGCCGCTCTGCCGTCCGATGGCAAGCCACAAAGGCTTGTGGGAAGTACGAACAAACCTGCCAGGCAAGAGGATCGCCAGGGTTCTGTTCTGCGCACATGAAGGCGAGATGATCCTGCTGCACGGATTCATCAAGAAGACGCAGAAGACCGCGAAGGCTGATCTGGACCTGGCTATGAAGAGAATGAGAGGTCTGACATGACAACTGACATTGAAAAGGGGCGTCCTGGCCAGGCGTTCGATGACTTCCTCAAGGAGCAAGGCACCTACGAGGACACTACGGAACAGGCCGTTAAGCGGGTGCTGGCGTTTCAACTGGCTGAGGCCATGAAGACCCAGGGCATTACCAAGGTCGAGATGGCCAGACGGCTGAAGACCAGCCGGTCGCAGCTCGATCGCCTGCTCGATCCAGATCATGATGGCGTCACCCTGGGCGTCCTGGCGCGCGCGGCCAAGGTGGTTGGGCGAGGCTTGCGCCTGGAACTCACCTAAGACTTTCCCTTTGGTGAGCTTGAGCGACGGAGGGCGGATCACGCATGCCGCCAGGAGGGGCCGAGAGCCCCGCCGCTGTCTCCGGTAGGGCATGGCGATTACCACCACGAGGTGTAGTAGACGGTACAGCCAGTCGCGATGGCCTGACGGGCCATCTTGATGGAGGCCAGGTCGTCATCGACTTCACTGCCGTCAGAGTCTCCGAAGAAGAACCCTGAGGTAGCGGGCGGCTCGAAACCGGCCACCACCTGCTCCAGGCGATCGAGATCTTCCGCCGTGAGAACCACGTTCACGCAGTTGAACATCTTGGCCGTGCCGCCCTTGGCGCGGTAGAGTTCTTCCATCCAGCCATGAAGGTCCGGATGCTTCCGCCAGTAGTGGATCTCGACGCTGTTCTCGACCTTGAAATCGACCGGCGATGTCACCGGGTCCGGGGTAATCATTGCATACATATCTAGTCCCATAATCTGTTCCTTTCGTTGAATTGTGGACCGTCCCGAAGGACGCCTTCACGAAAGGCGGCGGGCATAAGGTGCAGGGGTCATGGTCAACACGGCCATCATCAGATTGGTGGTGCGGGCCGGCCATTGATCACGAGCCGCACGACGCGACGACTGGTGTCCGACCATCGGGATCGGTGCACTTCAACAAAGGGCAGGGGGGGTGGATTGGATCTCAGCGATACCCGCGACGGCGTTTCGCAGCCATCAAGGTATCGAGGGAAAGCCGAGCCGCTTCAGCGGTGTCATACTGGTCATGGCGGCATGTGCCTGCCTGGCCAATGCGGCCCCATTCCCGGATGAGGGTTACACCGCCGAACAAGGTCGGCTGCATCTGCATCCGGTGAAACCGCGCCATGTTGCGCTCGGCATCGACGCGACGAAGTATGACGGGGGCGCTCATGTCACCCGCCTGACGGTCTTGGTGCTGACCTTGAAGAGACGGGCGATCTCGGCCAGGGGCCGATGCTCAACGTCGCGCATGCGCCGAACCTCGTCCCGCTGTGCGGCGGAGAGGGCAGGGGGCCTGCCCCCGACACGGCCACGCTTGCGGGCAGCCTGTAGCCCTTCGCGGGTGCGCTCGGAGATCCGCTCGCGCTCGAATTGCGCGATCGAGGCGAAGACATGGAAGACAAGTCGGCCTGCCGGTGTCGTCGTGTCGATGTCCTCGGCCAGGGACCGAAATCCGGCACCGCGTTCACCGATGGCTTCGACGATGTCCAGAAGATCCTTCAGGGACCGGGCGAGGCGGTCATACTTAGTGACGACCACCACATCGCCCTGGCGGAGCTGGTCGATCATTTGGTCGAGCTGCGGCCGTGCCCGCTTCGTGCCGGCGATCTTGTCGGCATAAATGCGCTCGGCCGCCGCGCCCTCAAGGGCGTCGATCTGGGCTTCGAGCTTCTGGTCGTCTGTGCTGACGCGGGCATATCCGATGATCATGCATCAAGTGTGACACAAACGTCCCAAAACTCCAAACGTTTTGGCTCGGGTTTTTGTCCTTATCAACAGCTTGATCTGCGGTGGGCAGGGCAGGGGGACAAAAACGACGCTCATTTTTGTCCTATCTTGACTTGTACGGCAATTTGCCGTATACTCAGAGCAGGAGTAGATGATGGAAATTGAAATGACCAAACAAGCCCGCTTGGAAGCCCGTGTCCCGCCCGAGGTTCACTCGCTCTTGAAGCGCGCCGCTGAAATCGAAGGGCGAACACTGACGGATTTTGTCGTCTCTGCTGCCAGTGCGGCCGCACGACGGACCATTGAGGATGTAGAGATCATCCGCCTCAGCCAGGAAGGCCAAAAAGCCTTCGTCGAGGCGCTCCTTGATCCGCCTCAGCCCGCGCCGGCAATGGAGCGTGCTTTCAAGAACCGTAGGACCCTCATTTCTCCGGAATGACAGGGGCACGGTTCACGACAAGGCGATTGAATAAAGAAGACCGCAGCCAGTTCGGTTGCGGCAATGCGGCGCTCGACCGCTACTTTCACACGCAGATCACACAGGACGCGAAGCGGCACCTCGCTAGCGCCTTCATCGCCTGGCACAACACATCCGAGACGATCGCCGGATATTATACGCTCTCAGCCGCGACCGTCCCGTTCTCCGACTTGGACAAGGATTGGCGCAAGAAGCTTCCCCAATATCCAAGCCTACCGGCCGTCCTGGTCGGACGTCTGGCCGTGGATCAGAACTTTCAGGGGCAAGGTCTCGGACCGATGCTCTTGGCGGATGCCGCAGCCCGGACGATCAGCTCGGATATCGGGGCACATTTCCTGGTCGTGGATGCCATCGATGATGTGGCAGGACGCTTCTACCATCATCTCGGGTTCCGCTACATCCCGGACAACCCGAAACGGCTTTTCATACCCCTAAAAACGCTCGAAAACCTCCTGTAATCCGTCGGTCTCCACGGTTAGTGAACTGAACGGGCCACAAAGGACCGCTTTTGACCGTCATATCGCTATAGGGAATTATCGCCGACATGCGGCGAACAATGCGCTGCTTCAGATGATGGCATGACGCATCCGGGCCGAGACCCATTCGCTGATGACGACAGTCGCCAGGATCAATAGGAGAATGACCGAGACCTGGCTCCAGGCCAGCGTGTTGAGCGACGCCTGTAGCTTGAGGCCTATCCCGCCTGCGCCGACCAGGCCGAGGATCGTGCTCTCGCGGATGTTGATGTCCCAGCGAAACACCGTGATGCCCCAGAAGGCTGGCATGATCTGCGGCACGATCCCGTAGTTCAGTACCTGCGCGCCGCTGGCCCCGGTCGCCTCGATCGCCTCGATCTGCTTGGCGTCGGTTTCCTCGATCGCCTCGTAGAGAAGCTTGCCGATGAACCCGATCGACCTGAGCGCGATGGCCACGATCCCCGCCAGCAAACCGGGGCCGATGATCGCCACGAGCAGGAGCGCCCAGATCAGCGAGTTGATCGAGCGCGAGGCGACGATGATGAAGAGCGCGATGGGGCGCAGGATCAACGCCGAAGGTGTGGTGTTGCGTGCCGCGAGAAAAGCCACCGGAACCGCCATGATCACGCCACCCAGCGTTCCGAGCGTGGCGATGTTGATCGTATCCCAGAGCGGAACCCACAGCTCTTGCATGTAGGACCAGCGCGGCGGGACCATGCGACTTCCGATGTCGGCCGCCTGTCTTGGCGCGTCGGCCACGAAGAACCAGATCGTGTCGCGCGTCATCAGCTGCCAGCACCACACGAAGAGCGCGACCAGGGCCAGCCAGCCGCCCCAGAGCAGCAACCGACCGCGCGGGGTGCGGTAGGTCCAGACCTGTGAGTAATGGGTGATCTCGGTCATTGGAGGAACTTCCGCAGATAGCTGGAGCTGTATTCGGCGACCATCACGATGGCGATGATGATGAGAAGGATCGCCCCCGCGCTGTCGTATTCGTAGCGGTCGATCGCGGTATTGAGTGTCGCCCCGATCCCGCCCGCGCCGACGATGCCGATCACCGCGCTTTCGCGAAAATTGATGTCGAGACGATAGAGCGAGAGACCGATCAGCCGCGGCATCACCTGAGGCTGGATCGCGTAGTTCACCAGTTGCCCCCAGGAGGCACCGGTGGCGCGGACCGCTTCGGCCTGGGCCTCGTCGATCTCCTCGATATCGTCGGCGAGCAGTTTGGCGATGAAGCCGATCGTCGCGAAGGAGAGCGTCAGGAAGCCAGCCAGCGGGCCGAAGCCGAACATCGCGACGAAGAAGATCGCGATAATCACCTCCTGAAGCGCCCGGCTGACGGCGATGATGGAGCGACAGATCAGGTAGATCCAGCGCGGCGCGAGGTTGCGCGCGGCCCCGATGCCGATGGGGATGGAGATGGCCACGCCCACCACGGTCGAGGTCAGCGTCATGGTCAGGCTTTCGACCAGACCCCGGCTGATGTCATGCCAACGGCTTTCGAAATCGGGCTGCAGAAAACCCATGATGAAGCGCTGCCCGCGTTCCAGCCCGGCCTGCACACGCGCCCAGTTCACCTCGACTGAGCCGATGGCGAGAACCAGATAGACAAGGATTCCAATCTGGATCGCGATGCGCCAGCGCCGATCCTTCAGAATCTGCGGCGGTCGGCGCCAGGTGGTTGGATAGACCGGTCCGCTCATCGCGCGAGCGCCGCCAGGCGGTCGCGGGCGTCAGCCTCGGCGCGGGTCTGTTCCTCGTCGCCACGGCGCATCTCGTTCCAGTCCTCTTCACCGTAGATAGCGGTCAGCGCGTCATGGGTCAGCTGAGCGGGCGTGCCGTCGAAGACGACCTGACCGGAGCGGAGCCCGACGATACGCTGCATGAACTGCTGCGCCAGTGGCACGTCATGGATATTGACGATGGCGGGTAGCCCGCGCTCGGCGCAGATTTCCGTCAAAAGGCGCATGATCTGGCGGCTGGTCTTAGGATCCAGGCTCGCGGTCGGTTCATCGACCAGCAACAGCTCCGGGTCCTGGGCCAATGCGCGCGCGATGCCAACGCGCTGGCGCTGTCCGCCCGACAGCGCATCGGCGCGCTTGTCGGCGTGCTCCATCAGGCCCACCCGGTCGAGCAGCTGGTAGGCGCGCTGGATGTCGTCTGGTGGATATTTGCGCAGCAAGCTGCGCCAGAACGGCACATAGCCCAGCCGCCCCGAGAGGACATTTTCCATCACGGTCAGTCGTTCGACCAGCGCGTATTCCTGAAAAATCATGCCGATCCGGCGGCGTTGGCGGCGCAGATCGGCCTTGCCCAGCCGGACAAGATCGACGTCGCCGAGAAGCACCTTGCCGCCCGTCGGCTCGACGAGCCGGTTGATGCAGCGGATCAGGGTGGATTTGCCCGCACCGGAAGGCCCGATCAGGCCCATGATCTGCCCCTTGGGCACGCTCAGCGACACGTCACGCAGGGCGGCATCGCCGGTCTTGTAGGTCTTGGACAGACCCTCGAGGATCAGCATGTGAGGCTACCTCCCATGGAAACGGCCACGGGCGGCACAAGGGCCGCCCGTGGCGTGATCATGCCGGGTTCGGGGGTCAGTTACACTCGTAGACGACGCCGTTGGCCTCGTCGATTGTGCGGATGACGGCCCAGTCTTCCTGGAAGGTGATCGGAATGAACTGCGATTCGCCGTTGCGGCCGAACTCTTCCATCAGCGCGCTACCTTCCCATTCGAATGTGAAGAAGGCCTCGCGGATGGCGTCCTGCAACTCGGGGGTCAGGTTGTGCGCCACACCGTATCCCGTCGTCGGAAAGGTCTGCGACGTATAGATCGTCACGAACTGATCTGCCGAAACAACCTCGCGATCGATCATGCGGCCCATGACCGAGTTCGCGATCGACGCGGCGACGTAGTCACGGTTGGCGACGCCCAGGATCGAGTTGTCATGTGCGCCCGAGAAAGTCGGCTCAAAATCTTCGCCGGCAACCATGCCGAACTCTGCCATCAGGATCGCGGAGGGGGCTTTGAACCCCGAGTTGGAGGTTTCCGAAGTGAAGGCCAGCGTCTGGCCGCGCAAGTCCTCGACGGCGTCGATGCCGCTGTCGGGGTAGGTGATGATTTCCATCTCGTACCCGAAGGATCCGTCTTCGGCCGCCATCATCGCGAAGGGGCGGAAACCAGCGCAGGCCACGGCCAACGGGTTGGAGCCGGTGTTGAAGCCCGCGACATGCAGACGGCCCGCGCGCATCGCCTCGATCTGGGCGGCGTTCGACTGTACCGGGAAGAACTGGACGTTCTTGCCGGTTGCCTCGGCCAGATGGTCAAGGAAGCCCTGCCAGACTTCGGCGTAGACAGCGGGGTCTTCGACGGGCGTGTAGGCGAAGATCAACGTTGACGGATCGACCAGATCTGCAGGATCGGTCGGGATGTCGGCGATCAGGTCGCCGTCGGCATCGGTAAAGCGATCATCCAGACGAAACTCGGCAAATGCCGGAAGTGCGACGGTAACCGCAACGATAGCCGCAAGTGCTGTGGAAGTTCTCATGCCATCCCCCAAAATATAGCGAAACTGCCGGTCGGCTATCTCCCCAACGCAACAGGAATATGACAAGATCGCAGGTTTCCGGCAGGCGCCGTGTGACCGCCACGTCAAGCGATCGTGAGATGCGATGCGATTGCATGGAATGCCTCACCGGAACAGGATCTCGGCCGGTCGCGGACGCGCCGCTACAGGCTCGAGCCCGGCCATTGCGAGCATCGCCTCGAAGATGCGTTTGCGGGCTGCGTGCACGTATTCGGACAGCCCTCCAAGGCGGGTTAACATATGGCCTGACGGACTCTGCCCGGTGCTCCGCGCGACCGGGTCGCGATGCGCGGCGATACGCTTCCCACCAATATCGTCGGCGCGGTCGCGTTCGGCCGGCGCACCGTGCTGGCGAGAGGTGACGGTCTGCTTGCCGGGCTCGAGCGTAGGGCATATTGCAACCGACCGGGTATCCGCGCCGATGGGCGCGTAGGACGGATCTATCGGCAAAGCGCACCGGGCGGGCAGCCCAAGATGGAAAGGAAGCGGGGGCCTTGGAAGGGAATGTCGTCTTCGACCTCGACGGAACACTGATCGACAGTGCGCCCGACATCCACGGGATCGCCAACAGGCTTCTGCTGGGGCGCGGCCTCGAACCGATCGATCTGGCCACCACGCGCAGCTTCATCGGACAGGGTGCGCCATCCTTCATCGCGCAGCTTCGCCACGCGCGCGGCCTTCCCGAAGGCGAACAGTCGCCACTGCTGGAAGAATTCCTTGCCAGCTACGATGATGCCGTGGAACTGACCCATCCCTATCCGGGGGTGCGGGCGGCGCTGGCCCGTCTGGCGGAGACCGACAGGCTGGGCATCTGCACCAACAAACCCCTTCGCCCCTGTCTTGCCGTTCTCCAACACCTCAAGCTCGACGGGGTCTTCACGGCGGTGCTGGGCGGCGACAGTCTGCCAGTTCGAAAGCCAGATCCGCGCCCTTTGCGAGCCACCTTCGCGCAGATGGGGACTGGCCCCAGGATCTACGTCGGCGATAGCGAAACCGATGCCGAAACGGCGCGAAGGGCCGAAGTCCCGTTCGTTTTGTACACCCGCGGCTACCGCAAGATCCCCGTTGCGGAACTGCCTCACGCTGCAGCGTTCGACGATTTTCTGGACCTGCCAGAAATCTTGAAAGACGTTCAGCTTCGAGCGGCAGCGGGACAATGCGGCGAGGCCACGCCGCGCCTTTGACACCTCTTGCCGATGCGCCAAGCGCGGCGCGTTGAGCGCGAGACGGGGCACACCCTGCGCCGCGCGCCATGCGGGACACACAGGACATCCGACACCTGGCAGAAGACGTGATGCGGGGCGCACAGGACGCGCTCCAAAGGACGCGATGCGCGGTGCAGGGAACGCGGGACGCGGTGCATCGCGCGCGGTGCGCGATGCATTTGACAG
>CAZGHJ010000083.1:0-5123 GCA_964525355.1 uncultured Roseicyclus sp.
AAAATCCGGCCGCAGCCGGATCGGGAGAACGCTTTCGCGAGGGCAAGTGGCGGAGGGGATGGGTCTGACGTCCAACCTTCTCCAGTATAAGTCATTGATTTTATTTGATACGCACAGCTGCTACGCTGGAAGAGCGGGAGTCCGTCCGCAAAGGTTGGCTCTATCGTGATGTCGGCAACGATGAGCGGCAGTCGGCTGCCTTGATCTTGGAGAGCACCCCCGATCATCCACCAGCCGCCCTCGGCGCCAACAGGATGACGGCCGCACCGGCGAGGCAGATTGCGGCACCTGTCAGGTCCCAAGTGTCCGGGCGCTGCTTCTCGATGAGCCACAGCCAGAGGAGCGAGGCTGCGATATAGACCCCGCCATAAGCTGCGTAGGCCCGCCCCGCAAAATCGGAGGGGGCAAGGGTCAGGAGCCAAGCGAAGACGGCCAGGCTCAGGAGGCCGGGGACCAGCCAGAGCGCGCTCGCGCCTTGCCGCATCCATGCCCAGACCGCAAAGCAGCCCGCAATCTCGGCCAGAGCGGCACCGATGTAGATGGCGAGGGTGCCGGGTGCGTTCACGATGCCGCCTCGCTCTCCGGATGCTGGTGATCGGTTGCGCATAGCGAATGGTCGCCCAGAACTTCAATGACCCGGCAATCGGCAATCCGACCGCCTGCACATTGCACGACCATGCGCTCAAGTTCGCCTTTCAGCGCAGTCAGGCGCGCAAGGCGGCTTTCAACCTCGGCCAGCTGCGCCCTGGCGATGACATCGGCGGCTGCGCAGGATTGATCGGGTCTGTCAGAGAGACTCAGAAGGTCTCGGATAGCGTCCAGCGGAAAACCGAGCTCCCGCGCATGGCGGATGAAGGCTAGCCGATCCAGTGCCGACTGCCCATAGAGCCGCTGGTTCCCGGCACTGCGATCTGGCTCCGGCAGGAGCCCGATCTGCTCGTAGTAGCGGATCGTCGGAACCTTCACGCCGGCCGCTTCGCCCAATTTTCCGATGGTGAGCATCAGATTTCCTCTTGAAGCTATAGCTACTAGAGACCTTAGGTTCCCGACTCAGCAAATACAATGTTGCCCGCTGGGCGGGTTGGAAGGGCGTGATGACGGCGAACGACAGTGCAACCTACGAATGGACGGTTTCCGGGATGGACTGTGCGTCGTGCGCCGGCAAGGTCCGGGGTGCGGTCGAACGCCTGCCTGGCGTGAGCGACGTCGATGTGGCGCTAATGACCGAGCGGCTTCGGCTGACTCTGGATGAAGGGCAGACCCCTCGCAACCAGATCGAAGCAATCGTCAAGCGGCTCGGCTACGGGATCGCGGCGAAAGGATCGAGCCCCGATCGGAAAGGCTTCGTGCTGCCGGACGATGAGCAAGCGTCCCGTGCGGACGGCTCGCGAGATGCCGCAGGACTCGAGCCCAACGCTGGATCGACAGGGCCCGAGAGCGGTCCCGGGCCCGGTTCGCGTTGGTATCAGACCGCGAAGGGCAGACTGGTGATCGGCACCGGTCTCCTCCTCGCGGCGGCATGGGCCGTGAAACTGCTCGCCTCCCAGGATGTGGCAACGTGGGCATTCATCCTCGCGACGCTCATTGGTGTCGCCCCTATCGCACGCCGCGCCGTCGCGTCCGCCAGAGCGGGGATGCCGTT
This sequence comes from uncultured Roseicyclus sp., assembly GCA_964525355.1. Classification (GTDB taxonomy): domain Bacteria; phylum Pseudomonadota; class Alphaproteobacteria; order Rhodobacterales; family Rhodobacteraceae; genus Roseibacterium. The sequence goes on from CAZGHJ010000083.1 coordinate 1,643, forward strand.
CACGATCGAGATGCTGATGACAATCGCCGCCAGCGGCGCGCTCGTCATCGACGCCGCCGAGGAAGCGGCGCTCGTCGTCTTCCTCTTCGCCGTCGGGGAGGTTCTCGAAGGTGTTGCGGCGAACAAGGCCCGCGACGGGATCCGGGCGCTCGCTCGTCTGGTACCGAAGACCGCGATCCTGGAGATCGGCGGCCGGACTCGGGTGATACCAGCCGACCAGCTGCAGGTGGACCAGATCGTTCTGGTGCGCCCGGGAGACCGGGTCCCGGCAGATGGCGAAGTTATCGAGGGCACCTCGGGCGTCGATGAGAGCGCCGTCACGGGCGAGAGTGTGCCGAAGCTGAAGGAACCCGGTGCCTCCGTCTTTGCCGGCTCCATCAATTCCGAGGCGGCGCTGCGTGTTCGGGTCACCAAGTCGGCCGAGGACAACACCATTGCCCGTATCATCCGGCTGGTCGAGGAAGCGGAAAGCGCCCGGGCCCCGACCGAGCGCTTCATCGACCGTTTCAGCCGCATCTACATGCCGGCCGTCGTCGGAGTTGCGGTGCTGGTGGCCATCGTCCCGCCCCTCGCGTTCGGGCAAGGCTGGGATACGTGGATCTACCGGGCGCTCGCGCTTCTCCTGATCGGATGCCCCTGCGCGCTGGTGATCTCGGTACCGGCTTCCATCGCCTCTGCGCTTTCTTCAGGCGCGCGTCGCGGGCTGCTGATGAAAGGAGGCGCCGTGATCGAGGCCGCGGCGGCCACCACGCATGTCGCATTCGACAAGACCGGAACCCTGACCCACGGACGGCCGCGCGTCACGGACGTGGTGCCGATCTCGGGATCGGAGACAGAGGTGCTGGCGCTGGCTGCCGCCGTCGAAGCGGGGTCGAGCCATCCTCTGGCGGAGGCGATCCTGTCCCGCGCGGAAGCTGCGGGAGCGCCGTTCCTGGCCGCGACCGCCGCCAAAGCGCTTCCGGGCAAAGGGGCCGAAGCAGTCGTTGAGGGTGAAACCGCCTGGGTGGGCTCTCCACGGTTCGCCGGGGAGCGCGGTGTGTTGGACGACCACGCGCTCCGGGCGGTGGTCGGCATGGAAGATGAAGGCAAGACAGTCGTCGCGGTCTTCCGCCGGAGCCAGTTGGTCGGACTCGTAGCGCTCCGGGACGAACCCCGAGAGGATGCCGCCCGCGCGGTGCAGCAACTCAAGGCGCTTGGCATCGCGTCTGTGATGCTGACCGGCGACAACCGGCGCACGGCAGCAGCCATTTCCGCTGGGCTGGGCATTGACCATCGCGCCGAATTGATGCCCGAAGGCAAGGTCGCCGCGATCCGTGAGATGACCGCCAGAGACCGCGTGATGATGGTGGGCGACGGCATCAACGATGCCCCTGCGCTCGCCACCGCCCACATCGGAGTTGCCATGGGCTCCGGAACGGACGTCGCGCTTGAAACCGCCGACGCCGCGATCCTGCGCAATCGCGTGACCGATGTGGCCGGCAAGATTCGCCTTGCTCGCGCAGCCATGGCGAACATCAGGCAAAATGTGGCGATCGCGCTCGGCCTTAAGGCGGTGTTTCTGGTGACGACGATCCTCGGCATTACCGGGCTGTGGATCGCGATCCTTGCAGATACCGGCGCGACGGTGCTCGTCACACTGAACGCGCTGCGGCTTCTTGCGTTTGATCCGGAACGTGAGGCCTGAGATCAGATCATCGGCAGGGCGATGGTTCCGCTGCCATGCCGCAGGGCCGAGCGCTGAGAACATAAACCTCGGGGTACTGTTCCGCCGCGAGTGCTCAACATGCTGCAACTGGAATCGGGCTTCTGCTCGGTTTCGCGCTGGTGGCCGCCATCTGGTCGCGCACCACTACGGGGCTATTGGCCGTCCGGGGCGTGAAGCCGAACTCGAAAGAGAGACCGCAGGCGGCGATCATGGTGGCGTTCGTCGGGCTGCTCGCGCTCCACACGATTGAAATCCTGGCTTTCGCCGCAGTCTACAGGGCGCTGCAGGGCTGGGGCGTGGGAGGCCTCGACGGCAGCTACGACCCATGCTGGAGCGGCCTGATCTACTTCTCCGGCGTCAACTTCGCCACGCTCGGGTACACGCAGATCGAGGCAACCGGGCCGATACGGATGGTCAACATGATGCAGTCGCTCGGCGGCTTCATGGTGCTGACCTGGTCGGCGACGTTCCTCTAACTCGGTCTGCGAACTGGCCTGGCGCGAGTAGCAGCCGACGACCATGGGGAATGTCAGTTTGCCTCCGACACCCTCTCTTGGTATCGGCGCTCGCGCTCTGGCCATGTGCTCTTGATGTAGTCGAGAACGGCGCGGATGTCCGCGTCGCTCAGCACGTCTGCGAAGCCGGGCATGTCGCTCTCGTATCCGCCGCCGACCACGGCGGCGGTGCCTTCCCTAACGATGCGGAACAGGACATCGTCAGGATGGTGCCAGGTGTGGCCGCTGGCGTCGTGGGGTGGCGCCGGCAACCGGCCGGACGGAAGCGGCGAGCGCCAGCCCGGCTGGCCCTCCAGTTCCGCGCCGTGGCAGGCGGCGCACTGATCCGCATAGATCTGGCGTCCTTGCGCGATGATGTCCGCCGACGCCACGGCGGTGGATGCGGTACCGGCATAACGCCAGCCAGCAAAGACCGCGAGGATCACACCTCCGACGACCAGACCGATCCCGACAGTATTTCGGAGAGCTTTTTTCAAGACGTCTGTCCCCGATCACTGCGGAATAACATTCGCGTTTGGTCGAGATCACGTTGTGCCAGCGGCGAGGCGCCTGCGACAATGGACATTCTCGTGAGCAATGCCTATCTTTGCAGCATGCTCGAACGTGTCGTCACCATGCTTGCCATACTCGCGATCACCGTGGTGACGACGGTGACCTCCGCGCATGCGACACGCATGAGCATGAATTCCGGTGTGGATCACGCGATGCATGTCGCCGACATGATACACTCTCCGGTCATTTCGGGCCTCGGCTGTGACGCTGGAGAGCACTGTGGGTCGGCCGACGCCGAGATGTGCGAGTTCGTCTGCGCAGGCCTTTCGGCCTTCCTGACGTCGGCAGGAGGGGAAGCCGAGGACGCCCACGGCACCACCAGTCACGACGTTCCGTCCGAGGCGATCCACGTCAGCCGCGCGCCGGGACTGAACGAACGTCCTCCGAAACTCCGTCTCCTCTGAGCGCGCCCGGGCCGACGCCCGCGGCGTCCCATCGGTATTGATGAACGGGACATAAGTCCCGAGGAGACGACAATGAACACGCTTTCAAGACGCGGCTTTCTTGCCGCAAGTGCGGCCGCCATTGGCGCTGCACAGATGCCCCGCATCGCCTTTGCGCAGGCGGTGGCACCGATCAGCCTCTCCGCTGCGACGCGCACGCTCGACATCGACGGTCGCGCTGCCACGGTCTTCGGGCTTGCCGGCCCCGGCGGTCAGGGACTGATCCTCGACCCCGGCCAGAGGTTCCGGGTCGATCTGACCAACGA
>CAZGHJ010000083.1:5223-11453 GCA_964525355.1 uncultured Roseicyclus sp.
GCTCTGCCGGATCGACCCGTGGACCGCAGCCAGATGCTGATGCTGGGCGGTTCGATGCAGCCGTACGTCTGGACGATAAACGGGGCAGTCTGGGGCCAGCACCAGCCGATCACCGCACGCAGCGGTGAGCGGGTCGTGCTGTCGTTCCACAACATGTCGATGATGGCCCACCCGATGCATCTGCACGGCCATGTGTTCCAGGTCGTCGGGCTGAACGGGCGTCGGGTCGCCGGTGCACTACGCGACACGGTTCACGTGCCACCGATGTCGATGGTCGATGTCGCCCTCGATGTCGGTGAGGCCGCCCGATGGATGCTGCATTGCCACCACATGCCGCACCTTACGACGGGGATGATGACCGAATTCGCGGTCACGGCGTCCGTCTGATCCCAGCGGGTCGTCCGGACATGGCGCCCCGCCCGGCACCGATCCTGGTCTGTCCTGCCCCATGTTGTCGTGAGGGCCGGCCAAAAGACGCACCCTGCGGGTAAAAATCAGGAGGATGAGATGATGAACTGGAACGACATGGGCCCCGGAATGGGTTTCGGAATGGGGTTTGGCTGGCTCTTCGGCCTGCTGATCCTCGTGCTGCTGGTTTTGGCCATAGCAGCGCTGATCAAGTATCTTCGGAAATAGAAAAAAGGAGTTGGCAATGACCTACACGATCAATCGAATGTTCCCCGACGCCGGTATCGACGACGTCGACGCTCGCGCGCGGAAGGCCCTCACCGACCACGGCTTCGGCATCCTGACCGAGATCGACGTCAAGGCGACGATGAAGAAGAAGCTAGATGTCGAGATGCCCGCCTACCGCATCCTCGGCGCCTGCAACCCCAAGATGGCGCATCAGGCCATCGGGATCGAACCGCGCGTCGGTGCGATGCTGCCATGCAACGTCATCCTGCGCGAGGTCGACGGTGGCGTGGAAGTCAGCGCCATCGATCCTGTGGCGTCGATGCAGGCGATTGAGAACGCCGAACTGACGGCCGTGGCGGGCGAGGTGCGCGACCTCCTGGCGAAGGCCGTCGCGGCGGTCTGAGATGAGCCTGCGCGTCACCATTCTCGCGGGCCTTGCGATCCTCGGCATCGGACTGCTCGCTGTCTGGCAGTTCGCGCCTTCGGTGTTCGCCGAGGCGCGCAGCCTCCTGGAGCCCGAGCGTCTGGAAACGCTGGTGGCGCGTGCGGGTCTCTGGGGGCCGGTCCTGATCGTCACGCTTATGACCATCGCGGTCGTGGCCAGCCCAATCCCGAGTGCACCCATCGCACTGGCGGCCGGAGCGGCCTACGGACATCTCTGGGGGACCGTGCAGGTCGTCATCGGCGCCGAGCTCGGGGCGCTGATCGCCTTCGGTCTCGCACGGGTTCTGGGGCATGACGTCCTGCGGCGGGTGTTCGGGGACCGCGTCGATGCCGGGCTGCTCGGCTCGCAGAACGCGTTGACGGCGACGGTTCTTGCCAGCCGCCTGATGCCCTTCGTGTCCTTCGACATGATCAGCTACGCGGCCGGACTGAGCCGATTGCACGCCTGGCGTTTCGCCTTGGCAACACTGGCGGGGATCATTCCGGCAAGCTTCCTGCTGGCCCATTTCGGCGGCGAGGCGGTGAGCGGAGATCTGGGCCGGGCGACATGGGCAGTACTTGGCCTCGGCCTCTTGACGGGCCTGCCACTGCTTTGGGTAGCCATGCGGCAAAAGCCTGAAAAGGGAAATCCATGACCGGAAGCGAGTACCAGAAGAACAGCATCACCCTTTCCGGTGCGGTAGCCATGGGCACCGGCGTGATGATCGGCGCGGGCATCTTCGCGCTGACCGGCCAGATCGCCGAACTCGCCGGGCCTCTCTTCCCGCTCTCGTTCGTGGTCGGCGCCATCGTGACCGCCTTCAGCGCCTACACCTATATCAAGATGTCGAACGCATACCCGTCTGCGGGCGGCATCGGGATGATCCTGAAGAAAGCCTACGGACCGACGACGGTCGCGGCGGGCGCAGCTCTCCTGATGGCGCTGTCGATGGTCATCAACGAAAGCCTCGTCGCTCGCACCTTCGGAACCTACACCCTGCGAGCCTTCGGCGGCGATCCGGACAGCATTCTCGTGCCGGTCCTCGGCGTGGGGCTGATCGTCTTCGCCTATCTCGTGAACGTCTCTGGCAACCGGTCGGTCGGGCTGCTGTCCATTATCATGGCCATTCTCAAGGTGGGCGGCATTGCGCTGTTCGGGGCGGCCGGTCTGTGGGCCAGCGGCATTTCGTTCGAAGCGTCGGGCGGAGATTTTCGTGCGGGTGGGTTCGTGGCGTCGGTCGCGCTGTCCATTCTCGCCTTCAAGGGGTTCACGACCATCACCAACAGCGGCGCCGAGGTGACCAATCCGCATCGGAACGTGGGCCGGGCCATAGTCCTGTCCATCGCCATCTGCGTCGTCGTCTACCTGCTGGTCGCATTCGCGGTCGGCTCCAGCCTGCCGCTCGATCGCATCGTGGCGGCGAAGGACTACGCGCTGGCTGAAGCGGCCCAACCAGCCCTCGGGCAAACCGGCTTCTACCTGACGGTGGCGCTGGCGCTGGTGGCAACTGCCTCGGGCCTGATCGCCAGCGTGTTTGCCGTCTCGCGGATGCTGGCGATGCTGACGGACATGAAGATGATCCCGCACAGCCATTTCGGGATGCCAGGCACGATCAAGGACCACACACTCGTCTACACCGTCGTGATCGCAGGCTTCCTGACGGTCTTCTTCGACCTCAGCCGCATCGCCTCGCTCGGGGCCTTCTTCTATCTGGTGATGGACATGATCATCCACTTCGGCGTGTTCCGGCATCTGCGCGAAGAAATCGGCGCTCGGGGCTGGGTGTTGCTGACGGCAATCGCACTTGATGCCGTGGTGCTGGCCGCCTTCGCCGCGATGAAATGGCAGTCCGACCCCTTGATCGTCGTCCTGGGTGCGATCGGCATGGCGCTGGTGTTCCTGTTCGTCGGAATCTTCCTCGCACGGAATCCCGCCCTGGAAGGCGCTCACGACCACCATTGAAAAGAGCTTGAGCTTCCAACGGCTGGAAGCGGCAAGCTGAAACAAGAGATCGAAAGGCTGGCAGACTATGGAGCACGATCACCATCACGCGGCGCCCGACATTCCGGCGGGGGCGAATACCGCAAAGGACCCGGTCTGCGGGATGACGGTCGCGGTCAAGCCGGACGGGCGTCACGCCGAGTTCCAGGGCGAGACCTTTCATTTCTGCTCGGAGAAGTGCCAGACGAAGTTCAAGGCGGATCCGTGGTTCTACGCCTCGGGCCGGGCCGCCGGACAGAAGAAGGCTGCTCCGGCCAACGTCCAGTACACCTGTCCGATGCATCCCGAGATCGTCCGCGATGCGCCGGGGTCCTGCCCGATCTGCGGCATGGCGCTGGAACCGATGGTGCCGTCGGATGAGCCCAGCGAGGAGCTGACCGACTTCACGCGTCGGATGTGGATTTCGGCGGCGGCGGCGGTGCCGCTCATCATCCTGACGATGGGTGAACTGGTCGCGCTGCCAGTGCGCGACTGGATCGGGCATCAGACCGCAAGTTATCTCGAGTTCGTGCTGGCAACGCCGATCATCCTCTGGGCCGCCTTGCCTTTCTTCCGGCGCGGCTGGGACTCCATTGTGAACCGCAGCCCAAACATGTGGACGCTGATCAGCATCGGCGTGGCGGCGGCCTACCTTTACTCGCTCGTCGCGACGTTCCTGCCGGGGGTGTTTCCGGAACAGTACCGGATGGGCCACGGCGTCGGCACCTATTTCGAGGCGGCGGTGGTGATCGTCGCGTTGGTCTTCGTGGGCCAGGTGCTGGAACTCCGAGCGCGAGAACGCACCGGGGATGCGATCCGCGCGCTTCTGGATCTGGCGCCGAAGACCGCGCGGCGCATCCTGCCGGACGGCACTGAATACGATGCGCCGCTGGAGAACATCATGGAGGGCGACCGGCTGCGGGTCCGTCCCGGCGACGCCATTCCGGTCGACGGCACGGTGATCGAGGGCCGCTCGTCGCTGGACGAAAGCATGCTGACCGGCGAGTCAATGCCGGTGGAAAAGGGGCCGGGGGATGAGGTGACGGGCGCCACGATCAACAAGAACGGCTCTCTGGTCATGGAGGCAGGCAAGGTCGGGTCCGATACCGTGCTGGCGCAGATCGTGGCGATGGTGTCGAACGCGCGGCGGTCCCGCGCGCCGATCCAGGGGCTGGCCGACCGGGTGTCGGCGATATTCGTGCCGACGGTGGTGGTCATCGCCATCGTCGCCTTCGTGGTCTGGCTGATCTTCGGCCCGGAGCCCGCGCTGGTCTTCGCAATCGCCTCGGCCGTGTCGGTCCTCATCATCGCCTGCCCCTGCGCGCTGGGGCTGGCGACACCGATCTCCATCACCACGGCGGCGGGGCGCGGCGCACAGGCGGGCGTGCTGATCAAGGACGCCGAGGCGCTGGAGCGAATGGCAGGAGTCGATACGCTCATCGTCGACAAGACCGGCACGCTGACCATGGGCAAGCCGAAGCTGACCGATACGGTTGCGCTCGGGGACGTCACCGAGACCGACCTGTTGTCGCTGGCCGCAGCGCTGGAGCGTGGCTCGGAACACCCGCTGGCTGAGGCGATTGTCGAGGGAGCCGAGGCGCAGGGTGCGCCGCGTCAGGAGGCCACGGACTTCGACGCCGTCACTGGCAAGGGCGTACAGGGCCGGGTCGGTGGGCGCGCGGTGGCGCTAGGCAACGCGGCGATGATGCGGGAGATGGGGCTCGACACCGCGCAGGCCGAGTCAAAGGCCGACACCCTGCGCGCCGAGGGCAAGACGGCGATGTTCGTCGCGCTTGACGGCGCGCTCGTCGGCATCGTGGCGGTCGCCGACCCGATCAAGGAGAGTACCGCGCAGGCCATTCGGGAACTTCATGCCCAAGGGCTAAGGGTGATCATGGCGACGGGCGACAACGAACGCACGGCGCAGGCGGTGGCGGGCAAGCTCGGCATCGACGAGGTGCGCGCAGGCATCCTGCCCGAGGCCAAGAAGGACCTGATCGACCAGTTGCGCCGCGACGGCCACAAGATCGCCATGGCGGGCGACGGGGTGAACGACGCCCCCGCGCTCGCCGCCGCCGATGTCGGCATCGCCATGGGCACCGGGGCCGATGTTGCGATGGAAAGCGCAGGCATCACCCTGCTGGGCGGCGACCTGATGGGCATCGTGCGGGCGCGCAAGCTCGCCCGCGCCACCCTGCGGAACATCAAGCAGAACCTGTTCTTCGCCTTCGCCTACAACGCGCTTGGCGTCCCCATCGCCGCCGGGCTGCTTTACCCTGTCACCGGACTTCTGCTCTCGCCGATGATCGCGGCGGCGGCGATGAGCCTGTCGTCGGTCTCGGTGATCACCAACGCCCTGCGGCTCAGGCGGGTCGACCTCTGATCTGCCAGCCCACACATCCAACCTCGAAAGGAACATCAGATGACCCAAGACATGTTTTCCCGCCGCAAGCTCCTGATCGGCACAGCTGCGCTGGCGGCTGCGTCGCCCTTGAGGGCTCTGGCGCAAGGCGCCGGTCCGGCGATCCACGTGATGAAGGACCCCAACTGCGGCTGCTGCTCGGCCTGGATCGAGATCCTCGAGAACGACGGCTTCGCCGTCACGACCGAGGCGAGCGCCGGGACGCTTCTGATGCGCTACAAGCTGGACAACGGCATCCCGCAGGAGATGGTCTCCTGCCATACGGGTCGTGTGGATGGTTACATTATCGAGGGTCACGTCCCTGTTGCCGACATTCGCCGTCTCCTGCTGGAACGCCCCGACGCGGTCGGCCTCGCAGTGCCAGGCATGCCCTACGGCTCGCCCGGGATGGGACCGGAAAGCCAGCGCGAGGCCTACGACGTGTTTCTGATCCGGCGCGACGGATCGAACGAGGTCTTTACCAGCTACGCTGCTGCCTGACCTTGAGGCTCCAATTCGGCTCTTGATCAGGGGCGAGAACACATACGGACCTGATCCCGGATCACGGCGTAGTCGCTCAGCATCTCGGCGATGGCCGACCCGTGCGGCAGCCGCGCGAGCTCCTCGGCCGCGCGCGTCTGGAACTCCCGGCTGTAGTCCACGACGGGTGGACAGACGTTGGCGCTGTGCGTCTCAGAACCGTCCGTCGCGCAGCCGCTCAACAAGCTCGTCGCGAGACCTAGGACGACGAGCCGTCGCCTCGAGCATCTGGCGTTGGACATCATTGGC
>CAZGHJ010000084.1:0-11307 GCA_964525355.1 uncultured Roseicyclus sp.
AAATCGATCGCAAGGGCTCCGCTTGCGCGCGAGGCGGAGGGGATCGCCGTCTTGGCCGTATTGACCGCGCCGCAGGCAATGACGGTGGCGGGCACGCGCGTGTTGGATGATCTGCGCCTCACGCTCCACATATGAAACCTGCGACGGGATCGTGAGCTTTGAGATGTTCGTGCTACAGACTGCGTGACGGGCATTATGAACCCATTTCCGAACAACCGGCAGACTCAGCCTCCCGATGGAGACAAGAAGATGGACTTTTCAACGAATTACGAGACCAATTCTGATGCGATCACGGATCTCTTCTCGGCGACCTTCACCGCGTCGGAGGGCGCAGAGGAAGGCGCGCTGATCGGCGCTCTCGCGCGCCGGCTGATCACGGAGACGCAGGCCCAGGATCTGCGCGTCGTCACCGCCTGGGAGGACGGCACGCTTCTCGGCGGCATCTTCTTCACGCGCCTCACCTACGAGGGCGATCCGCGCACGGTCTTCATGATGGCCCCCGTTGCGGTCGCCACGGCGCATCAGGGCAAGGGCATCGGGCAGCAGCTGATCGCCCACGGCCTCGATGCGCTCCGGCAAGAGGGCGTGGACATCGCGGTCACCTATGGCGATCCGGCCTTCTACGGCCGCGTCGGGTTCGAGCCCGTCTCGGAAGCAAACCTGCCGGCGCCGCAGCCGCTCCAGCAGCCACAGGGCTGGATCGCCCAGTCCCTGACGGACGCGCCGCTGACGCCCCTGCGCGGGCCGGCGGCTTGCGTCGCCGCCTTCGACGATCCAGCCCTTTGGTAGGCCGATGACTCCGCCTACCTGCCGGGTGCCGCACCCGCGCGCCGCGCGGCCACGGCGCCGGACCGCCTCGGCTGCTTGACCGCCTCTACACGCTGACGGCGGAGGACGTGCTTCCTCCGCCCCGCCGACGCCGGTCGTCCGATTGGCACCGAAGATCCCAGCGACCCGTGCGCCCGCGCCGGTACACGACTGGCCGGATCGACGATTGTCGCCGTCAGGACCGCATGTTTTCGGCCGGGCGGGACGCAAGCGGTCGGTGTTCGCTGCGTGTCGACGCGCCCGCGCCGCGGACTGCCAGGTTCTTGTCCGACCCTGACACGGATCCGGCGGCTGACGTGGCTCCGCCGCGGCCGGGTGTCGGCGACGTGAGCGCGGTGTCCGTCCCGGACCCGATATCGGGCATCCCGCACGCCGCGCCGGTCGCGGCCCTCGACGCGGTGCGGGGCGCGGGCATGCGCAGACTTGCGCAAAACCGCTCGGCGTCCGGCCTCGGGGTCACAAGCCAGAACCCGGCGATCACGACGGCGATCGCGCCCCAGACCAGCGGCGGCACCGTCTCGCCGATAAGGACGACGCCCCACAGAATGCCCGCCAGGGCCTGGGAATAGGCCATCTGGCCCGGCGAAGTCCGGCCCGGCGTCGGCCGCTAGACGGGGCCGAGCACGAGGCCGCAGGCCGTGCTCGCGCCAAGCGCGAGGATGGTGCAGATCGCCACGGGCCCCGTGTCCCACGGAACGAGGAACTTTCCTCGCACCGCGGTCACAAGCAAGTGCATCAGCGCCCGCACCTCGTCATCGGGCGAGGGGTCGCGCAGGAGGAGGAGAAGTGGAACGCCCGTCTCTCGCAGGCCGCCACCGAGGCGATCGAGAAGCGAGGCGGTCCTCGCGTCGAAGCTGTCGGCCTCGATGAGCACGAGGTCATGGTCCCGCGCCACCGGGCGCGGCACCTGGTCGGGGTCATCCGGGATCGTCAGAACTCCGTGCCCCCAGGAGCGGATCGCCGCGGGAAGCGGGTCCGATCTCCATGAGGGACGCAAGATGAGCACGCGCGTCTTCCGTGCCGTCAAGGAGCTCTGCGGTCTTCGGGGCTCCCTCTGGCGTACCGCCGCCCGCCGTCCCGCCATCTGGCCCTGCGCAAGCCGCCCTCGCGGCGCGCATGACGGCTTGCGGCACATCGTTCATGTTTCCGTGTCTCCTGCGCCAGCGTCGTAAATGGCGCAGGACCACGACCGGTCGGGGGCGCCTGGAGCGGCGCGTACCGGACGAACATTGCAGAAAGGTTGGACGCGTCCCTGCGGTTCGGAGCCGTCCCGCAGGGACGCGATCAGCCCGGTCTGCCGCGCTGTCCGTTCCGGGTCGGCGCCCCGAACCATCCCCGCGACAGCGCGAAGAGCCCCGCGGTGATCAGCATGAAGACGCCGTAGATGGCCGCGGGGGACAGCGCCTCCCGCGGCAGGTCCAGGAGGACGACCAGCGTCATGGCGAGCGGCGTGCTTTGCAGCCCGCACTCGAGCGTCAGCGCGGTGGTCTGCGGCGGGGCGGCCCGCGCGGCGCGGGCAACGGACGCGGCGACGCCGATCGCCAGGAGGTTGAGCGTCAGCGCCAGGAGCGCCGCCTCCCGCATGCTTCGGCGAAGGGCATCGATGTCCTCGACCAGCGCCAGGATGAAGAGCGCCGCGATCACGACGAGGGCTGCTGCGCGCGCGATCCGCTCGGCGCGTGCCATCGTCTGCCCGAACCGCGCGCGGAACAGCATCCCGAGGCCCACCGGCACCGCGACCATGGCGAAAAGGCCGACCGCCAGGCCGGCGAACGACGCCCGACCGATGGCGGCGTCCGGCAGCACCAGTTGCGACAGCCCGAGGATCATCGGAAGCGTCACCACCGATGCCAGCGTCATCGTCGCCGTGAGCGAGATCGACAGGGCCGTGTCGCCCCCCGCAAGCCGCGTGAACAGGTTCGAGGTGACCCCGCCGGGCGAGGCGGCGAGGATCATCAGTCCCATCGCGAGACCCGTCGAGAGCGGCACGGGCCAGGCGAGCAGGATCCCGAGCGCGATCACGGGAAGCGAAATCGCCTGGAGAAAAAGCCCCAGAAGGAACAGGCGCGGCGCGCGAAAGACGCGCGTGAAATGCTCGGTCCGGAGGTCCAGCCCCAGCCAGAACATCAGGAGGAACAGGCCGACCGGCAGGCCGGTTTCCAGGATCGTTTGCATGGGGTCTCCAGCGCGCGCAGCGGCCTTCGACCGACGTCACCGGGAAGGCGGCCGCCGGTCCCCCGCTTTCGTCACGTTTCGCGACGGGTTTCACACAATTCTGCAAGAATCACATGCGACCACGGTTGGGTCGCAGTTCGGGTTCACCCGCTTTTCAAGAGCGGGCGGATCCGGGCGATCCATGCGACGGTTCTTGAGTACCACTTCCCTACTGCACCGGCCCGGCTTGTCCGGGCCGGTTTTTTTGTAACTCAGCGTGCGGGTTGCCGCGCGTCAAGTCAAAGCTATGCTTCGATGGATATGGCGCTGCAGAGACGCCGGTTGCACCAGTCCGTTCGGATCTGGACAAACGACACGGGGATGGATCGTGAATCGGACACTGGTGGCCGTGGCCGCATGCATCTCCGGCGCATGCGCCACACCACTTTTCGCACAGACATTCTTCGGAACGCTTGGCGTGGAGAGCGCCACGGGAGTGGAGCGCGGGTCGACCGCCCTGGTGATGCCGGTGGACGATCCCACGACCTTCCTCACCCTGGACAGGTTCGGCTCGGCGGACGCGGGCCCTTTGGCCTTTTCGCTCGCCCACGCCCGCGCCGACGTCCTGCGGACGGGCGACCAGGTCGATCTGATCGCCCTCGCAGCCGGGCCGGGCCGGACGCGCAATGCGGAACTCGGCGCGGTGGGGCTCGGCTATCGGATCGCCGTCGGCCCCGACCTGACGGCCTATTTCAACGGCAGTCTCGCGCGCGCGGTCCCGGACGGCCCCCTGACCGCCGGCACCGGGATCGAGGGCGGCCGCGCACAGGTGGCGCTCGGGGTGCGCCGCGACATCTCTCCGGCGCCCGACGTGCGCCTGTCCCAGATCGTCGAGCTGCGCGCCCGGGAAACGGGCGCGACCTCTTTCGGGACCACCTTTCTCGACGAGCGCGTGCAATCGGTCTTCATCGGCATACGCCGCACCGCCGGACGTCCCCTCGGACGGCAGAGCCGGCTGGGCGCCGCGCTCAGCGCCGGCGTGGCCGATTTCGGGGCATCCGCGACACCGGCCGCGCTGGCCAGCGATCCCGGCGCCTCCGACACCTTCCTGAGGTTCTCGGCGAGCGCCGAGGGCTCCTTGCCGCTGCGAGGGCCCTGGGCCATCAACGCCGGCATCGTCGGACAGGTGTCACGGGACTCCCTTCCGGTCTCGCAGAAATGCGGCTTCGAGACGAATGCCTACAGCCGCGGTTTCGACATCTCCGAGTTGCTCGGGGACAGCTGCATTGCCGGGCGCGGCGAACTCGCCGCCAATCTCGGCCGTCCGCGGCCCGGCAACCCGCTCTGGGTTCAGGCCTTCGCCGGTATCGACGGCGGACGCATGACACTGAACGAAAACGACCTGCGCGACGGCCGCGAGGAGGACTGGTCGAGCGTCAACCTCGGCGTCCGGGCGCTCGCCGCGGACTGGGTCGCCGAGATCTCGCTGAGCGACGTGCGGGAGAGCCCCGGCTCGGCCACGACCCCGGAGGGCGAAGGACGGCGCTGGTTCCGCGCCGCGCTACGATTCTGAGAATGGAGGGGTGGCGGTCGGACGAAAGCCCGGCGACACTGCGACGGCGATGAACGAGCACAAGACCTTCAAGCGGATCGTTTTCAGCCCGGACTTCTCCGCCGGCCTTGGCGCCGATGGAGAGCAGATCACCTTCACGCGCGCCGAGGCGGAAACCCTCCGCGTCCTCTCGGAACGCCCCGGGCGGACGATCACGCGCAACCAGCTGCTCGATGCGATCTCTGGCGAGGGGTCCGACCGGAACGACCGCAACATCGACTACCTCATCAGCCGCATCCGCCGGAAGCTGTCCGACGACCCGAGGGCGCCGAAATACATCCTCACCCGCTACGGCGAGGGATATCGATGGCTGGGCGATGCCGTGCCGGACGAAGCCCCGCCCGCGGACATTCTCGTTGGCCCCATGCGCGGTCTGGAGAAGATCGGAAGCCACGCCGCCGCCGCCCGCCGTTTCGCCGAGGAGATCCTGGGCGCGGTGTCGGACGAGATGGCCGAGGGGCAGCGGGCGGAATTCGCCCCGGACGCCTACGCGCCCGGTATGGCCGGTGATCAGGCCCAGAGCATCGAGCTGACCTTCTTCTTGGAGGCCGGCGCGCTCGAGTGCATCATGACGACGCGACAGCCGGCCACGGGCGCGGTCCTCGCCGTCTTGCGCCGGAGGCTGGACGGCAAAAGTCGCGACCTGCGAAACACGGCCTGCGATGCGGTGAAGCTCCTGCTCGGCCGGACATGGCAGTCGCTCGTCGCGGTGGACGCAGAATCGCCCCTGCCCGTGGCGATGCATGCCGCAGCGGGCCTGCCGGTGGGGGACAATGCCTCGTGGGACCGCAACGACCTCCGCCTCAAGAGCCTTCTGGAGCAGGATCCGGACGACCCGGTACTGAAGCTCTTCCACGCCACCCACATCCACTCGAAATACATCCTGCGCGGCGCAGAGCTGTTCTTCCGCCGCGAAGAGACCTGCCGGGAGGACGAGGCCAAAATCGAGGATCTCGTCCTGTCGGCCCTGCCCGCGCTGAGGGAGCCCACGCACCGCATCATGGCGGCCAAGCTCCTGTTCTTCCTCGACCGGGGCTACGACGCTCCGGCGATGGAATTGGCCGAGCATGGCCTCAGAGACAGCACCAGCATCGCCTCCTCGCTTGCCATCGTCGGGCAGTTGCGGTCCTTCGACGGCCGCCCGGAGGACGCGATCCCCGGCATCGACCAGGCCCTCGGGCTGACCGATTTCGGATCCGAGTTCCAAGTCTACACGCTCTTCATCAAGTGCCAGGCCCTGGCGGCGGCCGGGAACTGGGACGATCTGGCCAAGGCGCGCCGCGAGCTCTACCGCGTCCGCCCCCGCACCACGGTCTTCGATCCCCTCTTCACCGACCCGTTCCGCCCGTCGTTCCGCTCCCGCGCCATCGTCATGGCCTTCTCGCGCGAGCGCGCCTGCGCGTATCTGCGGTTCCTAAACTACGTGTCGACGCGCCTTTTCCGCGACCCCGGGATGCGTGCAAATTCGGTGCACGCCATTCTCCGACTGCTTGTCGGCCGGTTCGGCGATGCCGTCGTGCCGGAGGAGCTGCGGTCCAGCGTCCCGGATCTGGTCGATGCCCTCGCCAGCCGCAGAAAACGGCGACATGGCTGACACGGCGCCTTCCGGTATCGTGGGTGTGGACGCGTATCTGCTTCGTCATGCCCGCCTCGTCCAAACGAGGGGGAATTTCGAAGCGGATTCCGCACAGGAAGATGAGACGCGGGGTCTGTGGCGGCCTTGTCGCGCAGCTTGGGATTTGAGCGTGCTTACCCTCACCCCGGCCTCCTGGTGGCCAGCCTTGCGGATACCACAATGTTCCATTCAATTTTAGACAAAGAGGTTCCCGGGCATCGCGTAGGTTAAGGGTTTCGCATGCTGGCTTCGGTACCACGGCCGAAGGCGACAGCAAGTGTGTTCGATGGTCCCCGCAGCGATACTCGATCAGATCGGCGACAAGTGTACGGAAGGTCTCGCCTTGGCGTTGGCGTCGCCTGAGGACGGCGCGATCATGGAGCTCAAATGGTGCAACAGAGCATTCACCAAGATCACGGGCTACGAGTCCAGGGAGGCCTTGGGGCAGCGCGGGACCATATTGATCGGGCCCAACCTCGAACATGGCGTACACCTCTTCATCATCGAGAAGCTGATGAATTGGGAAAACTTCCAGACCGAGGCCATAAATAACCGAAAAGGCGGGGAAACCTATCTCCAGCGCATGACCTGGACACATTTGTCCGACCCCGCGACCGGAGATCATTGGTGGCTGTGCTCCATTATCGACCTCGGCGAAAGAGAGCGCCGAACGCCCCACGACGACAAGCAAAGCGAGTTCGTGTCTCTGGCAGAGGACGGCACCGATCTGTCATGGAAACTGCACGCTCTCGAACTGGAGAATGCGCGGCTTCAAAAAATGGCAAGATCCGTTGCCAAAGACGCCAACGAAGACGCGTTGACGGGACTGTCCAACCGCCGTCATTTCGAAGTCGAGGTCAAGACGTGGATCAAGCGCCTCAAGGAAGAAGGCCGGGAGTTTGCCGTCCTCTATATCGATCTGGACCGGTTCAAGTTCGTCAATGACACACTCGGCCACGAGGCCGGCGACAACCTGCTGGTTTCCGTTGCCGACATCCTGCGGGAGTTCACGACCGGCGACGATCTGATCGCGCGCCTGGGTGGCGACGAGTTCGCGATTTTGCGTCCGCTGGGCGACAGCGCCTTGTCCATAAGCGGACTGGCCGATGACATCGTGCAGGCCATGCAGGCTCCGTTCTTCTGCGACGGAAAGTCGACATCCTGCAGCACAAGCATCGGTGTCGCCATTGCCAAGACGACCACGAGGTCTCCCGAACGCATCGTCGCCTATGCCGACGAAGCGCTCTATCACGCGAAAGCGCAGGGCACGGGAAGGTGGTCGTTTTTCACCGAGCAGATGCACGCCGAGTCGATGGCAAAAAAGAAGCTGGCCGCAGACCTGTTCCTGGCCTGCGACAGGCAGGAATTCATCCCCTTCTTCCAACCGATCGTCGACGCAAGGACCGGCGAATTGGCGTCGGCCGAAACCTTGGTCAGATGGGATCATCCCACGCGGGGTATCCTCGCTCCGGGTGCATTTCTTGAAACCGCGGCAAATGTGGGGATCCTCAAGCGCATCGATGAGATCGTGTTCGCCGGCTTGAAGTCGGCCCTCTCCAGTCTCGATGAGGCCGGCGTGATGCTGCCAAGGGCTGCCATAAATGTCTCGGCGGCACGCTTGATGGACCCGACCTTCATCCACGACATTCGAAGTTCGGGGATAGCACCGCACCGGCTGACGATCGAGATTTTGGAATCCGTCTACCTCGATCGGCTTGGGGACCACGTGCGCTGGACCATCGACGAACTTGACGATATCGGCGTGACGATTGCGCTCGATGATTTCGGCACCGGCCATGCATCCGTAAGCGGATTGCTGGAGATCCGCCCGTCCATTCTGAAAATCGACCGATCGTTCATTCAGCCGATCGTGGAGGACGACAGCAAGCATCCCTTGGTGTCCTCGATCGTCGGCATCGGCAAGAGCCTTGGAATGCGCATCGTCGCAGAAGGCGTCGAGACAGCGGAGCACGCGCGCGTCGTCCGCGAATTGGGGTGCGACTATCTGCAGGGCTACTTCTTCGGCCGCCCGATGAGCGCGGACGACCTGAAGGCGGTGCTGCTCGAGACAGGCGGCCAGCTGTGGCCCGCGACGGCGTCCGATGGGTCGTCACGGGGAGGCAGCCGCATGGAGGAAGCGGGCTAGGTGGCGACCATCACGCTCGGAGCGACTGCTCCCGTGGCAAGATGCGGTGAACCGCGATCACGCCGCCGCGATCGCGGCAAGATCGGCGGCCCGCATGAGTGCTTCCGTTTCGGAAAGCCGTGGCGTCGCATCACCACAGACTTGCCGCCGCCCCGCACCAACCTCGAAGAGGCACGCGATGAAGGTGCCACCCTCCAGCGCCGTCGCGCAGGGCACCCATCTGCCACCAGGCCCTTCCACGGGCCTGCCCCTGCGTGTGTTGACTGCCCCCTCCGGAGGAAAGGAGATCTGTTCAAGCTGATTGAATTGAATTTCGAACGCCATATCGCACCAAATCTTTGCGCGCGAATTTCCTGGATGCTCCCGGCAAAAATTGGGCGCCAAATGTGCAATATCGTTAAAAATCTACTCGTCCAGTGCGGTCGCAGCGCGGCCCGACCTCCCAGTTCATCTCAGGCTCCCGCGGCCTGGAATTAACCATCTCTTAAGATTTGCCCACCCAATGGCGTGATCTTTCTTGCAAGATTCGGGTCGCCTCCGTACGAGTAGTGTCGCACGATGTAACGCCTTGTTAATATTGGGGGGTGGGACGAGGAAAACGCATGGTCGATCCTTGCGAATGCAACATAGCCTTGTCGTAGGTTTGGCGATTTCCGAAGCCAAGCCTGCTCGTCCATGGCAACACTTCGCCGGCCCCGGATTCTTTTTCCGTTTGGTCATCCAAGTGCCTCGAGGCAACGCTACATTAACCAATCGATGCCTAATGAGGCTTGGGTGTCTGGCCTCGCCGGTTTGCGGCGGGCCGAGTTGCTGGGAGCTAGAGATATGCGCATCGGACCATACCGACTGTTTAACGCTGTCAAGCGCTTTGGCGGTGTCCTGAGAGAGCTTGAGGATGTCGGAATTCGCGTGGAGCTGGGCGACGACTTTCAGGAGTACCGCCGCCATCGTCTGCAGCAACCGGATCGCAAACCGATGTATCCGATGTTCGATGTGGAGTGCTCATTTGTCGATCATACCAACGGATTCTGGATCTGTGGTTTCGCGCCGGACGGAGAGCTGATCCACACGCAAGCGGTGCGTCTTCTGGACCTTCAGGGCGCGTCGCTTGCGGAGCACCTCGAGCTTCATCGGCACAAGTACATCACGCCCGACTCAACGCCCGATCCCGACAAGACGACCTATGTGGGTCCACGTTCCCTCGAGACGATCACGGGAAAGGTGGGGTATCACGGCGATTTCTGGCTCCGCTCGAAGGGACTGGCAGGCCCGCGCAGTCACGGGGCGACGGCGGCCTTGTCACGCATTCTGCTCGAAATGGCCGGCTTGACGTGGAACCTTTCCTACATGTTCGCCCTCGTCCCCAAGGCCTTGGCCGCGAAAGGCGCGCATCTACGCTACGGCTACGTTCATTGCGAGCCTGGGCGCTGGGTCGGCCCGGACCGGCAGATCACCGACGAAGACCACCTCATCTGGATGAATTCCGAAGACATGCACGCGCTCTTTGCCGAAGCCCCGCCACGGTTGATGGCGCGTGAGCCCGCACTTTCCACGAGGAATGCACCTGCGTCCGAGAAAAGGATCAGCGTCATCGGGTCCGTCGCCAACGGCTGAAAGAGGCAAATGTCAGTACCGTCCTCAAGACCCGAGTTTGCTCAAGACGACACAACGAAAGTGGCGACACGACTGGCTATTCTGGGCCCGGTTTCGGCGCAGATCGCCTTTGTTCTGGAACTGACGCTCGTTCCCGTCTTGCTGCCGTCGATACAGGCCGAATTCGGGCTCTCGCTGCTCGAAACGGCGTGGGTGTTCAATGCCTACAGCATCGCGATGGCGTTGGGCATCGTCGCCTGCGCCGCTGGCGGAGACAGCTTCAAGTCGTCGAAGGTGTTCAGCTTCGGCGTTGTGCTGTTTCTGGCCGGGTCCGTCCTGATCTACCTCGCGACCAGCAATCCTGCGTTGATTGTCGGGCGAATATGCCAAGGCTTGGGCGCGGGCATGTTTTCTCCCCTGATACCGGTTCTCCTGACCCAAGCCGTTCCGGATCGGCCCGGCCGAACGCTCATTCTTTGGGGTAGTACCGCAGGTTACATCGCGGCCTTCGCGCCTTTGGCCTACGGGACGATGTTGAACGATGAGAACTGGAACCTGGCATTCCTTCTGATCGCGAGTGTCGCAGGCGTGTCCCTACTGTTCCTCGCAACATCGCAAAAGCTGGAAAAACCCACGCCAGCAAATGAAAAAGCTGGCAGCTACGGTCAGCTTTTCAAGACGCGAGAGCTTTGGTTAACATTCGCTTATGTCTTTGCAACCTACGGCGCAATCACCTTCTATCTTTTCCGCGTTCCACTTTTTCTTGCAGAATCGGGAACAGACACCTCCAGAATTGGCGTTGTGCTATCTGTTCTCTGGTTGTCGTTTTCGGGAATGAGTGCGCTGCTGCGCAACTCGGTCGACAATCATCACATCCGTCTCATCATGGTGTCCGCGCCGATGTTGATCGCGGTCGGCGTGCTGCTCGGGTTCAGCGCCAACCTGGCGTTCGTCGTCATATCTGCATGCCTGGTCGGGTGCGGTCTCGCCTGCAGCAACGCGCCCTCGACACAGATGGTCCTGAAGTTTGCCCCCAGGGGCCTTGCGGCCCTCGCCACAAGCATCGATATCAGCGCGGCTCGATTGGGCGGGATCGTAACTGTCACAGCACTTGCAGAAGTCAGTCTGCGCATCTCTGCCGGGATGATCGTCGTCGCCAGTTGCCTCGCCGCGGTCTGCGCGTATGTCGTTGCTACCAATGGAGCGAAGTCCCCCTGAGCACGGCGCATTTCCCGCTTACATACCCCTCGGCGAGCGTATCCTAGGTATATTTCCAGCGCGACGGTTTACTCCGCATCTCTCTTCCGTCTGTCTGATCGGCGCATTCGGAAGTGATTTCGAGGCTGACGCGGACCTTCG
>CAZGHJ010000085.1:0-11291 GCA_964525355.1 uncultured Roseicyclus sp.
GACGAGAGCCTCAACTGCGTGGCGCTCGGCACCGGCAAGGCGCTGGAATACGAGAACCTCCTGCGCCACGCGATCGATTACGAAAGCTGACCGCTTCCGGCGCGGAGCGCGCGCGGGCGCGGACCCGCGCGACGGACGGCACAGACACGCCACTGACCCAGGGTTGCCATGGCAAGGGACAGTTACGACGACGCCTATGCCCGCCCCGTCCGGCGCCTGCTGGTGACGGTTCTGATCCTGTGCCTCGTCGCGCTGGTGGTGCTGTGGCGCATCGACAACCCGCGGGTGGAGCGGATGCGCGCGGCCATCGTCGACAGCGTGGTGCCGAACATGGAATGGGCCATGGCGCCGATCACGGGGCTGGCGCGGATCTTCGAGGATTTCCAGAGCTACGCGGGCCTGTTCGAGCAGAACCAGGAATTGCGCCGCGAGTTGCAGCAGATGCGCGCCTGGCGCGAGGCGGCGCTGCAACTCGAGCAGGAAAACGCGCGGCTTCTGGACCTGAACCGGGTGCAGCTCGACCCCGAACTGACCTTCGTCACGGGCCTCGTGCTGGCCGATAGCGGATCGCCCTTCCGGCGCTCGGTCCTGATCAACGTGGGCGCGCGGGACGGCATCCTCGACGGCTGGGCCACGATGGACGGGCTGGGCCTTGTCGGCCGGGTCTCGGGCGTGGGCGAGCGGACCTCGCGCGTGCTTCTGGTGACCGACAGCAACAGCCGCCTGCCCGTCACCATCCAGCCCTCGGGGCAGCAGGCGCTTCTGATCGGCGACAATTCGCAGACCCCGCTTCTGGATTTCATCGAGGCGCGCGAGGATGTCAGCCCCGGCGACCGCATCGTGACCTCGGGCGATGGCGGCCTCTTTCCGCCGGGCCTTCTGGTGGGGCAGGTGGTCGAGACGACCGACGGCCGCCTGCGCGCGCGGCTGTCGGCGGATCTCGTGCGGCTCCAGTTCCTGCGGGTGATGCGCAGCCATCCGGGCACCACGCTCGACGATCCCGGCAGCCTCGTGGGGCCGCCCTGGCCCCTGCCCGCCGAGGACGCGGCCGACGCCGACGCCGACGCCGACCCTGCGCCGGGCGACGCGGCGGAGGCGGTGCAGGTCGGCGGCAGCGGGGCGGGCCAGCCATGAGTTCGGCCACCTCCGCGCGCCATGTCTGGACCTTCCGCACCCTGTTCGTCCTTCTGTGCCTGATCCTGATGTCGCTGCGGCTGCTGCCGCTGGGCCTGGGCGAGACGGGCCTGCCGGGGCCGGACCTGTTGCTGGCGCTGACCTTCGCCTGGCTCCTGCGGCAGCCCGCCATTGTCCCGCTCGGGGTGATCGTCGGCGTCTTCCTGCTGGCCGATTTCCTGTTCCAGCGGCCGCCGGGCCTGTGGACGGCGCTGGCGGTGATCGCCTCCGAAAGCCTGCGCCGGCGGCGGCTGCAGATGACGGAATTCCCGTTTCTCGTGGAATGGGGCGCGATCGCGGGCGCGGTGACCTTCATGGTGCTGGCCGAGCGCGTGATCCTGTGGTTTCTTTTCGTCGATCCGCCGCCCCTGGGGCTGAGCCTCACTCACGGGATCGTCACCGTGGCGATCTACCCCGTGGTCGTGGCGGTCTCGAAATTCGTCTTCGGACTGCGTAAGCTGGGTCCGGCCGATCTCGAACCCCTCTGAGCCGACCGGGCCGACAAGGACATACCGACCGCCATGAAGCGCACGCAGCGAGAGATCGAGGAGAGCACGCGCCTGATCGGGCGCCGGGCCATCGTCATGGGCGGGCTGTTCCTGACGACCTCGGCGGTGCTGGCGGCGCGGATGCATCACCTGCAGGTGGACCGCGCCAGCGATTTCCGCCTGCTGGCCGAGGAGAACCGGGTGAACATCCGGCTCCTGCCGCCCGAGCGCGGGCTGATCTTCGACCGCAACGGCGTGCTTCTGGCGGGCAACGACCAGAATTACCGCATCACCCTGGTGCGCGAGGACGCGGGCGACATCGACGCGGTGCTCGAGGAACTTGGCCGCGTGGTGAATCTCGACCTCGTTTCGCTGGAGCGCGCGCGCGCCGAGATCCTGCGCCGCCCACCCTTCGTGCCGGTGACCATCGCCGACCGCCTGAGCTGGCAGGAATTGTCCGCGGTGGCCGTGAACGCCCCGGCCCTGCCGGGCGTGAACCCCGAGGTGGGGCTTGGCCGGGTCTATCCGCTGGGCGCGGATTTCGCCCATGTGGTGGGCTATGTGGGCCCGGTCTCGGACTATTACATCCAGCAGACCGGCGACACCGACCCGGTCCTGCAGATCCCGGATTTCCAGGTCGGGCGCTCCAATATCGAGGCGCGGATGGAGGCCGTCCTGCGCGGCCGGGCGGGCAGCAAGCAGGTCGAGGTGAACGCCGCCGGCCGCGAGATGCGCGAGCTGGACCGCAACCCCGCTCAAGCGGGCTCGGACGTGCAGCTGACGATCGACGCAGGGCTCCAGAACTATGTCGAGGCGCGGCTGACCGGCGAAAGCGCGGGCGCGGTGGTCATGGAATGCGCCACGGGCGACATCCTCGCGCTGGCCTCGGCGCCCACATTCGACCCCAACCTCTTCGTGCGCGGCATCAGCCAGGCGCAGTGGACCACGCTGAACGAGGATCCCTACCGCCCGCTCGCCAACAAGGCGACGCAGGGGCTCTATCCGCCCGGGTCCACCTACAAGATGATCGTGGCGCTCGCCGCGCTGGAGGCCGGCGTGGTGGAGCCGGAGGAGACGGTCAACTGCTCCGGCCATGTCGAGCTGGGCGACCGCCGCTTCCATTGCTGGCAGCGCCAGGGCCACGGACGGGTGGACCTGATCGAGTCCATCTCCCAAAGCTGCGACGTCTACTTCTACGAGGTGGCGCAGCGCGTCGGCATCGAGGCGATCTCGGCCATGGCGCTGCGGCTGGGCTGCGGCGTGCGCCACGAGTTGCCGCTGTCGGGCATCGCCGAGGGGCTGGCGCCCACGATGGCGTGGAAGCGCCGCAACCGGGGCGAGGACTGGGTGGTGGGCGACACACTCAACGCCTCCATCGGGCAGGGCTTCGTGCTGACCTCGCCGCTGCAACTGGCGCTGATGACGGCGCGGCTGGCGACGGGCCGCGAGATCCGGCCGCGCCTCATCAGCTCGATCGACGGAAGGCGCGAACCGATGGCCCAGGCGCCCGATCTGGGCCTTGCGCCCGAGCACCTGGAGATGATGCGCCGCGCCATGTGGCGGGTGAACAACGACAACCGCGGCACCGCCTTCGGCAGCCGGGTGATGGACGAGGCCTACCACGTCGCGGGCAAGACCGGCACCAGCCAGGTCCGCAACATCAGCGCGGCCGAACGGGCGGCGGGCGTGATCTCCAACGCCGACCTGCCCTGGGAGCGGCGCGACCACGCGCTCTACGTGGGCTATGCGCCGCACACCGCGCCGCGCTACGCGGTCTCGGTGGTGGTGGAACATGGCGGCGGCGGGTCCGCCGTTGCCGCCCCCATCGCGCGCGACATCCTGTTGCGCGCGCAGGTGGGCGACGTGCCCCCGCCCGAGCTTTACCCGGTCAGCCAGCGCCGGGACATCGAGGAGATGCACCGCCGCCTGCCGCTCCTGGCAGAGCCGCCCGTGCCCTCGGGCCGCGCCGCGGGCGGCGACGTCACGGGGCGGGACCGCACATGAGTTTCCTCGAATACAACGTCAAATCCACGCCCACGGGCTGGCGCAAGATCCTCTACCTGAACTGGGCGCTGATCCTGCTTCTGGTCGCGGTGGTCTGCCTTGGCCTCCTGATGCTCTATTCGGTGGCCGGCGGCTCCGTCAGCCCCTGGGTCGAGCCGCAGGCGCAGCGCTTCGCCCTGGGGCTCGTGCTGATGCTGATCGTGGCGATGGTGCCCATCTGGTTCTGGCGCAACCTCTCGGGGCTGGCTTACGGGCTGTCGGTGCTCCTGCTGGTTTACGTGGAGTTCTTCGGCACGATCGGCATGGGCGCCCAGCGCTGGATCGACCTCGGCTTCATGCGCCTGCAACCCTCGGAAATGACCAAGATCACCCTGGTGATGGTGCTGGCCGCCTATTACGACTGGCTCGACCTGAACAAGGTCTCCCGGCCCCTCCACGTGGTCATCCCGGTGGCGATCATCGCGATCCCGGTCTTCCTGACCCTGCGCCAGCCCGACCTCGGGACCGCGCTTCTGCTGCTGATGGGGGGCGGCGCGGTGATGTTCCTGGCCGGTGTGCACTGGGCCTATTTCGCCGGCGTGATCGCGGCGGGCGCAGGCGCCGTGGCGGCGGTGCTGACATCCCGGGGCACGCCCTGGCAGCTTCTGCAGGACTACCAGTATCGCCGGATCGACACCTTTCTCGACCCCAGCCAGGATCCGCTGGGCGCGGGCTATCACATCACCCAGAGCCAGATCGCTCTGGGATCGGGCGGCTGGACCGGCCGCGGCTTCATGGAGGGCACCCAGTCGCGGCTGAACTTCCTGCCCGAGAAGCACACCGATTTCATCTTCACCACGCTGGCCGAGGAATTCGGCTTCGTCGGCGCGGTGTCGCTTCTGGTGCTCTATATCCTCATCCTCGCCTTCTGCATCGTCACGGCGATGGCCTCGCGGGACCGCTACGCCTCGCTTCTGGTGCTGGGGATCGCGGTGGCGTTCTTCCTCTATTTCGCGGTGAACATGGCGATGGTCATGGGTCTCGCGCCCGTGGTCGGCGTGCCCCTGCCGCTGGTCAGCTACGGCGGCTCGGCCATGCTGGTGCTGATGGTGGCCTTCGGGCTGGTGCAATCGGCGCACGTTCATCGTCCCCGCTAGACGGCGCGCGCCGGCGCTGGTAGCCGCAGACCCGACACGCCCCAGCCCCGAGGATCCCGCCATGCCAGACCGCGCGCCCGTCATCCTTTTCGCCGCGAAGACCGAGCGCTGGGAAACCTACGAGGCGCCGCTGCGCCGCGCGCTGGCCGAAGCGGGCCTCGGGCAGGCGACCCTGACCACCGAAGCCGCGCCGGAAGACGTCGACTACATCGTCTACGCCCCCAACAGCGGGCTGACCGATTTCACGCCGATGACCCGGCTCAAGGCCGTGCTGAACCTCTGGGCGGGCGTGGAGGACGTCACGGGCAACCCCACGCTCAAGGTGCCGCTGGCGCGGATGGTCGACGAGGGCCTGACCGAGGGCATGGTCGAATGGGTCACGGGCCACGTCCTGCGCCACCATCTCGGCATGGACACCCATATCCTCGGCCAGGACGGCATCT
The DNA here is from genome assembly GCA_964525355.1 of uncultured Roseicyclus sp. Classification (GTDB taxonomy): domain Bacteria; phylum Pseudomonadota; class Alphaproteobacteria; order Rhodobacterales; family Rhodobacteraceae; genus Roseibacterium. Next base: position 5,245 of record CAZGHJ010000085.1, read on the forward strand.
GGCGCGCGGGCAGCGCGCCGCCGCTGGCGCGGGACCGCAGCGTGGCGATCCTCGGCCTCGGCGTGCTCGGCGCGGCCTGCGCGCAGGCGCTCGCGGCGCTGAACTTCCGGGTGCTGGGCTGGTCGCGCTCGCCCAAGGCGATCGCGGGGGTGGAGACGCGGTCGGGCGCGGACGGTCTCGACGCCGTGCTGGCAGAGGCGGAGATCGTGGTCCTGCTCCTGCCCGACACGCCGGCCACCGAGAACACCCTCGACGCCCGCAGGATCGCCCTGCTCCCCGGGGGCGCGGTGGTCATCAACCCCGGCCGCGGCCCCCTGATCGACGACGACGCCCTGCTGGCCGCACTCGACAGCGGCCACCTGGGCCACGCCACGCTCGATGTCTTCCGGACCGAGCCGCTGCCCGCCGAGCACCCCTACTGGGCGCACCCGAAGGTCACCGTCACGCCCCATATCGCGTCCGAGACCCGCGCCCCCTCCGCCGCCCGCGTCATCGCCGAGAACATCCGCCGCGGCGAGGCGGGCGAGCCCTTCCTGCATCTCGTGGACCGCGACGCGGGCTACTGACCCCTCCTTCTTCTTGTCGAAAATACGGCGGGGAGCGCGAGGGGCTGGCCCCTCGCCCGCGCGACCTCAGCGCAGGCGCGGCGGCCGGTCGGGATCGCTCCCCGGAGCGGCGGGCGCGCCTGCGTCCGGCGCCTCCGGCGCGGGCAGATCGAAGCGCAGACCGACCCGCATGAGCCGCTCCGCCACCGGCTCGCCCGCGCGGAAGAACCCCACGTCGAGCGTGCCGGCCTCCAGCCCGGAAAAGCTCAACGCCTCGCCCACGAGCTGCGCGAGCGACGGCTCGGACCCCGGCACGGCGTCGAGGAAGGCCAGCAGGTGCCCCCGCCCCCCGCCGCCATAGCGCACCCCGACCAGCACGGCCGTTTCCGCCAGCCCCGCGGCCGTGGCAAGCCGCGCGTCGAGCGCGGACAGAAGCGTGTCCGGCAGGCCGGCGGGCGCGGCGACCTCCCGGGGCGCCTCCTCCACCGCGTCGGGCCGCCGGGCCAGCAGGTCCGACAGCCACGCGAGGCTCTCTTCGTCCAGCAGCATCTCGGCCCCGGTGCCGAGATTGACCGCGAGGCCAAGCCCCTGCCCCGCCAGCATGCCCGCCAGCGCCCGGCCCGACAGCGCGGCATAGGGCGCGGCCTCGCCAGCGAAACCCGCCAGGCGCTCCTCCCGGTCGAAGACGCAGACGAAGGCGCCGCCCTCCACCTCGAAGACACGCGGGCGCACCCGGTCGCCCTCGGCCTCCGCCTCGAGCAGGAGGAACAGTTCCGACGCGGCGAGCCGGTCGAACCAGTGAAGGCGCGCAGCCCCATCCTCCTCGCCGGCGGCCTGCATCCGGGCAAAAGCGGTGTCGAGCGCGGTGTTCATTCCAGGACCTCACCCAGCCTGGCCCGCAGCGCCGGCAGAAGCTCGGCCTCGAACCAGGGGTTGCGTTTGAGCCACGCGGTATTGCGCCAGGACGGATGGGGCAAGGGAAAGACCTCGGGCGCATGGTCGCGCCAGGCCGCCACGCGGTCGCGGACCGACGCCTTCCCGCCAAGGTGCCAGCCCTGCGCATGGGCCCCGACAAGCAGCGTCAGCCGGATCCCCGGCAGCGCCGCCATGGCCGAGGCGCGCCATGTCCTGGCGCAGACCGGCGGCGGCGGCAGGTCCGCCCCCGCTGTGTCATAGCCGGGAAAGCAGAAGGCCATGGGCACGATCGCGATGCGGCCGCGGTCGTAGAACGTGTCCTCGTCCACGCCCATCCAGTCGCGCAGCCTCTGGCCCGAGCGGTCCCAGAACGGCGTGCCGGCCTCGTGCACGCGCAGCCCCGGCGCCTGGCTCGCGATCAGCACGCGGGCGCCCGGCCTGAACCAGACCACCGGCCTCGGGGCATGGGCCGTTTGCGTCGCCGCGAAGCGATCGGCGCAGATCGCGCAGCGCGAGATCTCCCTGGCGAGCCTGGCGTATTCCATGGATGCCAGCCTAGCGTCGCGCGCGGGGCGGAAAAGGTGCTGGACGTGAATTCTATATTTCTATAATGATAGAAACATGGAACTGACACCCGGACCGATTCCCGCCCTGACCCGCGCCGCCACCGCCTTCGCCGCGCTGGGGTCCGAGGCGCGGCTGTCCATTCTGCGCCGGCTTGTCCGCGCGGGTGGCGAGGGCCTTCCCATCGGGCAACTCGGTGCGGATGTGGGCGTGACGGGCTCCGTCCTGACCCACCATGTCCGGCACCTCGTCTCGGCCGGTCTGGTCGAGCAGCGCCGTGAGGGGCGGCGCGTTCTCTGCTCGGTGGTGATCGCCGAGGTCGAGGCGCTGTCGAGCTTTCTCATCTCCGAATGCTGCGCCGACCGGGGCGCCAGCCCCCATGCAAGGACCGTCTCCGATGGCTGATCTGACCCACCACCGCCGCCCGCTGGCCGCCGCCTGGGACCGGGTCGACAAGGTTCTGGTCGCCGGGGTGGCCATCGTGGCCGTCCTCGCCCTGTTCGACCGCCCGGCGGTCATGCCCACGCTGGCCGAGATGATGGAGCATTTCCTCGGCACCCTGCCCTTCATCCTCTTTGCCGTCGTCGCCATCGGCGTCCTGAAGGCCACCGGCTCGGAACGCCTGCTCGACGGCGCGTTCAAGGGGCGCGAGACGCGCATGATCCTGATGGGGGCCATCGTGGGCGGACTGTCGCCCTTCTGCTCCTGCCAGGTCATCCCCTTCGTCGCGGCCCTTCTGGCGGCCGGGGCACCGCTGTCGGCGGTCATGGCCTTCTGGCTGTCCTCGCCGCTCATGGACCCCGCGATGTTCTCGATCACCGCGGGCGGGCTCGGCTTCGATTTCGCGGTCGCCAAGACGGTCGCGGCCGTGGCGCTGGGGCTTGCGGGCGGGCTGACGGTGAAGCTCCTGGCGACCTCGCCGGTCTTTGCCGATCCGCTCAGGGCGCGCAGCCCCTCCGCGGGCGGCTGCTGCAAGGCGAAGCGGCTGAGCGCCGATTGGCGCTTCTGGACCGAGGCCGAGCGTCGCCGGATCTTCGGCACGGCCACGCTGGAAAACCTCGTCTTTCTGGGCAAGTGGCTTCTCTTCGCCTACCTGCTCCAGGCGCTTCTGATCCGCTACGTGCCGGCCGACCTGATCGCGCAGGTCATCGGCGGGGCCGGCCTGGGTCCGGTGGTCCTCGGCGCGCTGGTGGGCGCCCCGGCCTACCTGAACGGCTATGCCGCCGTGCCGCTCATGGCGGGCCTGATCGAGCAGGGGATGAGCCCCGGCGCGGCGATGTCCTTCGTGATCGCCGGCGGCGTCAGTTCCATCCCCGCCGCCGTGGCCGTCTGGGCGCTGGTCAAGCCGCGCGTCTTCGCCGCCTACCTGGGCCTTGCGCTTGTGGGTGCGGTGGCGGCCGGCATGGCCTGGTCGGCGCTGGCCTGACGCGCCCCCACGCGGGTCGGGGCCGCGTCGGAGCGGATCGCCGGCATGGGATCGCCGACGCGGGCGGTCCGGCACAAAAGAAGTGCCATGTTAACCGGGAACGTCATAAAGACGGTGCGACACGGCATCATGCCGATCTGCCGCGCGACCGCCGCCACGGGGACGGGGCCGGCCGCGACCAGGACACGCTCAGAAGGGGCAGCGCGCACTGCATGCTGGAATTCGCCAACGTTTCCAAAACCTTCTGGACCGGAGAGCGGCGCAAGGTGATCCTCGATCGCGCGTCCTTCACGGTCAATCTGGGCTATTCGCTCGGCATCCTCGCGCCCAACGGAACCGGCAAGACGACGCTGATCCGGATGATGGCGGGCCTGGAAAAACCCGACGAGGGGCGCATCTACCGCGATTGCCGCATCTCCTTTCCGCTGGGGTTCATGGGCGGGGTGATCGGCCGGCTGACCGGGACCGAGAACGCCCGCTACGTGGCGCGGCTCTACGGGCTCGACCCCGACTACGTGGAGGCGTTCTGCCGCTGGGTCTGCCAGATCGAGGAATATTTCGACATGCCCGTGGGCACCTATTCCTCGGGCATGCGCGCGCGGTTCAACTTCTCGCTCCTGCTCGCGCTGGAATTCGACATCTACCTCATCGACGAGGGCATGCCCGCCTCGACCGATGCGGAGTTCAACCGCCGCGCCGGCAGCATCCTGGCCGAGCGGATTCGCAACTCGACGGTTGTGATCGTGTCCCACCAGATGCAGACCTTGGAGAAATTCGCGCGGAAGGCGGCCGTCCTGCGCGACGGACGCCTGCACGAATTCGACACCCTGGAAGAGGCCAGGCAGATTTATGACCACGAAACCCACGGCTAGGAAATTCCGCATCCGCGGCAGCGGCGGCGGCGGTGCGGCGGAGGCCGTCCGGCGCACGCCCGAGACCGAAGGCGCCTCGCCCCGGCCCGCGGCCACCCCCGACGGCTTCGGGCCCGACCCGTTTCCGGGCTCGGCCGCCCATGACCGGCAGCAGGCCGGCGCGTCCGGGCCGGCGCCGCAGGCCGACGCCCCGCCCCTCACCGTGGAGGACGAGCTTGACGCGATCCGCGCCGAGGGCCTGACCGGGCGACAGCTGCGCATGGCGCGCCGGATCGCCCAGAAACGCGGGCTCAAGGCCATGTCCGACCTCGATGCGGTCCGCCTCCTGCGGCATCGCGGCATCGACCCTTTCGCCCGCGCCGGCGCGATGGAGATCGTGATCGGCGACACGGCCGAGGCCGAGGCCGCGCCCGAGGCGGAGGCGGAGCCCGAACGCCGGCCCGAACCGGCCGCGCCCGGCGACGCCGACGCGCCCCCCGGACGCGCCGAGCCCGAGGCCCGGCTTCCCGCCCCGGCGCCCCGGACGCAGCCCGCGGTGCCGCCCCGGCCCGCGCCGCCGCGGCGTTCGGGGGCCGATGAACGCACCGCCGAGATCATGAAGGTCCAGCGCGACATCGCCCGGCGACGGCGGCGCAAGCTTGTCCTGCTGGCCACGCGGCTGGCGTTTTTCGTGCTGCTGCCGACGCTGCTGGTGGGCTACTACTATTTCCGCGTCGCCACGCCGCTTTACGCCACCAATACCGAGTTCGTGATCCAGAAGGCCGATGGCGCCTCGGCCGGGGCCGGCGGTCTCGGCGGTCTTCTGGGCGGCTCGGGCTTTGCGACCCAGCAGGAAAGCATCACCGTCCAGGCCTATCTCGAAAGCCGCGAGGCCATGCTGCGGCTGGAAGAGGAGCTTGGGTTTCGCGCGCATTTCGCCGACGAGGATATCGATCCGCTGACGCGAATCGCGCCCGAGGCGACGATGGAGGATGTCTATGCCACCTACCGCCGCCACCTGCAGATCGGCTACGATCCCACCGAGGGGCTGATCCGCATGGAGGTGGCCGCGGCCGATCCTGAGGTCAGCCAGGCCTTTTCCGAGGCGCTGATCCGCTACGCCGAGGAGCGCGTGGACCAGATGAGCCAGCGGCTGCGCGCCGATCAGATGACCGGCGCACGCGACAGCTTCGAGGATGCCGAGGCGCGTGTCCTGCAAGCGCAGGACCGCGTGCTCGACCTCCAGGAGCAGCGCGGCGTGCTGTCGACCGAGGCCGAGGTCTCGACCGTCTTCGGGCAGATCGCGAATTTCGAGATGCAGTTGCAGGAGGAGCGGCTGCGCCTCGACGAGCTTCTGGCGGTGCCGCGTCCGAACGAGACGCGGGTCGAGCTGGCCGAGCGCAACATCGACCGGCTCGAGGCGCTGATCGACGACCTGCGCGCGGGGCTGACCGACACCGGCGGCGACGAGGTGTCGCTGGCGCGCATCCAGTCCGAACTCATCATCGCGCAGGCCGACCTGGAAACCCGGCAGATGATGCTGGCCCAGGCGTTGCAGCAGATGGAGACCGCCCGGATCGAGGCCAACCGCCAGTCGCTCTACCTGCTGGTGGGCGTGTTTCCCGTGGCGCCCGACGCGCCGGCCTATCCGCGCGCCTTCGAGAACACGGCGCTGGCGCTTCTGGTCTTCACGGGCATTTACCTTCTGATCTCGATGACGGTATCGATCCTGCGCGAACAGGTCAG